>JAUNNK010000027.1 GCA_030537335.1 Clostridia bacterium | reverse complement strand
GGGGAGCTTGCTCCCCCGTCCACCAGCTTGTCAAAAAGACTTTTTTGACAAGCTGAAATGGGTTATTCCGGCTTGACATCCGCAGGCAAGTTGTATATAATATGAATATATTCACGTGCGATGAAGGAAAGAGTAACCCTTCCGAGGTTCCACAGAGAGCGCCCGACGGCTGAAAGGGCGCGATCCGGAGTTGGGTGAAGATGGCTCCGGAGCAGCGTATCGAGGCATTGCGCTAAGGTTACGACGGGGATCGCCCGTTACAGCGAGAGGCATTGACGGATGCCGGAATGAGGTTTCAGCGACTGCTGAGACGAATTGAAGTGGTACCACGGGCAAGTCCGCTCGTCTTCTTAAGGAAGGCGGGCGTTTTTATTTGCAAAACAAGGGAAAGCAATGGAGGGGATACAAATGAAGAAGAACAAATCCACGCGCATCACACTCTGGATCTTCATCGGTCTGGTGCTGGGCATCGTCTGCGGCCTGTTCATGCCGGGCCGCTACGAGTGGGCGCTGCCGTTCATCGAGCTGGTCAGCTCGCTGTACATGAACGCGCTGCGCATGATGATCTATCCGCTGGTGTTCTGCTCGCTGATCGTGGGCATCAAGGGCATCGGCAGCGTATCCAAGACCGGCAAGATCGGCCTGCAGACTGTGCTGTTCTTCGTGGGCACCACGCTGTTTGCATCTCTTTTGGGCCTGTTCCTGCCCGAGGCGCTGGGCCTGGGCAAGGGTGTGACCATCGAAATGATGGAGACCACCGTGGAGGCCACCCGCTTCACCAGCCTGCTGGACACGGTGAAGAACCTGATCCCCGCCAACCCCATCGCCTCCTTCGTCAACGGCGACATGCTGCAGGTGCTGGTGTTCGCCATCATCGTGGGCATCACCTGCCTGGCGCTGAAGGAGAAGGCCGCGCCCTTCGTCAAGGTCGTGGAGGCCGTTCACGACATCTCCATCAAGATCATCTCCGTGGTGATGTACTTCACCCCCATCGGCGTGTTCTGCTCCATCTCCTCCGTGATGTACGCCAACGGCCTGGACACCATCCTCGCCCTGGGCGGCGTGCTTCTGGCGCTGTACGTCACCTTCGTGCTGTACGTGCTCATCGTCTACGGCCTGGTCGTGGTCAGGGGCATGGGCAAGTATCCCATGGGCCAGTTCTTCAAGAAGGTGCTGCCCGCCGCGCTGAACGCCTTCGGCACCTGCTCCTCCTCCGCCACCCTGCCCATCAGCAAGAAGTGCGCGGACGACATGGAGGTTCCCAACGAGATCTCCTCGCTGGCGCTGCCCCTGGGCGCGACCATCAACATGGACGCCGTGTCCATCCTCATGTCCTTCATGATCGTGTTCTTCGCCAATGCCTGCGGCGTGGAGGTCACGCTGGGCATGATGATCACCGTGATGTTGAGCAACACCCTGCTGTCCATCGGCTGCCCGGGCGTACCCGGCGGCGCCATCGCCTGCTTCGCCGCGCTGTCCGCCATCGCGGGACTGCCCGCCGGCATCATGGGCGTGTACATCTCCATCAATACCCTCTGCGACATGGGCGCAACCTGCTGCAACGTGCTGGGCGACGTCGCCTGCGCGGTGGCCATGAAGAACACCTGCAAGCTGGACGGGAAAACGACAAAGTAAGCGCACAGCGAACATCCAAAAATCAATCTGCCGCCTGCGAAACATCCGCAGGCGGCATTGTTATACAATTCTGTGTCGCCATGATGGAAAAATGTAAATCAGTTTTTACCAAAATGTCTTTGGAACGGAGCGACATTCTTTGCATAGGGAAACTATGATGATGTACCGTGGGAAATTTGGGCCCGGTGCGTGCGCCGGGAGGGAGCTGATACCTTGTTTATACTTTTGTGGTTGTTCTTTGTGCTGCTCAACGGCAGGCTGACGCTGGAGATCGCGCTGTTCGGCGCGGCTGTGGCGGGTCTGGCGCTGCTGTTCGCCTGCCGCTACGCCGGGTGGAGCCTGAAGCGCGAGAAGGATTTTCTGCGCCTGCTGCCCCGACTGCTGCTCTACGGCCTGTACCTTTTGAAGGAGATCGCGAAGGCGAACCTGACCACGCTGCGCCGGGTGTATTCCCGGCATGAGGTGGAGCCGGCCATCGTGACCTTCCGCACGCCGCTTGCGCACGAGTGGACGCAGGTGCTGCTGGCCAATTCGATCACGCTGACCCCCGGCACCATCACCCTTCTGCTGAAGGAGGGCGAGCTGACCGTGCACTGCCTGGACAAGTGCGACGCGGGCAGCCTGGAGGGCAGCGACATGGAGGTTCGGATCGCGAAAATGGAGGGTGCAAAATGACGGAGGCGTACAATCTGCTGTTCACCATCGCGCTGGCGGTGCTGGGCGTACTGCTGTTTCTCTGCCTGCTGCGCGCCATCCTGGGCCCGCGCATCGCCGACCGGGTGGTGGGTATCAACATGATCGGCACCATCGTGATCATGATGATTGCCATCCTCGCGCTGATGCTGGGCGAGGGCTATCTGGTGGACATCGCCATCATCTACGCCATGCTCAGCTTCCTGGCGGTGGTGGTGCTGGCGAAGATCTACATCGGCGTGTATCTCGCCCGGAAGGCGAAGGAGGGGGACGAAAATGAACGTTGAAACGCTGCGCTTTATCCTGTGCGCGCTGCTGATGCTGCTGGGCCTGATCTTTGAGATCTCGGCGGTGGTGGGCGTGTTCCGCTTCCGCTACGTGCTCAACCGCATGCACGCCGCCGCCATGGGCGATACCATGGGCATCTTTCTGATGCTGCTGGGTCTGGCCGTGGCGAACGGCATCAACATGCTGTCGCTGAAGCTGCTGGTTCTGGTGCTGCTGTTCTGGATGGCCTCGCCGGTCGCGTCCCATCTGATCGGGCGGCTGGAGCTGGTCACCAATGAAGAACTGGAGCGGGAGGTGTCTGTATGGAAGCGCTGAGCGTACTGCTGCTGGTATTTATCCTGATCTGTGCGGTGGCGGTGAGCCTGACGAAGGATCTTTTGACCTCCATCATCATCTTCATGGCCCAGAGCACCGCCATGTCGGTGGTGTGGATTCTGCTGCGCTCGCCGGATCTGGCCATCACCGAGGCCGCCGTGGGCGCGGGCGTGACCACGCTTTTGATGTTCGTGGCCCTCAAGAAGCTGCACGCAATCAAGACGCGGGGGGATGAGCACGATGGCCGCAAGTGACTTTCGCAGATGGATTGACGAGGGCGGGGAGCCGCTGGATGCGCGCATGTGCGCCGATCTGGTCGCGCCCGAGGAGCCTGAGCGGGAGGATCCCTTCGCCCAGCCCCATCCCCGGGAGGAGATGACCTACGAGCGCATCTCCCGCTGGAGCCACACCCGCGGCGAGCGCCTGCTGCGCGGAATCTACTGCGCGGTGGCAGTGCTGGTGTGCGTGGGCCTGAGCGCGCTGCTGATCTACACGGCGCTGGATCTGCCCCAGTTCGGCGGCGCGGATGCGCTGGTGGACAACGAGGTTTCCCGCTTCTATGTGGAGGAGGGCCTGGAGCATACCGGCGCGGTGAATATCATCTCCGGAATCATCCTGGACTTCCGCGGTTTCGACACGCTGGGCGAATCCCACGTGCTGTTCATCGCGGCCTGCACGGTGCTGCTTCTGCTGCACCTGCCCCAGGGCGACGATCCCGATTCCCTGCGCATGCGCATGGCGGCGGAGTCGGACGACCGTCACTTCGAGCCCCGGCACGATCCCATTTTGCAGGGCGGCGCGCGGGTGCTGGTTCCGCTGCTGATTGTGTTCGGCGCATACATATTGCTCAACGGCCACCTCTCCCCCGGCGGAGGCTTCTCCGGCGGCGCGGTGCTGGGCGCGGGCATGATCCTGTTCCTCTGCGCCTTCGGCTTTAAAAACGCCGAGCGTTTCTTCACCTTCAAGACCTTCCGCGCGGCAACCACCGCCGCGCTGGTGTTCTACGCGCTGAGCAAGGGCTACGTGTTCTTCACCGGCGCAAACGGCATTGCAAACGGCATCTCCGCCGGAAGGTTCGGCGCGATCCTCTCGGGAGGACTGATGATGCCGCTGAACATCGCCGTGGGCCTGGTGGTGGCCTGTACCATGTACGCGCTCTTTACCCTGTTCCGGAAGGGGGATCTGTAAATGACCGTCAAGCTCATGGAGCACTTTGAGGAAATCGCCGCGCTGATCCTGTTCGGCATCGGCTTCACCAACCTGCTGCTCAACCGGAACATGATGAAAAAGATCATCGGCTTTTCCATGATGGACAGCGCCATCTACCTGTTCCTGGCCTCCTACGGCTACATCGACGGCCGCGTCGCGCCCATCATCGCGAGTGAGAGCGCGCCGCTGGAGGTCGGCATGTACGTCAATCCCCTCCCGGCGGGCCTGGTGCTCACGGGCATCGTGGTCTCGGTGAGCGTCACGGCGATCATGCTGGCGCTCACGGTGCGGCTGTACCGGCGCTACCACACGCTGGACATCGACCGCATCGCACTTCTTGCAAGGGAGGCGAATGCGCATTGAGCTGGTGGCAGAACATACCCTTCTTTCTGGTGTGGGGGCCGCTGCTGCTGTCCTCCGTTACCGCCGTGCTGAAGCCCAAGCAGGCCCGGGCCATGATGCTGATCGTGCCCGCTGCGGGAACGCTTGCATCAGGTGCGCTGCTGGTCAGCCTGCTGAAGAACGGCGGCGGCTCCTTCCGCTATGCGCTGGGCGCGTTCGGCGCGCCCGTGGGCAATGAGCTGCGCGCGGGCGAGCTGGAGGCCGTGCTGGCCGTCACCTTCTGTCTGATCCTCTTCCTCTGCGTGCTGGGCGGCTACCAGCGCATCCGCGCCCACATCGAGACCCGGCGGCAGAGCCTGTACGCCGTGATGGTGCTGCTGCTGCAAGCCGGCATGATGGCGCAGCTGTTCACCAACGACGTGTTCACCGCCTACGTGTTCATCGAGATCATGACCATCGCCGCCGCGTCGCTGGTGCTGGCCCGCACCCGTGGCCGCACGCTGTTCGCCGCCACGAAGTACATGATCATGAACCTGCTGGGCAGCGGCCTGTTCCTGCTGGGCGTTTCGATTCTCTACTGCCTGACCGGACACCTGCTGATGGAGGACATCCACGACGAGGTCATGCGGCTGTCCGCCACCGGCGCGTACCTCCGGCCGCTGACGCTGTCCATGGCGCTGATCACCATCGGCCTGGCGGTTAAGAGCGCGCTCTACCCCTTCCACACCTGGCTGCCGGACGCATACGCCTCCGCAACGCCGTCCTCCAGCGCCATGCTGGCCAGCCTGGTGTCCAAGGCCTACATCTTCCTGTACATCAAGTTCGTGATTCGCGTGTTTGATCCGGCGGTGTTCCGCGAGACCCACATCCAGACCGTGCTGCTGGTGTTCTCGGCGGTGGGCATCATCCTCGGCTCCATCGACGCGATTCTGGAGAAGAAGCTCAGGCGCATGATCGCCTATTCGTCGGTGGCCCAGATCGGCTATATCTACTTGGGCATCGCGCTGGGCACCCGCGCGGGCATTGCTGCGGCGGTGTTCCACATCATCGCCCACGCCCTGGCCAAGGCGGTGCTCTTCCTCTCCGGCGACCGGCTCATCGGCGCGTCCGACGGCGACGCAACCTTCCATGAGCTGCGCGGCGCGGGCTATCGCGCGCCCATCTCCGGCGCGGTGTTCAGCATCGCGGCCTGCTCCATCGTGGGCATTCCCATTCTGGGCGGCTTCGCATCGAAGCTGTATCTGGCCGACGCGTGCATGGGCGTGGACAGCACCAACGCGCTCATCGCCCTGATCGTGCTGGCGGTCAGCACCGCGCTGAATGCAGCCTACTTTCTGATCACCGTGGTCACGCTCTACATGAAGCCCACCCACGAGTACCACACCCGCCTGAACCATCCGAAGGTCAGCACCGCCGCGCTCGCGGTCTTTGCGCTGCTGATCGTGGCGCTGGGCGTGTTCGCGCCCCGGGTGATGTCCATCATTGAGACCGGCGTGTCCCATCTGCTATGAGCACAAGGAGGAATTTCCCATGCTGCTGATCCTTCCCCTGATTCTTCCCATCGCGGCTGCGCTGCTGATCTGGGCGCTGCCCCGAGACAATCGCAGGCTGACGGACGGCTTCGCCATCGGCGCGCTGGCCATCTCCGCGCTGTGCGCGCTGGCGGCGGCGCTGAAGGGCGATACGAGCCTGACTCTGTGGCGGCTGACCGATACCATCGCCATCCAGCTGCGCACCGACGGCGTGGCCCGCTTCTACATGGCGTTCATCTCCGTGGTGTGGGTGCTGGTGGGGATTTACGCCACGGCCTACAACGCCCACGACCCCAACTACCGCCGCTTCAACTGCTTCTACGTGGGCACCTACGGCGTGCTGATGGGCCTGAGCATGAGCGCCAACGCCGTGACCATGTACATGTTCTATGAGATGATGACCCTGATCACCCTGCCCCTGGTGATGCACACCATGGAGAAGGAGGCCGTCGCGGCGGGTGTCAAGTACCTGATCTACTCGGTCTTCGGCGCAAGCGCCGCGCTGCTGGGCATCTTCTTCCTGATGCACTACGGCACCAGCCTTACCTTCACCCCCGGCGGCGTGCTGGATGCGGCGAAGGTCGCGGGGCATGAAAACCTGCTGCGCGCCATCGTGTTTGCCATGCTGGTGGGCTTCGGCGTGAAGGCCGGCATGTTCCCCATGCACGCATGGCTGCCCACGGCCCATCCGGTGGCTCCGGCTCCGGCCAGCGCGGTGCTCTCCGGCGTGATTACCAAGATGGGCGTGCTGGGCGTGATTCGCGTGCTGTTCTTCCTGGTTGGCCCGGACTTCATCCGGGGAACCTGGGTGCAGACCGCCTTCATGGTATTGACCCTGATCACCGTGTTCATGGGGTCTCTCCTTGCGCTTCGCGAGAAGCTGTTCAAGAAGCGCCTGGCCTACTCCTCCGTCTCCCAGGTCAGCTACATCCTCTTCGGCCTGTCCACCCTGACCCCGCTGGGCTTCGTGGGCGCGATGCTGCACATCTGCTGCCACTCGCTGATCAAAAACACGCTGTTCCTCTCTGCGGGCGCGTTCATCCATGAGACGGGCAAGACCCGCGCGGACGAGTACCTGGGCATCGGCAAGATCATGCCCATCACGCTGTGCATGTTCACCGTGGCCTCGCTGGGCCTGATCGGCATTCCGCCCACGGGCGGCTTCGTCAGCAAGTGGTATCTGGCCCAGGGCGCGCTGAATCTGGGCAGCGCCGCCTGCTGGATCGGCCCGGCGGTGCTGCTGTGCAGCGCGCTGATGACCGCCGGCTACCTGCTTCCGGTGACGATCCACGGCTACTTCCCCGGCGACGCACCCCGCATCGAGGGCCACGAGGCTCCCAAGGCCATGTGGATTCCCATGCTGATCCTGGCATCTCTGGTGGTGCTGGTGGGCGCGTTCCCCGGCGCGCTGGTGAATTACGCTCAGGCCATCGCCAGTCTGATCTTCTGATGACGTTTGAAGGAATGAAACTATGCTGATTGCATCTTTGCTTCCGCTGCTGGGCGGCGCGCTGATCCCGGCGCTGCGGTTCAAGTCCCGCAAGGGGCGCACCGCGTGGGTGGAGGGCGTGACGATTCTGACCTCGCTGTTGGTGTTGCGGCTGATCCTGCGCGGCACGGAGGAGGTCACGCTCATCGCCTTCTCCCGCGCGTACCGCCTGAGCTTCGGCCTGGACGGCATGGGTCGGGTGTTCCTGGGCCTGATGGCCTTCCTCTGGCCGCTGGCTGCGCTGTACGCCTCGGAATACATGCAGCACGAGGAGCGCGAGGACAGCTTCTTCGCCTTTTACACCATGACCTTCGGCGTGATGATCCTCTACTGCTGCGCGCGCAACATGTTCACGCTCTACGTGCTCTTCGAGTGCATCACTCTGATCACACTGCCGCTGGTGTGGCACAAGAAGGACGCACCCTCCATCCGCGCGGCGCGCGCCTACATCCGCTACTCCATCGGCTGCGCCGCCTTCGCCTTCGCCGCGCTGATCGTGGTCTCCCAGTACGCAAGCGGCGATTTCCAGTTGGGCGGGCTGGATCTTTCCGGCATGCCCAAGAACCTCATGTGCGCGGCATTTCTGGCGTGCTTCTTCGGCTTCGGCGTGAAGGCGGCGGTGTTTCCGCTGAGCGCCTGGCTGCCCCGGGCCTGCGCCGCACCCACCCCGGTCACGGCGCTGCTGCACGCGGTGGCGGTGGTCAACGCGGGCGTGTACGCGGTGCTGCGCATGGTCTGCAACGTCTTTGGCGCGGCGCTTCACGGAAGCTGGGCCCAGACTGTGGCGCTGATCTTCAGCATACTGACGATCCTCTTCGGCGCGGTGATGGCCGTGCGCGAGCGCCACGTCAAGCGCAAGCTGGCCTACTCCACGGTGAGCAACCTGGGCTACATGCTGCTGGGCGCGTCCATCATGACCCCCGCCGGACAGGTCGGCTCGCTGATGCACATGGTCTGTCATGGACTTATGAAGATCACGCTGTTCTTCTGCATCGGCGCGGTGATGGTGCAGACCGGGCGCACCCAGACCCGGCAGATGCAGGGTCTGGCAAAGCGCATGCCGCTGGTGTTTGCGGCCTTCACCGTCGCCGCCATTGCGCTGATGGGCATTCCCCCGCTGTGTGGCTTCATCAGCAAGTACTACCTGGCCACGGCTTCGCTGGAAATGGGGAACGGCTGGGGCGTGGCAGGCGTAGCCGCGCTGCTGATCTCCTCGGTACTGACGGCCATCTACAGCCTGTCGGTGGCGCTGCCCGCGTTCTTCATGCCGCTGGATGAGGCTGCAGGGCCGGAGCTTCCGGACCGCTGCGATCCCGGCCTTCGCATGCTGGTTCCGCTGGGCCTGCTGCTCTGCGCCGTGCTCCTGCTGGGCGCGTGTTCCCAGCCCCTGGCCGACGCGCTGCGCGCCATCGCCGGAATGTGAGGTGAAAAACGTGATTGCTGCACTTCTTCTGTCCGTGCCGCTGCTTGGCGCGGTGGTCTCCAGCGTCTGCGCCATCAAGAGCGAGCGCATTCGCGACCGCATCTATACGGTGGAATTGATCGCCGTGTTTGCGCTGGCGGTCTGCGCCTTCGTCTCCAATCTGCGCGGCGCTGCGATTGCGCTGAAGGTTCCCGGCCTGTGCGGCATGGGCCTTACGCTGAAGCTGGACGGCTTCCGCAGCTTGTACGCGCTGGTGGCCTCGTTCATGTGGCTGATGACGGGCCTCATGTCCCCGGAATACTTCGCCCACTACAAAAACCGCACCCGCTACTACCTGTTCAACCAGATCACGCTGATGGCTACACTGGGCGTGTTCATGTCGGACGACCTCTACACCACCTTCATCTTCTTCGAGATCATGTCGCTGGCCTCCTATCCCTGGGTGGCGCATGATGAAAACAAGGGCGCGATGGGCGCTGCGGGTACCTACCTCGCCATCGCGGTCTTCGGCGGCATGGTGACGCTGATGGGCCTGTTCATGGCCTGGAACCGCATCGGCTCCCTGTCCTTCGACGCGCTGACCGCCGCACGGGGCCGCGCGGACATGATCCTGCCGTCGGCGCTGATCCTGGTGGGCTTCGGCGCGAAGGCGGGCCTGTTCCCGCTGCACATCTGGCTGCCCCAGGCCCATCCGGTGGCCCCCGCACCTGCCAGCGCGCTGCTCTCCGGCGTGCTCACCAAGACCGGCGTGTTCGGCATGCTGGTGATCTGCCTGCGGCCCATGCTGGGCTGCCTGCCCTTCGGCAACGTGATGCTGGCGCTGGGGCTGATCACGATGACGCTGGGCGCGGTGCTGGCGCTGCTCTCGACCAACCTCAAGCGCATTCTCGCCTGCTCGTCCATGTCCCAGATCGGCTACATCACCGTGGGCGTGGCCATGGCGATGCTGCTGGGCGAGGAGGGCCACGTGCCCGCCAGCGGCGCGGTGATGCACATGGTGAACCACTCCGTGCTGAAGCTGACGCTGTTCATGGCGGCGGGCGTGGTGTACATGAACCTGCATAAGCTGGAGCTCAACGACCTGCGGGGCTTCGGCCGGGGCAAGCCGCTGCTGCACGCGGCGTTTCTGCTGGGCGCGCTGGGCCTGGCGGGCGTTCCGCTGTTCAACGGCTACCTGGGCAAGACCCTGATCCACGAGGGCATCCTGGAGTACGCCCACGAGCTGGGCCACTTCGGCGTCTACAACGTCTGCGAGTGGATCTTCCTCTGCGCCGCGGGCGTGACCACCGGCTACATGCTCAAGATCTACATCGCGCTGTTCTGGCAGAAAAATCCGACTCGCCAGGCGGAGTACGACGCGCTGAACGGCCATTACATGAACAAGCGCTCCGCCTTTGCGCTGTGCGCGGCGATGGTATGGATTCCGATTCTGGGCATGTTCCCTGGAATCCTTGAGGGCGTGTCCCGCATGTGCAGCGGCTTCACCGGCATCGAGGGCGTGCACGGCATTCACTTCTTCAGCCTCGGGAACCTGCGCGGCGGTGCGATCTCGCTGGCCATCGGTACCTTCCTGTACCTGACCGTGGTGCGCAAGCTGCTGTACAATCAGGAGCGCGGCTACATCGCCGTGCAGCCGAAGCTGAACCTGCGCGAGAGCGCGGCGGCGAAATTCGGCCTGCGCTGCGTGGACGGCCTGTGCGCCGTGGTGGATCACGCGCTGGAGAACCGCCTCTTCCTGCATGCGGTGCCGGAGGCCGTGAGCGGCCTTGCGGAGAGCGTGCTGGATCGCTTCGTGGAGAACCCCTTCATCATGAAGGTCGTGCCGGACGCGGCGACTGCGCTGACCCGCGCCGCAGCGGGCCTGACCGACGGCGTGGTGGTGCTGCTGAAGGGCGGGCTGTTCCGCAGCCGCAGCGAGCACAAGCACCGCAAGCATTCGGTGTACTACGCCTTCTCCTACGTGGTGGGCCGCATCCTGAACGCCTTCGTGCTGCTGCTGAACCTGACCATCTACCGCAACCGCCCGATCCACATCGACTTCGTCTACGTGCTGGCCTCCCGCGTGTACGACCGCGACCCGGAGCTGGGCAGGGCCACCCGCACGGTGTCCTTCGGACTGCTGCTCTTCGCCGCGGGTCTGCTGCTGGCACTGGTCTACCTGATCGTGCTGTGATACACATGTGGCGGGGGAGCAAGCTCCCCCGCCACTACCACCCCTACCAGTTTTTGCTTGAATTGCAAGCAATTCCGGTCGCAAAAACTGCAAAGAAGCGATTTTGCAAGGCAAAATCAGCTGCGTGGTCGCCGTGCACGCCGCCGACCACGATTTGAATGCGAAAGAGCTTCGGCCCTCTCGCGCTCTCTTGGGGTTTTTCGACAGTCTGAAGGCCGCTATAAGCGACCTTTTTTGACAGACTGATCCCCGATCATTGCGATCGGGGATTTTTGCATGCAATTTTCAGATGAAATCGAAGAACAGCTGCACAGCGGGGTTCTTGCTGTCCTTCAGGCACATCAGGCGATAGGAAATCTCCCGGCGGCTGGGTAGCTCGAAGCGCACAAGCCCTGCGCCCTGGGCGTCCACGATGAAGCCGGGAACCATGGCCACGCCATGGCGCGCGCGCACCAGCATCAACTGCGCGTCCAGCGAGTTGGTCTGGCTGATGTTGGAGGGCACGAAGCCGAACTCGTCCTGCACCAGCGCGCGCAGCATCCGCAGCGACGATGGCCCGGTGTTTTCGCAGGTGGTGATCAGGCACTCCCGCTTGAGCATCGCGCGCAGGTCGCCGCCGCTGCGCTCGGCCACCTCCGGCGCGGCCACGATGTAGTTCGGCGAGGTGAACAGCGTGCGGGATTGCAGGCCCAGCCGGCTGAAGGCGTCCTCGCACAGAGCGTCGCCGATGATGAGGTTCAGTTCGCCCAGCCGCAGCTTTTCCGTCAGCTCACTGTAGGGATACTGCATGATGTCCACCTTGATCTCCGGGTGGCAGTTCAGGAAGTCGGAGAAGAAGCCCTCGGTGTTGCAGTACTCGTACACGCCCACGCCCACCTTCAGGCTACCCGCATACCCCTGATCGATGGCCATGATCTGCTCCAACGTCTCGTCGTACTGCTGCAGCATGCGGGTGACGTGGGTGTAGTAGCACTTCCCGGCCTCCGTCAGCTCCACGGCGCGCTGGTTGCGCTCGAACAGCCGCACGCCCAGGCGCTCCTCCAGCCCCGAAATGTACTGGCTGATGGCCGTCTGGGAGACATTGTGGCGCGCGGCGGTCTGCGTGAAGCTCAGACACTCCGCCAGCGTGATGAAGTAGTGGATTTTGCGATTGATCATTTCTGCGCTCCTTTGTCCCTGCCTGTTCAACCTCTTTTTTCTATTCTCTGCCATCCGGCGGGAAATGTCAAGTCCCTTGGGTATCTTCATATAAAACTTTTTATTGCAATAAGTCTTGCATTATAATAAATCTATGGTACAATAGACGAAGAAGGGGGGCGTTGCGTCCCCGAAAGCGAATATTGGAGAAGCAATGCGATGAAGAACGTCTATGATTGGCCCTATCCGAACGAATTTGGCGTGCGCGAGGCGGTGGAGAGCGACGTGGTGGTGCTGGGCGGCGGCCTGGCGGGCTGCTTTGCGGCCATCGCGGCTGCGCGCAAGGGTCTGCGGGTGGCGCTGGTGGAGAAGGGTGCGACGGAGCGCAGCGGCTCGGCGGGCAGCGGCTTCGATCACTGGGAATCTGCCTGCACCAACCCCTGCTCGAAGGTCACGCCCAAGGAGATCGCCGAGGCCTACATCGAAGAGCAGGACGAGTACTCCAACGGCATTGCCCACTACATCGAGTGTCGCGAGGGCTACGACCGCCTGCTGGACCTGGAGGACTTCGGCGGCAAGGTGCGCGACAGCGAGGGCGAATTTGCGGGCGCGGAGTTTCGCGACGAAGAGACGGGTCTGATGTTCGCCTACGATTACACGAATAAATTTACGCTGCGGGTGTGGGGCTCCACCTTCAAGCCCGCATTGCATAAGGAACTGAAGCGGCTGGGGGTACTGATTTACGACCGCACCGAGGCCACGGCGCTGCTGACGAGCGTGGTGGACGGCAAAAAGCGGGGCATCGGCGCAATCGGCATGAACGTGCGCACCGGCAGGCTGATGGTTTTTAAGGCGAAGGCCACGATCCTCACCATGTCCCGACCCGCCCGCGTGTGGCTGTTCAACCCGGATCTGGTGGGCCTGTGCGAGTTCCGCCCCACCCAGTCCATCGGCAGCGGCCACGCCATGGGCTGGCGCGCGGGCGTGGAGTTTACCATGATGGAAAAGTCCGTCAAGGGCGAATTCTCCGCCGCCGGGCGCAGCTTTCCCCCCTACGGCACCGGCAACAACCACAACACCTGGTACGCCGCCACGATGGTGGACGCCCGGGGCGTGGAGATCCCCTACGTCGACCGCGACGGAAACGAGCTCAAAACCGTGTCCGAGCGCTACCGCCCCGCGCCGGGGCAGAAGTTCTTCCTCAAGGGCGGCGTGATCGACGAGGCGAAGTACGAATACCGCGGCCCCGAGACCCTTCCCTTCGACGAACTGATGAAGCGCGGCTACAAGCTGCCCTTCTATGCCGATCTCTCCCGCATGCCGGAGATGGAACGCAAGGTGATCTGGGGCATGATGGTGGGCGAGGAGGGCAAGACCAAGATTCCGATTTTGCAGAACTACACCCAGCGGGGCTTCGATCCCGAGAGGCACATGCTCCAGAGCTACGGCACCGGCTGGCAGTCGGCGGCGTTCCTCGGGCAGGAGCGCCAGCTCTTTGGCGCGCCCGGCGGCATCATGCACGACTGGGATCTCAAGACCAACATCGACGGCATCTACGCCGCGGGCGACCAGCTCTTTGCCTCGGACTGCTGCGGCTTTGCCTGCGCCACGGGCTACTATGCGGGCCGCAAGGCTGCGGACTGGGCCGCAACGGTGGACTTCACCGAGCCGGATGCATCGGAGATCGACCGGGAGGAAGCGCGCCTCTATGCGCCGATGTATGTGAAGGACGGCATGGACTGGCGGGAACTAAACATGGCCATCAGCAAGTGCATGCAGAACTACTGCGGCGCAGTGAAGTGCGAGGATCTGCTGAAGGAGGGCCTGAATCTTCTGGAGAGCTACGAACGCGATGCGGTGCCGAGGCTGAGCTGCAATAACCCCCATGAGCTGATGCGCACCCACGAGGTGCTGGACATCCTGGAGGTGTCCAAGCTGATCCTGAACGCCTGCCTGCTGCGCAAGTCCTCCTCCGCGCCGCTGTGCTTCGAGCGCAGCGACTACCCGGAGATGGACCCTGCGGAGGACAGGAAGTTCATCACCATCCGTCAGGAGGACGGCAGGGTCGTGCGGGGCGAGGTTGCCCACCGCTACTTCGGCGACATCGAGGAAGAATACCTCCGGCGCAACGGCGACTACATCGCCGATCGCGCGGAGCGCTATGGAGACAGGTGAGTATTATGGCAAGCAAACCGGAACTGTCAGCGGCGAAGATTCCCTCCAGCGCGCGCCCCATCCGCTTTGACGCGGAGAAGTGCGTGGGCTGCAACCGCTGCGCGAACATCTGCCAGGTGGACATCTTCATTCCCAACCCGGAGAAGGGCAGGCCGCCCATCGTGCTCTACCCCGGCGAGTGTTACTACTGCGGCAGCTGCGTGATGGTCTGTCCCCGTCCGGGGGCGATTGAATTGGAGCATCCGCTGATGAACCAGGCGCGCTTCGTGCCGGTGAAGCGGCCGGAGGAGGAGCAGCCATGCTGAAGTACGCCGCAAAGCGCATCGGCATCGGCCTGATCACGCTGCTGGCGCTGATCGTGGTCACCTTCCTGCTGGTGCGGCTGATGCCGGGCAATCCCTTCGACGTGGCGAACCTGACCCCGGCGAATCAGGAGGAGATGATGGCCCACTACGGGCTGGATCGGCCCATCCTGGAGCAGCTGGGCAAATACATCTGGAACCTGCTGCAGGGGGACTTCGGCATCTCCTACAAGAAGTCGGGCGTGACCGTGAGCGAATTGATCCTGCAGGAGGCTCCGGCCACCATGCGCCTGGGCGGCATCGCCTTTTTATTGGCGCTGGTGGTGGGTACGGCAGGGGGCATATGGATGGCGGCGACGGGCAGGGAATTCGTGCGCGGCGCGATTCTGACCTTCTCCACGCTGGGCATCAGCGTGCCCAACTACGTGCTGGCGCTGATCTTGATGCTGGTGTTCGGCGTGCAGCTCAAGTGGTTCCCGGTGCTGGGACTGGCAACGCCGCTGCACTACGTGCTGCCGGTGATCACGCTGGCGGTGTACCCCATCGCCCAGATCAGCCGCCTGGTCAAGACCAGCTATGCCGAGGCCATGCAGCAGGACTACGTGGTGATGGCCCGGGCCAAGGGCATTTCGGGCGGGCGCATCATCCTGCTGCACGTGTTGAAGAACGCCATGATTCCGGTGATCACCACCGCGGGCCCGATGATCGCCTTTCTGCTCACGGGCAGCTTCGTGGTGGAGACCATCTTCACCATCCCCGGCATCGGCCGCGAGTTCGTCACGGCGGTGTCCAACCGCGACTACACCGTGGTCATGGGCCTGACCATCTTCATCGGCGCGCTGATCATATTGTGCAATCTGGTTGCCGACCTGTTGTGCGCGCTGGTGGATCCCAGAATCAAACTGACGGATTGAATGAAAGATTTGAACAAAAGGTAACGCTATGCTGAGACCTGAGGAATACTTTGATCCCCTGCCGCAGGAGGATCGCGACGCGCAGTTCATCGCCATTCAGAGCAAGTCCTTCGCGCGCAACGTGTGGGAGAGCTTCTCCCGCAACCGCCTGGCGCTGGTGGGACTGATCCTGCTTGCGCTGCTGGTGTGCGCGGCCATCTTTGGCCCGATGCTCTCGCCCTACCCCTACGACGGCATGGACGCGATGAGCCGCAACCAGTCCTCCAGCGCCGCCCACTGGTTCGGCACGGATCAGATGGGCCGCGACGTCTTCACCCGCGTGCTCTACGGCGCACGGGTCAGCCTGCTGGTGGGCTTTGCGTCCACGGCGCTGAACCTAGTGATCGGTGTGCTCTACGGCAGCATCGCCGGTTACGTGGGTGGACGGGTGGACATGGTCATGATGCGCATTGTGGACGTGATCTACGCCGTGCCCGCAATGATCTACATGATCCTGCTGATGCTGATCTTCGGCTCCAACATCTACAGCGTGATGCTGGGCATCTGCGTCAACGGCTGGATCAACATGGCGCGCATCGTGCGCGGTCAGGTGATGTCGCTGAAGGAGCAGGAGTTCTCCGTGGCGGCCTTCGTGATCGGCGCGAGTCGAAAGCGCATCCTGTTTCGCCACCTGCTGCTCAACAGCCTTGGCCCGATCATCGTCACCGTGACGCTGATGATTCCCCAGGCGATCTTCACCGAGGCGTTTCTGAGCTTCATCGGCATCGGCATCTCCGCACCGATGGCGAGTCTGGGCACCCTGGCGCAGGACGCAAAGATGCTGATGAACGTCTATCCCATGCAGATGGTCTGGCCGGTGCTGGTGATCTGCATCGTCATCTTCTCCCTCAACTTCATCGGCGAGGGTCTGGAAACGGCATTGAATCCGAGAGGTAAGCGCTGATGGCTGAACGACTGTTGGAGGTAAACGAGCTGTGCGTGTCCTTCGCCACCCGCCAGGGCACGGTGCGCGCGGTGCGCGACGTGGGCTTCCATGTGGACAGGGGCGAGATTCTGGGCTTCGTGGGCGAGAGCGGCTCGGGCAAGAGCGTGAGCGTGCTGTCCTGCCTGGGCCTGATCGCAAAGAACGGCCGCGTGGAGAAGGGCAGCATCCGCTTTGACGGCCGGGAGCTGTCCCCGGTGGGCAAGGACAGCCGCGCGGAGCGCAGGAAGCACGAAAACATGCTGCGCGGCATCCGGGGCAACGAGATCAGCATGATCTTTCAGGACCCCATGACCTACATGAACCCGGTGCTCACAGTGGGCACGCAGGTCACCGAGGGCATCGTGGCCCACGAGAAGTGCTCCAGGCGCGACGCGTGGCAGCGCGGCGTGGAGCTGCTCAAGCTGGTGGGCATCCCCAGCCCGGAGAAGCGCATGAAGCAGTACCCCTATGAATTCTCCGGCGGCATGCGCCAGCGCATCATCATCGCCATCGCGCTGGCCTGCAATCCCAAGCTCCTGATCGCCGACGAGCCCACCACGGCGCTGGATGTGACCGTGCAGGCCCAGATTCTGGAGCTGATCCGCAGGCGCGCCCGTCAGGACGGCACGTCGGTCATCATGATCACCCACGATCTGGGCGTGGTGGCCTCGCTGTGCGACCGGATTTCAATTCTCTACGGCGGTCGGATCGTGGAGACGGGAACCACCGACGAAATCTTCTATGAGACGAAGCACCCCTACACGAAGGGTCTGCTGAACAGCATCTCCCGGCGGCGGGCGCTGCCGGACGGCACGTTTGCCCGGGGGGAGCTCGCGTCGATTCCCGGCACGCCGCCCGATCTTTTGCACATCAACACCGGCTGCCCCTTCGCCAGCCGCTGCGACGCGGCCATGAAGATCTGCCGGGACTACCTGCCCGCCACCACCGATTTCAGCCCCAGCCACAGCGCCTGCTGCTGGCTGTACTGCAGGGAACAGGCGCAGGCCATCGTGGAAGCGCAGGACAGAGAGCGGGGTGAAGCGCATGGCTGATCCGATGATCCGCGTGGAGAATCTGGTCAAGCAGTTCCATGTGAAGGCAGGCCCCTTCGGAAAGAAGGGCGTGGTGCACGCGGTCAACGGCGTGACGCTCACCATCTGGCGCGGCGAGACCGTGGGCCTGGTGGGCGAGAGCGGCTGCGGCAAGAGCACGCTGGGCCGCACCATCCTCAAGGTCTACGAGCCGGATTCCGGGCGCATCTTCTGCGGCGGCGCGGAGATCACCAATCTGGATCACAAGCAGATGCAGCCCTACCGCCAGCGCATGCAGATGATCTTTCAGGACCCCTACGCCTCGCTGAACCCGCGCTTCACGGTGGGCGAGCTGATCGCGGAGCCGATGAAGATCTACAGGCTCTGCGACGCGAAGGAGCGCGCCGAGCGGGTGCAGCAGCTGCTGGAGACGGTGGGCCTCAAGCCCGACCACATCCGGCGCTATCCCCACGAGTTTTCCGGCGGACAGCGGCAGCGCATCGGCATCGCCCGGGCGCTGGCATTGAACCCCGAGTTCATCGTCTGCGACGAGCCCATCTCGGCGCTGGACGTGTCCATCCAGGCGCAGATCGTGAACCTGCTGGAGCGCATTCAGGCCGAGCGCGGCATCTCCTACCTGTTCATCGCCCACGACCTGACCATGGTGCGCCACATCAGCCGCAGGATCGGCGTGATGTACATGGGCGCGCTGGTGGAGGTGGGCGACGCGGATGAGGTCTGCGACCATCCCCTGCACCCCTACACCCAGGTGCTGATGTCCGCCGTGCCCCAGCCCGACCCGGTGGCGGCGCGCAGACAGAAGCTCATCCTGCCGGAGGGCGAGGTGCCCAGCCCCATCGATCTGCCCCCGGGCTGTCCCTTCTCGCCGCGCTGCCTGTACGCCACCTGGCAGTGCCGCAACGAAAAGCCGCCCCTGAAGGACGTGGGCGGCCGTCAGGTGGCCTGCCACCACGCGGAATAGACCCATTTTGCGCTCAGCGGGCGCAAGCCCGTTTGCATTTTTAACACAGGAGGAACCGATATGAAGAACATTCGCAAGCTTCTGGCGATGGCCCTGATTCTGGTCATGGCAATCACCTCGCTGACCTTCGCGTCCGCAGAGGGCGCGGAGAAGGTGCTCAACATCGCCACCGTCTCCGGCGCGGGCGATCTCGATCCCGCCGGCATCGCCATCGACATGTGGACCGAGTACTGTAAGCTGTGCGTGGATCCGCTGATCCGCTTCGACGCGGACGGCAACGTGGTTTACGAGGCCGCGGAGAGCTACGAGGTCTCCGACGACCAGCTGGTCTGGACCTTCCATCTGCGTGAGGATGGCAAGTGGAGCGACGGCTCCCCCGTGGTCGCGGGCGACTTCATCAACACCATTCAGCGCGCGCTGAACCCCGACAACGGCATGTCCATCTACGCAAGCGTGCTCTACAGCATCGTGGGCGCGCAGGAGGCACGCAGCGGCGAGGGCAGCCTGGACGACGTGGCCGTGGTCGCGCTGGATGACTACACCCTCCAGATGACCCTCAAGGCCCCCTGCACCTACTTCACCAGCCTGCTGACCGTCGGCCCGTTCTATCCCTCCAAGACCGGTCTTGCGACCCTGGAGGATCCCTCCTGGTGGAAGAACCCCGAGACCAGCCTGGGCAACGGCGCGTTCTATCTGGCCGAGTACGTGGACAGCGACCACTACATCGTCAAGAAGAACCCCTACTACTGGAACGCCGACGCAGTCAACATCGACACCATCAACGTCCATCTGATCTACGATCAGCAGGCGCTGCTGGCGGCGTATCAGACTGGCGAGGTGGACGTGGCCACCGGCCTTCCGGACTACATCGCCGACGCCTACGCGGGCACCGACGAGCTGTTCATCTGGAACATGCTGACCTCCAAGTTCATCCTGCCGAACCTGAGCGTCGAGCCCCTGAACGACGCGCGCGTGCGCGAGGCCATCGCCCTGGGCATGAACCGCGCGGAGATCTGCGCCGTCATTGGTTCGGACTACATCCCCTCCACCTCCTACGTGGCGGAGTTCATGATGTCCAACTGCTCCTCCGAGTACTTCTCCAAGGAGCGCGATCCCCTGTTCGTCGAGGACATCGAGCGCGCCCAGCAGCTGCTGGCCGACGCGGGCTATCCGGGCGGCGAGGGCTTCCCGACCCTGACCTACACCTATCCCAACAGCGACAAGGACGCCCTGCTGGCCCAGGCCATCCAGGCGCAGCTGAAGCAGAACCTGGGCATCAACATCACGCTCAACGGCGTTGAGGACCAGGTGTATTCCTCCGCACGTGCCAACGGCGAATTCGACCTGATCCGTCACAGCTGGACCGCCGACTTCAACGATCCCATCAACTACCTCGACCTCTACACCTCCTACTCCGGCGGCAACTACAATGGCGTGAACAGCCCCGAGTACGACGCGCTGATCGAGGCCTCCAACGTAACCAGCGATCAGGTGGAGCGCAACGACCTGCTGCATCAGGCCGAGCAGATTCTGGTGGGCGACAACTTCTTCGTGATCCCCGTCACCACTCAGGTGTACATCTGCCTGTGGAATCCGCGCTTGACCAACGTCACCGTCAACGAGAAGGGCGAGCCCATGTACCGCTACGCCGACCTCGCCGCCTGACGCGCAGAACGGCAAAGCAAGCTCTCTCCGACCGAATGGTCGGAGGGAGCTTCTTCGTGCCACCCAAGGCTCCCCTGCGCAAAACCCGTAGGGCGGGATGCCTTCATCCCGCCGCATCTCCCAAGGGCGGCAGAATCCAGGGCGGCTCCCTCCTGTGCACCACGAAATTCCTCCTTATGAAAAGGGAACTTTGTGCGCATTGCCGCGTCTAAGTGCAGGTGCTCTCCAGCAATTCGTACAAGAAAATGACGTGCAGGGATTATTTCTGTGCGATGCTTGCAAATGGACGCGCAGCTGTCTATAATGAGGGCATAACAATAGAGTAATATGCCCCTCTGTGGGCAATACGGAGGAAGAAACCATGCGAGATACTCTGCGCAGATGCGCTGCGCTGCTGCTGAGCGCGGTGCTGCTGTTGACCGCGGCGACCGGCTTTGCCAGCACCGTCAGCCAGGACGAGTGGAGCGCCGCCGTCGCCGCCGACGCGGAGACCTTTTCCGAGACGGAGGGCCTGTCCGACGAGTGGTGGAACGTGCTGCTGCTGGGCTGCGATTCCTACACCAAGAACGATTACCAGCGCACGGACTCCATGATCATCGTGTCCATCAACGCCGCGAAGGGCCGGGTGAAGCTCACCTCGCTGATGCGCGACACCTGGATCCCCGTGCCCGGCTCCAGCAGCCACCGCAAGCTCACCGAGCTGTGCGCCGTAGGCGGCCCGGAACTGACCATCCGCGCCATCAACGAGAGCTTCGGCATGAACATCAGCGACTACGCCCTCATCAGCATGGAGGGCATGGCCGAGATCATCGACCTGATCGGCGGTCTGGATCTGGATGTGACCGAGGAGGAGCGCAAGGCGCTGAACAAAGGCCTGTTCGATCTCTCGCCCCTCTCCGGCATGGAGCCGCTGGAGCAGAGCGGCGAGGGCGTGCACCTCAACGGCAACCAGGCCACGGCCTTTGCGCGCATCCGCAAGATCGACAGCGACTACGTGCGCACCGAGCGCCAGCGCACCGTGCTCCTCGCCATCGCCGACAAGATCAAGAACGGCGCCAGCGCCGGAACGCTGCTGACCATCGTCACCACACTGATGGGCTACGTGGACACCAACCTGAGCCTGACGGAGATCATGACCATCGCCAGCGTGGGCATGAAGCTGGACATGAGCTCCGTGGAACAGTACCGCGTGCCCGTCGACGGCACCTTCGATTCCGGCACCTTCAACGGCGTGTGGTGCATCAAGCCCAACTTCGAGAAGAACACCAATCTGCTGCACAGCTTTATCTACGAAAACTGATGCTATCCGGCGCGACGCACGTTGCGCCGGACTTTTTATGCATACGCTGCCGTTTATGCATTTTCATTTTGAATAAATATTCAGAATCATCCTCCCCGGAGGCCGCCGCGTACCCTTCCACACCGCTTCGAACCGGAAAAATGGCCCTGAATTGTTCCTGAAATGCCGGGAAAGTCTGCATATATGCATGAATATTCGAATATTGTGCATATTCGGTTAAATATTCCGGGAAACTATTGCATTATTCGTGAATGGGTTGTATAATACACCCATCATCCGGAGCGTGAAAGATCCGGCAAACAAATTTTGGAGGCAAATATCATGAAGAAGATTCTGGCAATTGCGCTGATTTGCGTGCTGACCCTGACCGGCATGGCCATGGCCGAAACCCTGAAGATGGGCACCAACGCTTCCTTCCCGCCCTACGAGTTCTACGACGACGAGACCGGCGAGATCGTGGGCATCGACGCCGAGGTTGCCGCAGCCATCTGCGAGAAGCTGGGCTACGAGCTGGAGATCGTGGACATGGACTTTGACGCCATCATCCCCGCCGTCACCACCGGCAAGATCGACTTCGGCATGGCTGGCATGACCGTCACCGAGGAGCGCATGCAGAGCGTGGATTTCACCACCTCCTACGCCACCGGCATCCAGGTTGTCATCGTCAAGGAAGACAGCGAGATTACCAGCGTTGACGACCTCTTCGCCGAGGGCGCCAATCACAAGATCGGCGTGCAGCAGGGAACCACCGGCGACCTGTACTGCAGCTGGGACATCGAGGACGAGGGCCTGGGCACCGTCGAGCGCTACAAGAACGGCACCGACGCCGTGCTGGCGCTGACCTCCGGCAAGGTGGACTGCGTGGTCATCGACAACGAGCCCGCGAAGAACTACATCGCCGCCAACGAGGGCCTGAAGATTCTGGACACCGAGTACGCCGTCGAGGACTACGCCATCGCGCTGGCCAAGGACAGCGAGCTGACCGAGAAGATCAACGCCGCTCTGGAGGAGCTGATCGCGGACGGCACTGTGCAGGCAATCATCGACAAGTACATCGTCGCCTGATAGCAGACGTCGATAAAGCCTGCGAACGCCGGACGGCGTTGGGCATTCGATGCGATGGGGAATAGGAAGCGCGCAGGCGTTTCCTATTCCTGCTGTATGGGAAACAAACAGATTAAGGAGGACAAGAAACCGTGCAAGCGTGGTTTGAAAAGCTGAAGGCGGATTTCATCCTGAACTTTGTGCAGGGCAACCGCTGGAGGTATCTGCTGAATGGCCTGGGCACGACGCTGGTGATCACGCTGCTTGCGTGTCTGCTGGGCGTCGCCATCGGCGTGGTCATCGCCATGGTGCGCTCCACCTACGACAAGACCGCCGATGGTGCGCGCAAGACGCTGGGCCGCAGACTGTTCGGCATTGCGAACGGCTTCTGCCGCCTGTATCTGACCGTGCTGCGCGGCACGCCCGTGGTGGTGCAGCTGATGATCATCTACTTCGTCATCTTCGCCTCCTCCGACAACGGAACGCTGGTGGCGGCGCTGGCCTTCGGCCTGAACTCCGGCGCATACGTGGCCGAGATCGTGCGCGGCGGCATCATGTCCATCGACAATGGTCAGTTTGAGGCCGGCCGCAGCCTGGGCTTCAACTATGTGCAGACGATGCGCTTCATCGTCATCCCCCAGGTCATCAAGAACGTGCTGCCCTCCCTGGCCAACGAGTTCATCGCCCTGCTGAAGGAGACCTCCGTCGCGGGCTACGTGGCCGTGGCGGATCTGACCAAGGGCGCGGACATCATCCGCAGCCGCACCTACTCCCCGTTCCTGCCGCTGATCGCCATTGCGCTGATCTATCTGGCGCTGGTCATGTTCTTCACCAAGCTGGTGGGCATACTGGAAAGGAGGCTGCGCAACAGTGACCACTGAAACCATCATCCAGGTTCGCGACCTGAAGAAGGTCTTTGATACCGGCAACAAGATTCACGCCCTGGCGGGCGTCTCCACCGACATCCACCGCGGCGAAGTGGTGGTGGTCATCGGGCCGTCCGGCTCCGGCAAGTCCACCTTCCTGCGCTGCCTGAACCTGCTGGAGATCCCTACCTCCGGAACCGTCACCTTCGAGGGCGTGGACATCACCGACCCCAAGGTGAACATCAACCTGCACCGCCAGAAGATGGGCATGGTGTTCCAGCACTTCAACCTGTTCCCCAACATGACGGTTTTGACGAATATGACCGTCGCGCCGGTGAAGCTCAAGCTCAAGACCAAGGAGGCCGCCGAGGCCCAGGCCAAGCAGCTGCTCACCCGCGTGGGGCTGGCCGACCGCGCCGACGCCTATCCCAACCAGCTCTCCGGCGGCCAGAAGCAGCGCATCGCCATCGTGCGCGCGCTGTGCATGGAGCCCGAGGTGATGCTCTTCGACGAGCCCACCTCCGCCCTCGATCCCGAGATGGTCGGCGAGGTGCTGGAGGTCATGAAGGCCCTGGCCAACGAGGGCATGACCATGGTGGTCGTCACCCACGAGATGGGCTTCGCCCGCGAGGTGGGCGACCGCGTGATCTTCATGGACGGCGGCCAGATCCTGGAGGAGGGCACCCCCTACACCATCTTCAACCATCCCCGGAATCCGCGCACCCAGGAGTTCCTGGCAAAGATTCTGTAATCGACAAACGCTGAATCCGTTTTGTAAACGGGCGGTATTCATAAGACAGTAACAGTCACAGCAGTTTGCTCTGCTGTGGCTGTTCTTGTATTTTATCCTGTTGTGTGATAATATGGCACGGAACAAATCTACAAATCGGGATTTGGGGAGATGATGTACAATGCCACAAATGAATAAAGGCGGAAAATTTATTTTCGGTAAGTCGCTCATTCGAGAAAATGGCATGCTGCAGTTTCCAGAACAGGCAATCCAAGAATACGACATCACGGTTGAAGGACGAGTTTATCTATTTACAGGGAGCAAGAGTACAGGCGGGTTTTGTGTTTCACGAAAGGGTCTGCTTGAGCCGTCCCAGCTTGGCCACATATTAGTGGATAATCCTGCACTTAAGGATTACACTGCAAAACAAGGAGAATTTATCAAATACAAGGGACGCTCCTATTCATGGGTGGCAACCACCGATGATGGTAAAATCGTATTGACGAATGAGATGTTGTCATTTCTAAAGATAGAACCGGGGATGAAGCTTCTCTCCATTCGCAGCAGCGATATAGCTTTCACGATGGGAGCATATGGACGTTTGGTAGCGGAGTCCATGAAACATGAGGATGAAATACCAATGTTCTAAACGGGCAAATTCCAATTTGTCGAACGGATACAAGGACGTACTTCTATACGGCCCCTCCCGCATGCACGTCTTCCGTTACAGCGTTCCGAACAGGGAACGAAATCCCTTGCACCGCGAAAGTGGCCATCCGATTGCCCGGGGCACTGTCATACGAACCCGCCGTTTCAAGCAATACGGCGGGTTTTTCATGCCCAAAAGATTAGAAATTCTCCATCCGCTTGACGAGAAGCGTATAAGAAGTGTATAATAGGAGTAATTTAGCAGGTCACGCGGCAATGCGCGCAGGTTTGAAAGGAGTTTGCAAGGATGGAAGAAAAGAGATACGCGGACATATTTGGAAAATGTGAAAAGTACACCCTCGCCAACGAATTCCGTGCGAAGGGCATCTACCCCTACTTCCACGCGCTGGAGTCCCGTCAGGCCCCCGAGGTGCAGATGGAGGGCAAGCGCCGCATCATGCTGGGCTCGAACAACTATCTGGGACTGACGGAGAACCCGGAGATCATCCAGGCGGGTCTGGACGCACTGAAGGAGTACGGCACGGGCTGCTCCGGCTCCCGCTTCCTGAACGGCACGCTGAAGATGCACCTGGAGCTGGAGGCCGAACTGGCGCGCTTTTTACATAAGGAGGCCGTGATGACCTTCCCCACCGGCTTCCAGAGCAACCTGGGCATCATCTCGGCCATCGTGGGCCATGGCGACTACGTGATCTGCGACCGGGAGAACCACGCCTCCATCTACGACGGCTGCCGCCTGAGCTACGGCCGCATGCTGACCTACGGTCATGCGAACATGGAGGAGCTGGAGATGCAGCTTCAGAAGATCCCGGACAACGCGGGTCGACTGATCGTGACCGACGGCGTGTTCAGCATGCAGGGCGACATCGCCAAGCTGCCGGAGATCTGCCGCCTGGCGAAGAAGTACGGCGCGCGGGTCATGGTGGACGACGCGCACGGCCTGGGCGTGCTGGGCGAGGGCGGACGCGGCACGGCCAGCCACTTCGGCCTTGAAGATGAAGTGGACATCTACATGGGCACCTTCTCCAAGTCCCTGGCCAGCCTGGGCGGCTACATGGCTGCAAGCGCGGAGGTGGTGGACTTCGCCCGCCACAACTCCCGCCCGTTCATCTTCGCGGCCTCCATTCCCCCGGCACAGTGTGCGGTGGCGCTGGCTTCCCTGCGCTACATCGAGGCCCATCCGGAGATCGTTGCGCGCCTCTCTCAGCTGAGCAACTACGCCCGCGCGGCCTACAAGGCACGCGGCGTGAAGATCATCGAGGCCACCACGCCCATCATCCCCATCTACACCTACGAGGCCGAGCGCACGCTGGTCGTGGCGAAGCAGCTCTACGAGGCGGGCGTGTACGTCAATCCCGTGCTGCCCCCGGCGGCTCCGGCGGACGGCTGCCTGCTGCGCACCAGCTACATGGCCAGCCTGACCGAGGCGCTGATCGACGAGGCGGCGGACGTGATCGCCAGCGTTCTTGGGGAGGCATAATTCATGAAGGTCGTCATTCTCACAGGCGGCTCCAGCGGCATCGGCCTTGCGACGGCGAAGCGCCTGGCGGCGCAGGGCTGCAGGGT
>JAUNNK010000173.1 GCA_030537335.1 Clostridia bacterium | reverse complement strand
TGTCGATCTTCCAGCCGGTGAGCTTGGCGGCCAGGCGGGCGTTCTGGCCCTCCTTACCGATGGCCAGGCTCAGCTGGTTGTCCGGCACGATGACCCGGGCGGCCTTCTCCGTCTCGGAGACGAACACGGAGATGACGCGCGCCGGATTCAGCGCGTTGGCGATGTACTCGGCCGGATCAGAGGACCACTTCACGATGTCGATCTTCTCGGTCTTGAGCTCGTTGACCACGTTCTCCACGCGCATGCCCCGGGGTCCCACACAGGAACCCACGGCGTCGATCAGCGGATCGGTGGACATGACGGCCATCTTGGTGCGGAAGCCGGCCTCGCGGGCGATGGACTTGATCTGCACCACACCGGTGACGATCTCGGGAACCTCGATCTCGAACAGGCGCTTGACCAGGCCCGGATGGGTGCGGCTGACGAACACCTGCGGGCCGCGGCCCATGCGGGAAACCTCCAGCACGTAGACCTTGATGCGGTCGTTGATGTTCAGCTCCTCGGTGGGCATCTGCTGGGAGGGCTCAAGCACGCCCTCCACGCGGCCCAGCTCCACAAAGACCTGCTTGTTTTCGATGTGCTGCACGATGGCCGTAAGGATTTCGTTCTCCTTCTGGCTGTACTCGTCGTAGATCACGCCGCGCTCCGCCTCGCGCAGATGCTGCACGACCACCTGCTTGCCCGTCTGGGCGGCGATGCGGCCGAAGTTGCGGGGCGTTACGGGAACCTCCACCAGGTCGCCCAGCTCATACTGCGGGCGAATCTCCCTCGCGTCGGCCAGGGACATCTCGCACTGGGGATCGTTGACCTCCTCCACCACCATCTTGCGGGAGTACACCTCCACCTGACCCTTCTGGGGATCGATGACGGCGCGCACGTTGGCGGTCTTGCCGAAGTTCTTTTTATATGCGGAAATCAGCGCGGATTCGATTGCGGAGTACAGGACCTCCTTGTTGATCCTGCGTTCCTTCGCCATCGCGTCGAGGGCGCTGAAGAATTCAACGGAATCAATTCCACCGTTTGCCATTTGGGTTTCCTCCTGATTCTTATCTTACGATCCCACAGGAACGTCGTCCTTGAGATCCTCTTCACTGAATTCGATGACCGGGCGAACGATGGCCACGTCCTTCTTCTCAAAGGAGAGGGTCTCGCCGCTCTCCGTGATGATGGAGATCACGCCGTCCTTCAGGCCGACCAGATCGCCGAGGAACTGCTTGGCGCCGTTCGCCGGGCGATAGGTCTTGAGCTCGACCTCCATGCCCTCGGCCCGCGCGAAGTCCCGTTCGGTCTTGAGCGGACGATCCGCGCCCGGGGAGGAGACCTCCATGAAGTCGTACTCCACGTTCTCCACCAGCGGCTGAATCCGGCGGTGGTAGGCTTCCAGCTCGTTCAGCGAGACGCCGTCCGGCTTTTCAATATAGAAGCGCAGAAAGTGTCCCGTCGGCTCCTTGACCAGCTCCACGTCCACCAGCTCCACATTCTGCTCATCCGCGATCTGCTGGGCGATTTTTTCCGCTTCCCGGACGGACATTGCTTTCTTCGGCACGGCGATTCCTCCGCTTCCATGACAAATTCTTCGTTGCTGACACGCAAAACAGGTCTTTGCGTCTGTCCTTTCGTGCAAAAACCTCTCAATCGGGGCCTAAAAACACACCGCCGAAGCTCGGCGGTCGTGATTGCCCTTTTCTATTCCTAGTCTATTATAACACGCATCGGCTCCAATTACAACCAATAAAATTGGGGTTTCATGGTCGGTTTGTGTTATATTCTGGCGCGAAACGCCCTTAAAACGCCGGATCCTCGTAGGAAATACGCTCGATGTGCGCGCCCAGCATCTTGAGCTTTTCATCGATGCGCTCGTAGCCGCGCAGGATGTAGCTCACGCCGCCGATCTCGGTCACGCCCTCGGCCATCAGACCCGCGATTACCATCGCCGCGCCCGCGCGCAGGTCGGTTGCGTTCACGCGGGAGCCCACCAGGTGGTTCACACCGGTGATGATGGCGCTGGATTCGATGGTGCGCACGTTCGCGCCCATCTTGCGCAGCTCGTCCAGGAAGCGGAAGCGCGCCTCAAAGATGGTCTCGGTGACGATGCTGGTGCCGTTGGCCACGGTCAGCAGCGCCGACAGCGGCTGCTGGAGGTCGGTGGGAAAGCCCGGATAGCCCTGGGTCTTGACGTTCACCGCCCGGAACACGCGGTTGGAGCGCACGCGGATCCAGTCGTCCTCGCTGGTCACGTTCACGCCCATCTCCAACAGCTTTGCCGACAGCGACTCCATGTGGGTGGGGATCGCGCCTGTGATGAGCACGTCGTCGCCCGCCGCAGCCGCCGCGATCATCAGCGTGCCGGTTTCGATCTGATCGGGAACCACGGTGTAGTTCGCGCCGTGGAGCTGGCGGCCGCCGCGGATGCGGATCACGTCGGTGCCCGCGCCCTTGACGTACGCGCCCATGCTGGACAGGAAGTTGGCCAGATCCACGATATGCGGCTCCTTGGCCGCGTTATGTATGCAGGTCAGGCCGCTTGCGGAGACCGCCGTCAGCATGGAATTGACCGTCGCGCCCACGCTGGGCATGTCCAGGAAGATGTCGCCGCCCCGCATCTCGTCGGCAGTGGCGACCAGCACGCCGCCCAGGGTCTCCACCGTCGCGCCCAGGGTGCACATGCCCTTGATGGTCTGGTCGATGGGGCGCGCGCCGATGTCGCAGCCGCCCGGCAGCGGAACCTCCGCCCGGTGGAACAGCCCCAGCAGCACCGGAGCCAGATAATAGGAAGCGCGCATCTTGCCCGCCAGCTCATAGGGCGGGTTAAATTTGTCCACGGTGCGGGGATCCACCCAGAGGGTGTTGTCCCGGAAATCCACGCTCGCGCCCAGCCACTTGAGCATCTCGATGATGACATGAACATCGTTGATATCCGGGATATTTTCGATCGTGGAGGGGGAATCCGCCAACAGCGCCGCCGGGATGATGGCCACCGCAGCGTTCTTGCCGCCGCTGACCGCGACCTCGCCCTCCAGGCGTTCGTTGCCGTAAATTCGCAGCTTTTCCTTCATATCCTCATCCATCCGGCGCAGGCCGGCCCCTTTCATCGTTCATGCGCTGGGCAGATTTGCAAAGGGCAGTCTCTGCACATATACGCATACAAAGCGTCCGCAATGCATGCCGGACGCGAAAAAACAACGCCGATAATACCGTCGTTTCGCTTTTTATATGATTCGGCAAGCCGCAGCCAGCACGCCGACAATCATTATACGTTATGATTAGGCAAGCCGCAGGCTTGGCCGGGTCGGCGGGCAGCGTAGCCAGCACGCCGACAATCATTATACAATAGTTTCCCCATTCCTGCAAGATATTTTGTGTTGAGCTTTCTGTTTGCGCGGTAAAAACGCGGTTTTCGTTGCCAAACCGGGCGGTATATGATAAAATAATGTCAATATTCTTAGAATAGGTGAGGTGTGCGCTTCAGTGGCCGAGGAAAGTCAGTATCTATCCTTCCGCGGGATTCGCGTACACTTTCGCGTCTGCGCGCCCGAGGACAGGCCCGTCGAGCGCGTGATGCTTTTGTCCTCGCCGCTGATCAGCAGCTTTCACTGGCGCAAGGTCGTGCCGGAGCTTGTGCAGCTGGGGTGTCTCACGGTCTGCATCGACCTGCCCGGCTTCGGCCGCAGCGATTGCAGCCGCGACGTTCCCCAGGACGGGGTGATGCGCGCCAACATGCTCTGGGGCGTGCTAGACGAGATCGACCGGCAGAGCGACGCGCCGGACTCCATGTGGCACCTCGTGGGTCACGGCAGCGCCTGCGCGACGGTGCTGGAGATGGCGGCGCTCTATCCGGACAGCGTCAAGTCCCAGGTGCACATCTCGCCGCTGCTGACCGCACCCCAGCCGCCGGAGGGCACGTCGCCCGGGCGCTGGTTCCGCGACACGGTCCTCCAGAAGGACGCTTTCCGCCGCATGATCGAAAAATGCGCCGGCTATCCCATGGACGACTACATCGTGGATCGCATGCGCGCCCCGCTGCTGCGCCCCGGCGCGCGGGAGAGCTTTCTCAACATGCTAAAGGCCTCCCGCACCGCCCCGGAGTGCGCGCTGGGCTTCTGCCCCGCCATGGTGCTTCTGGGCGGGCGCGACGCGACCCTCACCGACGGAGAGCGCGCGCTGATCGCCGAACATCTCGCCGGTGCGGAGCGGCACGTGCTCAAGTCCGCCGGACACTTCCCCATGGAGACCCACAGCAAGGCGCTGCGGGACTACCTGCGGGGCTGGATCCGGTACAATGCGCAATAATGATGGTGGACGGGGGAGTATCTCCCCCGCCGCTGCCACCCCCTCAACGCACCGAAACCGTAGCGCTTGCGCGCAGGTTTCGGCAGCGCGACGCTGGGAACCAAAGGTTCCGCGTCGGCTGGTCGTGCCTGCCAAAGGCAGTGGCACGACTGCTTTTCAGATTTTGCTTGAATCCTCTGGATTCTGGCCGCAAAATCTGCAAGGAAGCGATTTTTCTGTAGCAGTCGCGTCTCTGAAAGAGCCGCGACCAGCCCGGACGA
>JAUNNK010000172.1 GCA_030537335.1 Clostridia bacterium | reverse complement strand
ACTGGATGGAGAACACCCGCGACTGGTGCATCTCCCGCCAGCTGTGGTGGGGCCATCGCATCCCCGCCTTCTACTGCGACGACTGCGGTGAGATGACCGTCTCCCGCGAGGACATCACCGTCTGCCCGAAGTGCGGAAGGCCCGTGCGCCAGGACGAGGACGTGCTGGACACCTGGTTCTCCTCGGCACTGTGGCCCTTCTCCACGCTGGGCTGGCCAGACAAGACCCACGACTTCGAGACCTACTATCCCAACAGCGTGCTGTCCTGCGGCTACGACATCATCTTCTTCTGGCTGGCGCGCATGGTGTTCTCCGGCATCGAGCAGACCGGCAAGTGCCCCTTCAGCGTGGCGCTGATGCACGGCCTGGTGCGCGACGCGCAGGGCCGCAAGATGTCCAAGTCCCTGGGCAACGGCATCGACCCCATCGAGGTCATCGACCAGTACGGTGCGGACGCACTGCGCTTCTCGCTGGTGATGGGCGTGGCTCCCGGCGCGGACGTGCGCCTCTCCAATGAGAAGATCGAGACCTACCGCAACTTCTGCAACAAGATCTGGAACGCCAGCCGCTTCGTGCTGATGAACCTGGACGGCTTCACGCCCGAGGGCGTGCCCGCTGCCGAGAAGCTCTCCCTGTCGGACAAGTGGATTCTCACCAAGTATCAGGACACGGTGCGCACCATCACCGACAATCTGGAGAACTTCGACCTGGGCCTTGCTGCCACGAAGCTCTACGACTTCGTCTGGTCGGACTTCTGCGACTGGTACATTGAGAGTGCCAAGCAGGGCCTCTATGCCGAGGACGGCGAGGTGAAAAAGACCACCCAGGAGGTGCTGCTGCACGTACTCACCGGCATGATCAAGCTGCTGCATCCCTACATTCCCTTCATCACCGAGGAGCTGTACAGCTACCTGCCGGGCGTGGAGGGCATGCTGATCACCTCCGCCTGGCCGGAGTGCGACCCTGCGCTGGACTTCCAGACCGAGGCGGCTGCCTTCGAGGGCGTGAAGGACGTGATCGTGACCATCCGCAACCTGCGCGCAGAGATGAACGTGGCTCCTGCAAAGCGCGCCACGCTGATCCTGAAGCCCCATGAGGGCTGGAAGGATGCGTTGGCCTCCGCAGAGGGCTACTTCAAGCGCCTGGCCGGCGCCAGCAACGTGGAGTTCATCGACGCGGGCGCCGCCAATCCGGAGAAGAGCGCCTCTGCCGTCACCGCACCCTGTGAGCTGTTCATCCCGCTGGGCGAGCTGGTGGACGTGGAGAAGGAGCTTGCGCGCCTTGAGAAGGATCTCAAGAACGTGGAGGGCGAGATCGCCCGCGCCAACGGCAAGCTGAACAACGCCGGCTTCGTCGCTAAGGCGCCCGCTGAGCTGGTGGAGCGCGAGAAGGAGAAGCTCGCCACCAACCAGGGCCTGCTGGAGAAGCTCAGGGCCCGCATCGCCGAAATGGAAGCGCTGCGCTGATCTGCGCGCGCCGCGCCCCGGAACCGACCGGTTCCGGGGCGCTTTTATATGGGTAAAACGGATGCGCGTGTGCGCTGTTCCTTGCTTTGCGCAAAAATCCGCCGCTCAAAGGTTATCGCCGTCCGTTTCCAGCAGAATCCGGTGTATTTTGCGAATCGTGGCGGTATATTCGCGCTCAGGAATGATAATTTGCAGGTGATCCTGCATATGAATGATATGAATAAAGTCGATTGTGGCTTCAACCCTTCGGATCTGCGCATCCGTCAGGCCGAAGGCGTTGACGCTTGCGACTGCCATCGCGCCATCGAAGGGCGCGCGCTGAGGCAGCGGGCAGCTCTCACTCGGATTGAGGTTCGCCGCGATGTATAGCCCGCGCCGCCCGGTGATGCAGGGCACGAAGGCGGGGCAGGACTCCGAGATGCGCGTGCCCTCCGCGTCCGGGCAGTAGGTGTTTTTCAGCAGCGTGTCGATGCCGGTTCCCTTCAAGGGTTCGAGGGCGTCCGGGTGCAGCACCTGCGCCCCTGCCCAGGCCAGGCGCTCCATCTGTTGCAGACTCACGCAGCGATTGCGCTTCGCTTCGGGAACAATGTTGGGATCGGCGGTGAACAGGCCGTCCACGTCCGTCCAGTTTTCGTAGAGATCCGCCTCCAGCGCGGCGGCGGTCAGCGCGCCGCTCACGTCCGAGCCGCCTCGGCTAAAGGTGTTCACGCCTCCGTCGGGCAGACTCCCGTAAAAGCCGGGAACCACCGCGCGCCCGAGCGGCAGCAGGCGTTCCTGCAGGGCGCGGCGCGTGGCGACGGGATCGATCGCGCCATTTGCATCGAAGTGAAACAATTCGCCCGCATCCACAAAGGGAAGCCCGGCGTAGGCCGCAAAGAGCCGCGCGCAGAGGTATTCGCCCCGGCTGGCCGCATAGTCTCTTGAGGTGCGGAAGCGGCGTCGGATCCGCGAAAACTCCGCTTCCAGATCGAAATCCGGCGCGCATTGATCCCGTATGGATGCATAGCGAAGATAAATACGGGTAAAGATGAACTGTGCAGTATCATCCGCCGCATCCCAGGCCTGATAGAGCAGGTCCGTGATCTTGTCGTCGCCCGGAAAACGCCGGCCCGGTGCGGAGAGCACGATGAACTTTCTGTCGGAATCTGCGCGAAGGATGCTTCTCACCTGCGCAAAGCGATCTCCATCGCAGACGGAGCTTCCGCCAAACTTACATACTGTAATGGACATGGCAATCCCTCCGAATCAGGCTGGTATACGGTCATGCTGCATCCTATGCGTCGGAAAAAAATGGGTTCGGAGAGAATTGCTGGTGCAAAGAGACGAAAATTTTTTAAAATGGGAGGAATTCGGGGGCGCGGCGTTGTAATTATATACAGCGTCTCTGTGAAGTGGATTTTCGCCATCACATATGGGACGCTTCTTGCCGAAAATTGATGTAAATTGTCGGTGGGAAGCAGGAAAAGGGATTTGCCTGGCGAATAGTTAACGTTGCGCCGGACGGAAGGATCGGGGGAGCAGATGGCAAGGTTTTCAGATGCATTTCTGGATGAACTGCGTTCGCGGGTCAGCCTGGAGGAAATCGTGTCGGAATATGTCCCTCTGAAACAGAAGGGCCGGCGGTTCTGGGGATGCTGTCCGTTTCACAATGAAAAGACGCCCTCCTTTTCCGTGGACTCCGAATCGCAGCTGTACTACTGCTTCGGCTGTCACAAGGGCGGCACAGTCATCAACTTTGTGATGGAAATGGAGCGGATGGAATTCCAGGAGGCGGTCAAACATCTGGCGGAGCGCGCGCACATGGCGCTTCCAGAACCCAGCGCAAAGGAAAAATCGACGTTCGTCAACTCTCAGGAGCGAGAGCGCATTTACGAAGCAAACGTAATTGCCGCCCGCTATTTTCATTCTATGCTGTGGACGGACGAGGGTTCGGAGGTGCTCAACTACCTCTACAAGCGCGGGCTGAACGATGCGGACATTCGCCGCTTCGGACTTGGCGCGTCGCCGCACGGCTGGGACAATCTGATCCGCCATCTGGAGGAGCAGGGCTTCGAAGCGCCGCTTCTGAAGAAGGCGGGGCTCGCGGTGGATCGCGACGGAAGGTTCTACGACATGTTCCGCGGCAGGGCCATCTTCCCGATCATCAACGCTCAGGGCAAGGTGCTGGGCTTCGGCGGTCGGGCCATGGGGGATGCCCAGCCCAAGTATCTCAACACACCGGATACGCCCGTATTCAACAAGCGTCAGGGCCTGTATGCCCTGAATTTTGCGCGAAAAGAGCGCGATGTGGGGCACATGGTGCTGGTTGAGGGCTACATGGACACGGTTTCCCTGCGCAAGTACGGCGTGCGCGGCGTGGTGGCCACGCTGGGCACGGCGCTGACACAGGAGCAGGCGCGGCTGATCAAGCGCTATGTTCCGGAGGTGTGGATCAGCTACGACGGCGATTCGGCGGGGCGCAAGGCCGCCCTGCGCGCGCTGGAGATCTTCGACGAGATCGACGGTCTCACGGCGCGGGTGATCGACTATCCCAACGGACAGGATCCGGACGATTTCGTGCGAGACAAGGGGCTTCAGGGCTTTGAAAAACTGACGCGCTACGACGCTGCGGAGTACCGCATGCTGCGCGCGGCGGACGATCTGGATCTGAACACCCAGGACGGCATGACGCAGTACGCCCTGCGCTGCTGCGAGATTCTCAGAAAGGTCAAAAACCCTGTGGAGATGGAGAATCATCTCCGGCAGCTGGTCAACCAGACCGGTTACGACCGGGAGATTCTGCTGCGGCAGATTGGCGTGACGGCGGAAAAGACGCCCGTGACCCGGGATCACCGGCTCCGACCGATGCAAAAGGATCGCCCGGACGACGCATGTCTTGCGGAGCGCGTGCTGCTCACGCTGCTGGCGGACGGCTCGATTCCGCCGGAGACCGTCAAGGCGGAGGATTTCTCCGTGGATGTGCACCGCAGGGCGGCCCAGTGGCTGCTGGAGGGCAGGTCGGCGGCGGCCTTTGTCGAGACCATAGAGGACGAGAACGAGCGCAGCGCTGCGATGCAGGCGCTGAACTATTCGCCGCTGCCAAGCGAACACGAGGATCGCATGAATCTTGCGCAGACGAGCCTGCGCACCATCAGCCAGAGTCGCCTGCGCTCTCGCATGGCGAAGATTGA
>JAUNNK010000171.1 GCA_030537335.1 Clostridia bacterium | reverse complement strand
AGAAGCAGGATGAGGGCGCCGACTACATCATGACCCAGCTGTGCTGGGACATGGACGCTTTCCGCCGCTGGATGGACAAGATTCGCGGCGCAGGCATCTGGATGCCCGTGGACGTTGGCATCATGCCCGTGCTGGACGCAGCGGCCACCATCAACATGGCCCTGTCCCGCAACGGCTGCGTGATGGATCGCAAGCTCTGCGAGATCATCTCCAAGAACTGGATCTTCCCGAACCCCTTCGCGCCGAACGAGTCCGAGGAGTCCATCGCCGCCAAGAAGGCTTCCTTCAAGGAGGCGGGCATGGAGTACACCATCCGCATGATCGACGAGTACCGCACCTGCGGCATCGACGGCATCCACCTCTACGCGCTGAACAAGTGGGAGGATGTGACCCGTCTGGTGAAGGAAGCGGGCATCAAGGATCTCGTCTGAGAAAGCAAATCAACCCGTCCGGCGGCGCATGCTGCCGGATGGGAGTATCGGGAGCTAGGATATGACACACACCATTGCTGTTGCCGGAAAGGGCGGCGTCGGCAAGACGACCACCTGCGGCATGTTGATCGAATACCTTTGCAAGAAGCAGTTGGGCCCCATTCTGGTGGTCGACGCGGATGCAAATTCCAATCTGAACGAGGTGCTGGGCGTGGAGGTGGAAACCACGCTGGGCGACATCCGGGAGGAGATGGCCCGGGCGGAGCTGATGAAGGACAGCCCCATTCCCAAGGGCATGACGAAGGCGGACTACGCCGAGATGAAGTTTTCCTCCGCGCTGATCGAGGAGGATGACTTTGACATGCTCGTGATGGGTCGCACCCAGGGCAAGGGCTGCTACTGCTACGTCAACGGCGTGCTCAAGGCCCAGATGGACAAGTATTACGGCAACTACCGGTACATGGTGATCGACAACGAGGCTGGTCTGGAGCACATCAGCCGCGGCGTGCTGCCGCACGTGGACACGCTTTTGCTCATCAGCGACTGCTCCCGCCGGGGAATTCAGGCCGTGGCCCGCATCGCCGAGATGGTCAGGGACCTGGAGCTCAAGCCCGGCGCCATGAAGTTGATCGTCAACCGCGCGCCCGGCGGCGTGCTGAACGCCGCGGTTCTCGAGGAAATTGAAAAGCACGGTCTGGATCTGGTCGGCGTTCTCCCGCAGGACGAAACCGTCTACGAGTACGACTGCGAGGGCAAGCCCAGCGCCAAGGTTCCGGAGGACAACCCGGTCAAGGTCGCGCTTCGCTCAATTATGGAAAAACTGGACCTGTAAACTAAGAACTTAGGGGGATACGATTATGGCTTTTAATCCGAAGAAGCAGGCATACAACGCTTCCATCAATGCCGTGACGCTCGGCACCGGTGAGAAGAGCATCGTTGTCGGCGGCGAGAACGTTTTCCCGTTCTACACCTTCGACGCACCGATCGCCAACAGCCCGAAGATCGCCATCGAGATCAACGACAAGGGCATGGCGTCCCTTCAGACCGCCGGCATGAAGGCGGCCTTCGAGGGCTGCGCCACCGTCGCCGACATGGCGAAGAAGGCCGAGGAGATCGAGGGCGTTTCCGCTGTCTGCCTGCATTTTGAGAGTGCGGATCCCAACGGCGAGAACATGCCCGTTGAGGATTGCGTCGCCATGGCCAAGGCCGTTGCGGATGCAACCGCCCTGCCGATCATCGTCATGGGCTGCAAGAACATTGAGAAGGACGCCGAGATCTTCTCCAAGGTCTCCGAGGCCCTGCAGGGCAAGAACATCCTGGTTCTGGCTGCCCGCGAAGAGAACTACAAGACCGTCGGCGCCTCCGCCGGCATGGCTTACAACCAGAAGGTTGGCGCCGAGTCCGCCGTGGACATCAACCTGGCCAAGCAGCTCAACGTGCTCATCGGTCAGCTGGGCGTTCCCGCACAGTCCGTCCTGATGAACCTGGGCTCCTCCTGCGCCGGCTACGGCTACGAGTACCTCTCCTCCACCCTTGACCGCGTGAAGGCCGCCGCACTGGCGCAGAACGACGCCCAGCTGCAGATGCCCATCGTGACCCCCGTCTCCACCGAGACCTGGAACGTCAAGGAAGCGATGCTCTCCGAAGAGGAAGCTCCGGAATGGGGCGACGTCGAAGAGCGCGGCATCGAAATGGAAATCACCACCGCTGCCGCCTGCCTCGCCAGCGGTTCCGATTTGGTGATCATGAAGCATCCTGCCGCAATCAAGACGATTGCGCAGTTCATCGACAGCCTGATGTAAGCTGGGAAGGGAGAGAAACACAATGGCACTCAAAGGTCTTGATATTTTTAAGCTGACTCCGAAAAAGAACTGCAAGGAATGCGGCAGCCCCACCTGCATGGCGTTCGCAATGAAGGTTGCACAGGGCTCTGTCTCCATCGACAAGTGCCCCTACATGTCCGATGACGCGCTGGCCACCCTGTCCGAGGCGACTGCGCCCCTGATGAAGACCATTACCGTCGGCACCGGCGCCAACGAGCACAAGCTGGGCGGCGAAACCGTGCTGTTCCGTCACGAAAAGACCCTGGTCAACAAGAACCTCTACGCAGCTACCCTGTGCTCCTGCATGAGCGCTGAGGAAGTCGATTCCGCCATCGCCGCCGTCAAGAAGGTGGACTACGAGCGCATCGGCGAGCGCGAGTTCGTTGAGTTCCTGTTCCTGAACTACGCTGGCAACGGCGTTGACAAGTATGTCGAGCTGGTCAAGAAGGCTGCTGAGGCCGACCGCGCGCTGATCCTGAACTGCACCGACGCAGAGGCCGCCAAGGCTGCCCTGGAAGTGTGCAAGGCGGGCAAGCCCATCCTCAACGGCGCCAACAAGGCCAATGCCGCCGAGATGAGCGCCATCGCCACCGCCGCAGGCGTGACCCTGGGCGTGCAGGGCGAGAGCATCGAGGAGCTGTATGACACCGTCAAGGCTCTGGAAGCCGCCGGCAACAAGAACCTGGTGATCGACGTCACCGGCAAGGACGCCAAGGAAACCCTGAAGAACGCCGTGCTGGTTCGCCGCACCGCTCTGAAGGATGGCGACCGTTCCTTCGGCTACCCGTCCATCGTCAACCTCAACAAGCTGGCCGACGGCGATCTGCACATGCAGACGGCCCTGGCCGCCATGTTCACCGTGCGCTACGGCTCCATCCTCGTGATGGGCATCCCGGGCTATGCTGAGGCCCTGGCTCTGTACGGCCTGCGCCAGAACATCTACACCGACCCGCAGAAGCCGATGAAGGTCGAGCAGGGCATCTATCCGCTCAACGGCGCGGACGAGAACAGCCCCTGCGCAATGACTGTCGACTTCGCGCTGACCTACTTCCTGGTCTCCGGCGAGCTCGAGCGCTCCAAGCAGCCCGTCAACCTGATCATCACCGATGCTTCCGGCATGTCCGTTCTGACTGCATGGGCCGCAGGCAAGCTGTCCTCTTCTTCCATCAAGAAGACCTTCGCCGAGCTGGATGTGGACAACAAGATCAAGAACCGCACCCTGATCATCCCCGGCAAGGTTGCCGTCATGAAGGGCGACATTCAGGACAAGCTGCCCGGCTGGAACGTTGTTGTCGGCCCGATGGAGGCTGTCCAGCTGCCCAAGTACATGAAGAACAAGGAATACGAGGAGGCCGCCAAGGCCGCTGCCGCCGCCAACGCCGCCAAGGCCGAGACCGCAGCCGCTGCCGCAGCCGTTCCGGAGCTCACCTTCGATGAGATCCTGGCTACCAAGGTTCCCGCAATCGAAGTTGTGGATATGGGCGTCACCTACAAGGGACACAATCCCGAGGCTCAGACCTTCGTCACCATCGGCGAGCGCATCCACTGCATCTCCCCGGTCATCCGCAAGGCCATGGACGAGCGCGATCCCGCTCCCATCCTCAAGCGCGCTGCCGAGCAGATCGCTGCCGGTGCAACCTACCTCGACGTCAACATCGGCCCTGCCGAGTCCGACGGTCCGGAGCGCATGATGTGGGCAGTCAAGCTCCTGCAGGAGAACTTCAACAACGTGCCGCTGGCGCTGGATACCGCCAACAAGAAGGCCATCGAAGCCGGCATCAAGGTCTACAACCGCGCAAACGGCAAGCCGATCGTCAACTCTGCTGACGCTGGCTCCCGTATCTCCTACATCGATCTGGCTGCTGCCAACGACGCCATCGTTATCGCCCTGTGCTCTGCCGACGGCATTGCAAAGGACAACGAGGAGCGCATGAAGCACTGCCACGACATGCTGGAGCGCGGCCTGTCCCTGGGCATGACCAGCGACGATCTGTGGTTCGACCCGCTGTTCCTGGTTGTCAAGGGCATGCAGGACAAGCAGATGGACGTTCTCAACGCCATCAAGATGTTCGCCGACGAGGGCCTCAAGTCCACTGGCGGTCTGTCCAACAACTCCAACGGCGCACCCAAGCACGTTCGTCCGATCATGGACTCTGCTCTGGTTGCAATGTGCATGATGCAGGGCCTGACCTCCGCAATCGTCAACCCCTGCGATCTGCGCCTGATGGAAACCATCAAGTCCTGCGACATCTTCAAGAATCACACTCTGTACTCCGACTCCTACCTGGAGATCTGATTGCAGAATCCAAAGCGGTCTGATGCGCTGCATCGGGCCGCTTTTTCCATGTGTAGGCGCCGCTTCGAGGGACAGGTGCATTGCCAAAGGCA
>JAUNNK010000026.1 GCA_030537335.1 Clostridia bacterium | reverse complement strand
CAAGGCTGACGCTGAGAAGCGCGCTGCTGATCAGCGGGCTATAATCGAAACCAGCATTGAAGGCAGCAAAAACGCTGGCAGGCATTGATGAGGCAGAAAAATGGGCGGCGCCGGTGTGCGGCAGGATGAACGGGCAGCCGCCGCTGTTGACAGCCCCGCCTATTTTGCAATCGAACAGCTAAGGAGCGACAGCCTAAAGTGCTGCCTCTCCTTAATCCCGTTTTCATTCCTGTAAAATCTTAAGGCAATACTGTGTAATCTGCTCTGTCAATTCCCCGGTATCTGCCTGGGTATCTGTCATTAACCAATAGTAAATCATCCCAAAACTTCCGGTGCTGATAAAAATATATTCTTTCAGCAGGCTTTTGTTTGCCGGGGACTGAATACTTCCTGAGAATAGTTTTTCAGCCAGCACTGTCAAAATATCCTTTTGCAGATTATAGTCACCATGATTACTCAGCAATATGCGGAACATATCCTTTTTGGAATGGATATAATCCAAAATCTGCTTGACAGCCAGTGATAACCTGGCAGTGCTGTCAGCCTGTTTTTCTTTTGGAACCCGGGTATCAATGCGGGAAACCATTTCCTCGATAATTTCTTCTTCCAGTTTTGTCATCTGGTCATAGGGGTCTGTAAAATACCGGTAGTATGTTGACCGGTTCAAATCGGCATAATCGCAGATGTCCTTTACGGTAATCCGTGGAAGCGGTTTTTGTTCCAGAAGGTGCAGAAAACTGTCAGTTAATAAAAGTTTTGTGATCTTTGCCCTTCGATTTTCTTTTTCCATCGCCAATTCTCCTTTATTTGTTATCAATGCAACACAAGAGAGCTGTCTGTTGCTTTGCAGTCAAATCGCGCAACATTGATGATTGAATTCCACCACGGTTTTTATTATACTACAAATAGGCTCACAAATCAACATAAGTTTGAATTACAACATTATGTTGAATTTATTAAATAAGGAGGTGTGAGTATGGAAACAGTTAGACAGTATCCCATAGAGGAGGTGACTACCATTCAGATAAAAAGTGCGCTATCACAGATCAATGTGGTTGCTGGTGCAGGAAAGGATATTGTCTTAAAATGGACGGACACGCAGCGGCGGAAAACGGAAGTGGTTTTAGAAAACGGTACATTGACCGTCAAAGACCATGCACAAGCCGCATTGTACGGTATCGTCGGACTGATCTGGTTGAAGGAGGACAAGGAATTGACCCTGGAACTGCCAACGGATTTCTCCGGGACAGTGTTTCTTGAAAGTAAAGACGAATGCATCAGAATTGTTGGTCTGCGCTGCCACTGCCTGTTATATGCGAAATCTCTGGTCGGTGTGATTGATGTTTCCGCAGCGGAATTCAATCAGGGTGAGTTTAAAAGCCAGGGTGGAAACATAGAGCTGCACAGCGTCATCTGCCAGCAGAGTATTTCCGCAACGACCGTAACAGGGGATATTGAATGTTCCTGTCCTGAATCTGCAGAAAATTATCTGCTGGATTGCAGCTCGGAACATGGCAGATGCAGTCTTCCAGCCTTTTTAGGACAAGGGCCAAAGCAACTTCGGATGCGTTCCAAAACAGGCTCTATTGCAGTAAATTTTCACGAATAAAATGAAAGAAAATAAGGAGGTTTTATAATGTCTAAGAAAAAGAAAGCAACACCGGATTCAATTGTGCTGGGTATCAGTGGAGAAGCCCTGCTTGTCATGGGGGCGATCGTAGCATTTGCCGGAAGGCCGGAGTGGCACAGTGCGTTGACCCTCGCACTTTCTGCGGTTGGCCTTTTCCTGGCAATATGGGGCTTTGCTCTGGCGGGAAAACGCAAAGCAGCAGGAGAAGGGATGCTGACTATCCTATTGGTGATCATGGGTGCGGTTGGCCTCGTGTTTGGCCTGCTGGGATATTTTAACATCGTGGGCGTTCTGGTTTCCGGCATCCCGGCTGCAGTGGCAGGCATTGCATCGGATATTGTGCTGGCAGTCGTGGCGAAAAAAGAAAAGAACAAAGAAGCGGCCACGGCTGTGAAGTGACCCCAAAAAGTTAGACAAATATTTCTAACGCAAATTGTTCAAGCAGCCGAAAGGGCTTGCTGTCTGTGAACCGCAGGCGGCAAGCCCTTAAGCTTTGCCTTGATACGACGGTTATTGTAGTAATCGAGATATTCAATGAGTTCTCGCTTGAAGTGTTCCATAGATTGGAACTCCTGCAGATAAAGCAATTCACTTTTGAGCAGACCGAAGAAGTTTTCTATCACAGCATTGTCCAGGCAGTTCCCTTTTCGGCTCATGCTCTGACGGATACCCTTTTTCTGGAGCATCCTCTGATACTGCTTGTGCTGGTATTGCCATCCCTGGTCAGAATGGAGAACCAGATCGGTTCCATCCGGTATCTTTTGAAAAGCCTTGTCCAGCATGGTCGTGACCATGCTCAGAACAGGCCGGTCAGAGATCGTATAACTAACCAGGTCGCTGCTGTGTAGATCAAGAATGGGCGAGAGATATAGCTTCTCTCCAAACAGACTGAACTCCGTTACATCGGTGACCCACTTCTGGTCCGGCTTTTCAGCATGGAAATCCCTGTTCAGCAGGTTTGGCGCAATCTTGCCAACTTCACCCCTGTAAGAATGATATTTCTTCATTCTGACACGACAAACCAGTCCTAGCTCCTTCATGAGTCGCTGAACTGTCTTATGATTCAGGTGAGAATTGCGATTGTGAAGTTCTGCTGTAATGCGTCGATAGCCATATCTGCCTTTGTTTTCATGGTAGATGGCTATGATTTCTGCCTTGGCAGCTTCATACTTGTCTGTGCGGTTCATCCGCTTCAGATGATAGTAGAAAGTAGCACGGGGCAGTCGAGCGATTGAAAGTAGGATAGCGCGCTTTATTGAGCGCTTACTCTCCATTCAGGATTTCATTGATTGCATTAGCGGTCTGTTGAATATCTCCGATCTTGGGCATATTCGTCAATCGCGCATCGCCATCGGAAAGATTGTTTGCCGATGACCAATCGACAGATGGATAGGGAGTATCTGTTTGCTTTGATACAGAATTCGAACCTGTGCGCTGCGCTTTTACCTTTCTGAACCCGGCCACGCGCATGCGGCTGATCGCCGGATCCAGACCGGCGGCGCAGCTGACCTCGTCGTAGCGCCGCTGCAGGGCATGCGATCTGCATCATGCGCAGCGTGATAACGTCCTCGCAGCGAAAGCGAAGTATTGTGTGTTCGCTGAATGTTTTTTGAAAAGAAGTGCAGTGCACGCAGGGAACGGCTGCGAATGGCACAATTTGAGTGAAAATTTTAAAAGAAAAATAAATTGCATAAAATTCATGAAGATGTATTGACAAATCGGCGAGGTATCGCTAGAATGAAATTAAAGATTTTACGGAGATGAATCAAGAAAAACTATGGCAAATTTGAGAGAAGTAGCGAACATAGCGAACGTATCCGTTTCCACTGTGCATGCAGTGATGTCGGGGAAAAAATATGTCAGCCCGCTGCTGAAGAAGCGGGTGGAGAACGCATTGGTGCAGTCCGGATACATCCAGGAGAAACAGCAGCTCGCCGTTCAGGAGCTGCAAAAGGAGGTTGGGCTGATCCTGCCGGGCATCTACAGCTCCTATTTTCAGCCGCTGTTGAGCGGAATTGAGGACGTTGCCTGCAAGGAGGGCTACAATGTCATCCTCTGCGATTCGGATCGGAAGTGGTCGCTGGAGCGCGACCTGCTGGCGCGCCTCATGGATCGCGGCGTGCAGAACATCATTCTGGACTCCGTGTGCAGCAGCGAGGATGAGGAAGAGTATTACGAAAAGGAGCTGCTTCCCCTGGTGCGCAAGCGCGGCGTGCTGATTTACATGTTGAGCCGTCCGTCGCGTTCGCCCGAGATCGGATCCTTTTCGATCGATCATTACAAGACGGCCTATGAAGCGGTGAGCTATCTGATCGAGCGGGGACATCAAAAGATTGTCCACATCTGCGGCGATCCGACCTTCCCGCATTCCGCATTGCGCATCCAGGGCTACCGCATGGCGCTGCTGGATCACGGCATCGGCTTTGACGAGCGGCTGCTGCTGGAGGGCAATTTTACGCCGCTGAGCGGCTTTGCCACGATGAGCGAGCTGATGGAGAAGGGCATCAATGTGGACGCGGTCTTCTCCGCGAACGATCAGATGGCCATCGGCGCGATGAAGGCGATCCTGAACGCGGGACTGCGCATTCCCGAGGACGTGGCGGTGGTTGGCTTTGACGACCTCGCCGTATCCTCCATCGTCAGTCCCAGCCTGACGACCGTGCATTATCCGATCTATCAGATGGGCTACGGTGCGATGCGCAACATTGTGGATGAGCGCATGGGCCGACCCGTGGAGAAGAAGGTGGAGCTTCCGGCGAAGCTGGTGGTGCGCCGCTCCACCGATGCGTCCAGAGCGGACGACTGGGGCCTGAACCGCTGGTAAAGAACAGCTTCGGCCGCCTGGCGAAGCTGTTTAGAATCGGGATAGTATCCCGGGGAATAAAAAGGAGGAATACCCATGAAGAGAATCCTGACTGTCGTTCTGGTTGCATTGCTGGTGCTTTCATGCGTAGCAGTGGCTTCCGCAGAGGGAAACCGCAAGGTCTTCTTCACCAACGCCTTCTACACCGCGCCGTTCTGTGATCCGCTGAACACGGCGGCCACCGCCTATGCGACGGAGCATGGCATCGATCTGACCATCGTGGATGGCCAGGGCGACGCATCCGTGCAGCTGGATCAGATCAAGACGGCAATCGACCAGGGCTATGATGGCATCATCTACTTCCCGGCGGATGCAGAGGGCTCCATCACCATCGTCAACACCCTGAACGAATCCGGCATCCCCTATGCCATCATCGACTCCAAGGTGGACGCCTCCGTGGCGGACACGATCTACGCCTTCGCCGGCCCGGACAACATCGCCATGGGCGAGGCCGCCGGTCAGGCCTGCGTGGATCTGCTGGGCGAAGAGGGCGGCAAGGTCGTCTGCATGATGGGTGCGGCGGGCACCGATCCGGCCACCAACCGTCAGCAGGGCTTCGAGAACATCGTCTCCCAGCATGACAACATCGAGATCATCTACAAGCAGAACACCGAGGGCTGGGACACTGCAATCGCGATGAGCCAGATGCAGGACGTCATCACCCGCTTCGGCGACGACTACGACTTCATCTTCTGCCACGACGACGGCATCTATCAGGGCGTGCATCAGGCGCTGGAGGCCGCGGGCATCGACGAGGCTGAATCCGGCATCTACTCCGTGGGCACCGGCTGCAACGCCGCCGGCGTTGCGGGCATCCGCGGCGGCTATCACTACGGCGACGTGCTCCACTCCGCCAAGGAGGAGGGCCAGCTGGGCGTTCAGGCCTGCATCGACGCGATGGACGGCGTGATCAAGCCCGGCGACGCAGTGTGGTACAAGTGCAGCGCTCCGCTGGTCACCATCGAGAACGTCGATGAGTTCGACGGCATCGGCTGGTAAGTACATACAGTGCGCAATCCCTGCGGGGTTGGGTTCAACCCAGCCCCGCAATTTGTTTGCAAGGGCGGGCGAACGACGCGTCGTTGGCAAGCGGCAGCGGGCGGGAAAACCGCAGCCGGTCTGCTGCCGGTTGTCAATGGCAGCGCAAGCCTGCTAAAACGGATGCAACGAAAGGATGATTCCCATGCAAGAAAATATTCTGTCCATGAAGGGAATAACCAAAACTTTCGGCAGCACAGTTGCGCTCGATCATGTGGATCTGGAGGTGCGCAAGGGTGAGGTGCATGCGCTGCTGGGAGAAAACGGCGCCGGCAAGTCTACGCTGATGAAGATCCTCAGCGGCGTATACCAGCCGGACGAGGGCGAGGTTTCCATCGACGGAAAGAGGGTCAGCTTCCGCAACACCCGCGAGTCCGCCCAGGGCGGCGTGGGCCTGGTCTTTCAGGAGCTGAACCTGGTGCCGTCGCTGACGACCACCGAAAACGCCTTTCTGGGCCGGCTCAAGACCACGCGCAGCGGCCGCGTGCTGTGGAAGGAGATGCGCGAGGAGTTCACGGCCTTCATGCGCAGCATTGACTTCGATATGGATCCCAATCGCCTGGTGAGCGACCTGTCCATCGCGGAAAAGCAGATGATCGAAATCGCGCGCGCGCTGATGCTGGAATCCAGGATCATCGTGCTGGACGAGCCCACTGCGCCGCTGACGACGGAGGAGATTCGCAAGCTGTTCGACATCATCCGGAACCTGAAGGAGAAGGGCATCACCATCATCTACATCTCCCATCGCCTGGAGGAGGTCTTTCAGATCTGCGACCGCGCAACGGTGCTGCGCGACGGCCACTACATCTGCACGCTGAACGTGCGGGAGACCAACAAGTCCGAGCTGATCGAAAAGATGGTCGGGCGCAGCATGGAGGGCGAATTCCCAAAGCGCAACTTCGGCAAATTCGGCGAGGAGCTGCTGGAGGTGAAGCACCTGTTCACGCCCGGCTTCCTGCGGGACATCAACCTCACCCTGCACAAGGGGGAGATCCTGGGCCTGGCGGGTCTGGTCGGCTCGGGCAGAAGCGAAATCGCCCGCGCGATCTTCGGTGCAGACCGCATCGAAAGGGGCGAGTTCATCGTAAACGGAAGGAAGGTCGCCATCCATTCCACCATGGCGGCCAAGGCGCTCTCCATCGGCCTGGTGCCGGAGGATCGCAAGGACGAAGGACTCTCCACGCAGTTCAGCGTGCTGAAGAACATCACCATCACAAACCTCTCCCGCGCCTGCAACCGGCTGGGGCTCATCAGCCGCGCCAGAGAAAACGAGGCGGCCGAGGGCTTTGTCAGGGAGCTCAAGATCAAGACGCCCTCCGTCAACCAGCGCGTGGAGCAGCTCTCCGGTGGCAACCAGCAGAAGGTGGTGCTGGCCAAGTGGCTGTACAACGACGCGGACATCCTGATCCTGGACGAGCCCACCCGCGGCATCGACGTGGGCGCGAAATACGAAATCTATCTGCTGATGCTGGAGATGGTGCGGCGCGGCAAGGCCGTGATCATGATCTCATCGGAGCTGCCGGAGATCTTCGCACTGTCGGATCGGATCATGGTCATGTACGAGGGCGAGGTGCGCTCCTGCGTGGACAACCGTCCGGGCCTGAAGCCGGAGGACATCATGCGCTTTGCGCTGGGTTGATGGGAGGTCTTGGAGAAATGAAGAAAAGAATCAACAGAGGATCCGTCATCTGCCTGATCGCGGGCGTTGCGCTGCTGTTCACCGGAATCTACGGGCGCGCAAACTATCTTGCGCAGAAGTCCAAGGTGCTCGCAGCCATGATCGAGGCGCTGGAGGCGGGCACGGCAACGCCCTATCAGAAGTATCTGAATTTCTGCTACCACGCATTCTGGCCGCTGTTTTTGCTGGGCGCGGCGCTCACGCTGGCTGGCCTGGCGCTGCACATCTGCGCGCGGGTGATTTCCAACCGCCGCTATCCACAGAATGAGGATTCCACGCTGCGGAACGTGCTGTTTTCGAGGTCGTTCCGGGAGGATGCGCTGGATTTCCTGGGGGATTACATGATGTTCGTCATCATCCTGCTTCTGATGATCGTCATGTCCTTTGCCTTCCCCCGCTTCTTCACGCTGTCCAACTTCCAGAACATACTCAACCAGATCGCCATCTGGGGCGTGATGGCCTGCGGCATCACCTTCGTGCTGCTGACGGGCAACATCGACCTCACCATCGGATCGATCCTCTCCCTCGTGGGCATCATCTGCGCCTCCCTGCTTCGCAGCACCAGCAGCCTGCTGCTCTGCTTCCTCGTGCCGGTGCTGCTCGGCTGCCTGATGGGAACCTTCACCGGCGGCGTGATGGCCGGCATCAACGGGCGCATGGGCGAATCCTTCATCGTGACCTATGGCGGACAATCGGCGATCGCCGCGCTGGCGCTGCTGGTGCAGGGCGGAACCTACATCACCCTGGAGGCGGCGGATCTACAGAACCGTGGCCTGGGCCTGTTCCAGAAGCTGGGCGCGGGCATCAATCCCGCATACATCTTCTTCGGCATCATCGTGATCTGCCAGCTCGTGCTCAATTACACCAAATTCGGCCGCAACCTGATGTTCGTCGGCTCCAATCCGAAGGCGGCGCAGCTGAGCGGCATCAACGTGCGGCTGTACATCCTTCTGGCGTTCCTGATCTGCGGCGGCATCTGCGGCATCGCGGGCGTACTGCAAACCTCCCGCGTGATGACCGCGAATCCCACGGCGGGCACGGACTATGAGATGAGCGCCATCGCCATGTGCGTGGTGGGCGGCGTCTCCATGAAGGGCGGCAGCGGCAGCTTCATCAATACGATGCTGGGCGTGCTCATCATCGGCATCATCACCAATTCGATGAACCTGCTGGGCTATTCCACCTATCCGCAGATGATGATTAAGGGCCTCGTCATTATCTTCGCCTTCGGCCTGGACGTCATCAACAAGAACCGCAAGCTGAAGAGAGGTTGATGCGCTATGAAGAAAAAAACAGGATTCATTGCCTTCATCAGAAGCAACATCATCATCGTGGCGCTGATTGCGGCTGTGCTGGTGCTGTCCGTCTCTGCGAAGGGCTTCTTGTCCGTCACCAACATTTCCAACATCCTGCTGCAGATCTCCACCTACGGCATCGTGGCCTTCGCCATGACGATTTCGATCATCGGCGGCGAGTTTGACCTCTCCATCAGCTCGCTGATGGGCTTCATCACGCTGCTGTTCACCGACATCGCCAAGAAGGCGGGCGTGTTTCCGGCGGTGCTGCTCTGCCTGGCAGTGGGCATTGTCGTAGGCCTTTTGAACGGCCTCATGGTCTCCAAGATCAAGATGAACGCCTTCGTTGTGACGCTGGGCATGATGATGTTCCTCAAGGGACTTGCGCTGACGTACACCAACGGCAAGCCCAACAACTATCCCAATGAAGCGCTGAACGCCTTCGGCAACGGCAAGCTGTTCGGGATCCCCACGATCACCTGGTTCTTCCTGCTCGCCTTCCTGCTTACGCATCTGGTGCTGAAGCACACGCGCTTTGGGCGCAATGTGTACGCCACCGGCGGCAACATGACGGTGGCGAAGATGGCGGGCATCAACGTGGACTTCTACAAGACCATGCTGTTCGTGATCCTGGGCTTCTGCACCTCGGTCTCGGGAATTCTGATGTCCATGCGCCTGTCCTCGGGCAATTCCCTCTACGGCAGTGACCTGACGATGTCCTGCGTGGCAGGCGTGGTCATTGGCGGAACGAGCATGTCCGGCGGCAGCGGCAGCGCCGTGCGCACCTTCTGGGGCATGCTGTTCATCGGCGTATTGTTCAACGGCCTGCAGCGACTGGAGATTCAGGCGAGCTGGCAGGACGTGATCAAGGGACTGATACTGATTGCGGTCATTGCAACCGACTGTCTGATGGTGCAGAGAAAGACCCGGAAGGTCATTGTGCGCAACGATTAATCTTTACAGAGAAGGAGTGCGGTAAATATGAAGAAAGCCATGAAAGCCCAAGTGTTTTACGAGCCCTGCGTGATGAGCATGGAGGAGGTGCCGGTTCCGGAGGTCGCGGACAACCAGGTGCTGGTTCGCGTGCGCGCCTGCGGCATCTGCGGCAGCGATCTGGCCTATTATTATGGCAAGAGCCCGCTGGAGACGGCAAACGGCAAGGGCCCGCTGATTCTGGGCCACGAATTCTCCGGCGAGGTGGCGCAGGTCGGACGCATCGCCCGCGAAATGAAGCTCTTTGAGGTGGGCGACCGCGTTCTGGCCAACCCGGTGCAGAACTGCAACGCCTGCCCGGAATGCGCCAGGGAGCAGGTGAACCTGTGCAAGAACACCCGCACCAGCGGCGTGAATTTCAACGGCGCATTTGCGGAGTACGCGCTGGTGAACTACACGCATCTGCACAGGATTTCCGATGATATTTCCTTTGAACAGGCGGCGCTGTGCGAGCCGCTGGCCTGCGCCTGCTATGGCGTAAAGAAGCTGGATGTGAAGCTCGGCGACTTCGTCGTGATCTTCGGCCCCGGCACGCTTGGCCTGATGCAGCTCAAACTCATCCGGGCGAGCGGTGCGGGCAAGATTGCGATGGTCGGCATCCTGGACTACGGCCTCGAGAAGGCCAGGGAGATGGGCGCGGACTACCTGTTCAACACCCTGGACAAGAATTCGCCCTACTATACGGCCGATCTGGTGAAGTCCATCGCCGAAATCACGAACGGGGACATGGCCGATCGCGCGATCGTGCCCACGGCGGCCAAGAGCGCGCTGCAGGGCGCACTGGACGTCACGGGTCGCGGCGCAAACATCGTCTACTTCGGCCTGCCCGGCGAGGACACGATCCTGGAGGTTCCGCTGCTGCACACGCTCCAGATGGACAAGCGGATCAACGTCAGCTGGCTGGCGCCCTTTACCTGGGACACGGCCATCAAATCCATGAAGGCGGGCTTTGTCACGCCGGAGGAATTCGTCACCCATCGCTTCCGCCTGGAGGAGCTTGAGCAGGCGATTGCGTTCATGAGCGACAATTCCAAGCCGGAAAAGATCAAGGGCATGGTTTTGATGGATTGAGAGAATGCATCTTCAGAGTTTTATGGAAATGGAGGGGTTTTGCATGTCGAAAGCTATCATTGATCGGGCATTGAATCAGGGCAACGGCGTCGTTCGCCTGGCCCCCAACTGGGTACCCCGCGCCTTCTGCCGTCCCGGACGCAGACTGCGCCTGCATCCCGACGATTACTTCGCGCTGGGAACCGAGCGCGGCGGCATTGATGAGCGCTGGTTCTCTTCCACGACGCCGGCGGACAACGGCCCGGGCACTCCGGAGAACCAGGGCCTGAGCTTCATCGTCACCGAGGAGGGGGAACAGGCGCGGCTGATCGATGCTGTGGCCGAGTTCAAGGGCGAATTCATTGGAGACAAGCTCTACGCCAGGTATGGTCGCTGGCCCATGTACTCCAAGTTCTTCGATAACAAGGGGCCGCTGCCGCATCACATTCACCACAATGACGAGTATGCGGCGAAGGTGGGCGAGGCCGGCAAGCCCGAGATGTACTTCTTCCCGGCGCAGTACAACAATGTCTACGGCGGCGAATTCCCCTTCACCTTCTTCGGCTTCAATCCCGGCACGACGAAGGCGCAGGTGCGCGATGCGCTGGCCGCGTTCACCAAGGGCGACAATCGCCTGCTGTCCCTCTCGCGCGCCTATGCCATCGATGTGGACACGGGCTGGGACGTGCCGCCCGGAGTGATGCACGCACCGGCCAGCATGTGCACCTATGAGCCCCAGTTTGCCTCCGACGTGTACGCCATGTACCAGTCCGTGCTCTACTTCGACCACGTCGTGGGCGAGGATCTGCTGTGGAAGAACTGTCCCGAGGACAAGAAGGGCGACTTCGATTACCTGGTGGAGGTCATGGACTGGGATCTGAACCTGGATCCGATGTTCTATCAGAACCGGCGCATGGTTCCGCTGCCGGTGGACAACATGGAGCAGATGAAGGCGGAGGGCTACATCGACGAGTGGATCTGCTACAAGTGCGACCAGCTGGGTGCGCGGCGCTACACCGTGCTGCCCGGGCGCACCGTGACGCTGAAGGACGAGATGGCCTACGGCCTGATCTGCATCCAGGGCTTCGGCACCATCAACGGAATGGAGCTCTCCTCGCCCAACATGATCCGCTTCGGTGAGCTGACCCACGACGAGTATTTCGTGACGGAGCCGGCTTCCCGCGCGGGCGTGACCTTCACCAACCTTTCCAAGTCTGAGCCGCTGGTGATCCTGCGCCACTTTGCGAAGATCTGAGGAGAAATGCAATGAAGAAGAGTCAGGAATTTGCGCTCCGGCAGTGCGTGGGCGATCTCAACGCCATCTGCGGTTGGAAGGAATACGTCTTCGCAGACGGCCCGGCAAGCGGCGTGCGCGCCTTTGACCTGAAGAACGGACGGAATCTGGAGATGACGGTTCTGGCGGATCGCGCCTTTGATCTGCCCTACGTCAGCTACAAGGGAAGGAACATGGGCTTTGCCTCCAAGCAGGGGATCCGGCATCCGGGGTTGTACGTCGAGGACGGCGTGCGCGGCTTCCTGAAGCAGTTCTCCGCCGGACTGCTGACCACCTGCGGCATGACCTATGCCGGTGCGCCCGGCAACGACGGGCGGGAGTTGGGCCTGCACGGCCCCTTCAGCAATCTGCCCGCGCAGCAGGTGTGCGTGCGGGACGACTATGAGGGCGATGAACTGGTGTTCCGCGTGGAGGGCAAGGTGCGCGAGGCCTGCGTGTTCGAGGAGAACATGCTGATGCGCAGGCAGATGACGCTGGAGACCGAGCGGGATGTGATCCGCATCCACGACGTGATTGAGAATCAGAGCTTCTCCACCGACCCCGTGATGATGATCTATCACATCAACTTTGGCTATCCGATGCTGGACGCGGGTGCGCGGGTGTACACCTCGGCGACCCAGATTGCACCCCGGGATTCCATTGCCGCCGACGGCATGGAGAAGTATTCCCTGATGGAGAAGCCGGAGATGAACCGGGACGAGCAGTGCTACTTCCACACGGAGCTGGGCAGCGAGGCCTTTGCGATGCTGCACAACGAAAAAATGGGAATGGCCGCGATCATCCGCTTTGACGGAACGGTGCTTCCGCTGCTGTGCGAGTGGAAGTGCATGCGCGCGGGTGACTATGCGCTGGGCCTGGAGCCCACCACCTCCGGCGTCATGAACCGGAGCGATGCGCGCAAAAGCGGCCTGCTGACCTATCTGGAGCCGGGTGAGACGCGAGAATACAATTTGGAAATTGAATTCACGGACGATCCTGCAGTGATCGACGACTATCGCGCGCGGGCGAAGAATCCCTGATGCGCACACGGGCGGCTTGCACCCGTCGACCGCACGCCGCCCGCAATTCCAATGAAAGAGAGGCAGAAATCCATGTCCAAGCAAGAAACCATTCGCGCGACGCTTCAGGCCGGTGAAGGCGTGCTTCGCCTGACCCCGACCTGGGTTCCGCGCCCCTTCAACCGCCCCGGCCGCCGCATTCGCCTGCATCCGGACGATCTGTTCGCAATGGGTATGGAGCGCGGCGCGATCGTGGAGCGCTGGTTCTCCTCCATCACCCATGTGGAGACGAAGGGTGCCGGCCCCTACGAGGGCATGAGCTTCGTCAATGTGGACGATGACAAGGAGCACGTCGTGCTCTTCAAGGATTTTGTGGACGAGCTGGGCGCGGAGCTGATCGGTCAGGAGCTGATCGACCGCTTCGGAACCTGGCCGATGTACTCCAAGTTCTACGACTACGATATGCCGCTGTTCCACCACATCCACCACGGCGAGGAGGCCTGCAAGCGCTATGGCGGCGTGAAGCCCAAGCACGAGCACTACTTCTTCCCGAAGCAGTACAACCAGACCCTGGGCCAGTTCCCGGTGTCCTACTTCGGCTTCGATCCCTCCGTCACCCGCGAGGAGGTCAAGGAGCGCCTGGCCAACTTTACCAAGTGCGACGGCCGCATCACCGAGCTCTCCCGCGCGTTCCGCATCGAGCTGGACACCGGCTGGTACACGCCCGCGGGCGTGGTGCACGCGCCCGGCTCCCTGTGCACCTATGAGCCGCAGTGGAACTCCGACGTGATGGCCATGTGGGAGAACGTGGTCAACGGCGAGGTGTTCGGCTATGACGATCTGGCGGGCTATGTGCCGGATGCGGATAAGAACAATCTGGACGTGATCATGGATGTTGCGGACTGGGATCTGAACACCTGCCCGGACTATCGCGAGCGCTTCTTCCGCAGGCCGCTGCTGGAAAAGGAGGGCGAGGGCTGGAACCAGAGGTGGATCGCTTACGGCAACGACTATGTGGGCGCAAAGGAGCTGACGGTCAAGCCCGGCTGCGAGGTCGTCATCAGCGATCAGGCCGCATACGGCTGCCTCGTGATCGAGGGCCACGGCAGGTTCGGCGTATATGATTGCGAAACGCCGACGCTGATTCGCTACGGCGAGCTGACGGCGGATGAATTCTTCGTGTCCCACGATGCGGCGGTTCGGGGCGTGCGGGTCGTCAACACCTCGAAGTATGAGGATCTGGTCATCCTCAAGCACTTCGGCCCCGATTGCGGCGCACCGCAGGTGGAGGCGATGAAGCGCCCCTTCCATTGATCCCTTGCGTGAGCCGTCCATAGGGATCGGAGTAGTGCCGCGCCCTTCCTTCGATGGAATCCGCATCGGCTGCGCCGCGATGCTTCTGAAATGATGTGCCGGTCGACAAGCGCCGGACAAAAGATGCACAACGTCCGTTCCAATGGACGGATCCAATAACAAAATGACCGGAGATCCAGGCTGTGGAGGCGAAAACTGCGTCCACGCTTGGATCTCCTTTGTCATGCGGATGGATTGCCATGCCGCCATGCATGAGCTATCATAGAACCAGAAAAATTGTAACCGTCAAATAATCGCCCGTGAGATATCGCACCATCTAAAGGAAAGACTCAGAAGTATCCGTTCAAACGGCACTTCTGAGTCTGCTTTGTATACAGCTGTTATCTGCAAAACATCTGTACCTGCGGACCCCACGGTACAAGCATATCTAGGAAGTCACAGGAATACCGCCCGCCGGCGCGAGGCATTTGCTCCAGCAGGTATTTCAAATATTTGTATGGAGCCAGTCCGTTGGCTTTCGCCGTCTCCACAATGCTGTAGACCGCAGCGCTGGCGGCTGCTCCGTTCGGGGTATTGCAGAACAGCCAATTCTTCCGGCCCATGACGAATGGGCGGATGGCGTTTTCGTCCGGGTTGTTTGAGATGGGAATCCGTCCGTTCAACAGGAAGCTACCAAGGATTTGCTTCTGTCCGGTGGCGTAGCCAATGGCCTTACTCAGCGGCGAATTCCTCAGGGCGTCCACGCTGCTGCACCATGTCCAGAAGGCTTCCAGTACCGGACGTCTCTGCTTTTTGCGTTCTGCCTGCCGTTCTTCCGGTGAAAGAGATGCAAATTCCCGTTCCAGCATGAACAGCTTCTCGCAGAACTCAAAGCCTTCCTTCGCTTTGCTTCCCTGCGCCTGTTCGCTGTTCGGATCGCTGCCGGGAACAGCTTCCAGAAATTTCCTGCGCACATGCGCCCAGCAGCCGCAGCGGGTTCCGCTGGTTATCTTGTTGTACCCGGCATATCCGTCTGTGACAAAGTATCCTTCGTACCCCTCCAGGAATTTCTTCACGTAATCCCCGGAACGTCCCTGCTGGTATTCGAACAGCACGATCTGTTTTGCTTCATGCTCCCCGCTGCGGTATGCCCACATGTACGATTCGCTTGTGGGCGTTTTCCCCGGTTCCTTCAGCACCTGAACCGTCGTTTCGTCACAGTGAATCACGCTGCTCTTCAGCAGTTCTTCCTTCATGTGCTTCCACAGCGGTGCAAAGTAATCGCGGTGAACGGACAGTACCCAGTTTGCCAGCGTGGCACGGTTCATCTTAAGTCCTGCACGTTCCCAGTCCTGCACCTGCCGGTACAGCGGAACCGCCATGACGTACTTGTCGTACAGCATCTGCGCTACCGTGCTGGCGCTGGCAATGCTGTGCTTCAGCACGGGATATCTGTGTTCCTCCGGCACTTCTGCCTTTACGAGAAGCATTCCCGGTCTGTTCTCACACTTTCCGCAGTTGTCTGCGCGTTCGCAATCCTTGCATTCATCTGTTCCGTCTTCGCAGCCGCGGCAGACATAGGTTGCACGGTAATACTCATGAACCTTCACTTGGGCCGGGATGTACTCGCACTCCTTCCGGATATATTCCCGCCCGATTTTCTCAAGGGCATGACCGCAGCGGCGACAACTCATCTCTTCCGCAGGAAGCTCGTATTCATGAACCTCACCGGCAGGCCTTCCAGTAATTCCTCCCGGCTGCGCTTTTTTGCACGCTTGTGGGATTTTACTTCAACGGTATTCTCCGGTACAGCTGTCGAATCCTTGACTTTGACGTCTGCGGCGTCTTCCGCTTCATTGAAGATGCTCAGCTGCTCGCAGTCCTCCGGAAGAATATCTTTCTTCTGCTTTTCGCTCCTGCTTCCGAAGTGCGCTTTCTGCAGGTTCCGGTACATGGCGCTCACATTCTCAAGCCGGTTTTCCAGATACGTTATGTATTCCTTCGCCTCCGGCGACAGTGTTCTTTCATCTGGGCGTTCCATGACTTCGCCTCCCACACTGCGTTTATTCTTGTACACATATTATATCATGGTACCCCCTCCAAAGATCACCTTCTTTTGAGGCTGAACCGTTCCAAATATCTTTTGAAATGCTCCAACCAGTCTATTTCCGAGATCGCTGCGTCGCTCGGTTTTGAAAGCATACACGCCTTTAGCCGCTGTTTTAAGCAATACGAAAGAATCTCTCCAAGCGAATTCCGTTCAATGGCATCGGTATCTCCACCGAGTAAATTATTTACCACCGCACAGGAAGAAAAGGATAACTAGGGAACCTCTGAATAATACCCCCTACCACGCAATCCAATCATATGATATAATAGCATCAACAGAAAGTGCAGGTGCAGGGGAATGAAGCAAGAAACGTTTACGGACATCGAATCAAACAAAGCACTAGCTGCAAACTTACGAATATATTATACTACTTTGTGTCATAACAGTAAAGGTATTTTGAGGATTTCCGTAAGAAATCGCTTTCAATAAAATTCACCAAATTGTGTGCTATGATAATTCGTGATGTTTTGAGGGTGGGGTAAGAATGAGATATATGCATGCTATTTGCGATTCTGACACACTGTCGAAATGCACAAGACGATGCTGAAACAGTAACTAATAAACAAAAAACGAGCTGGAATAGGCTGGAATATTGTTGAATTTGCCTATTTGCAGCTCGATACTTAATTGAGTTAGACGCCGTTGTGGGCCTTGGAGATCTCGCCGGGCAGGGCGTTCGCGCCGCCGCCCACCAGGGATGCGTGGGATGCAGTGTGGTGGGGCGAACGGAACGGGCGCTCCGTCAGAAGTCCTGTGGGCGGCACCGTGCCCGCCACCGAGTGGATGCGGGTGGTCTCCAGTGCCTCGTCGAAGCGCATGTCCGGCAGGATCGTGGGCATGCAGCGGGCCATCAGCGTCTTTCCGGAGCCGGGCGGGCCGATCATCAGCACGTTGTGGCCCCCGGCGGCAGCGATCTCCAGCGCGCGCTTGGCGCTCCTCTGGCCCTTCACGTGGCAGAAGTCCACGCTGAAGTTCCGTTCCCGCAGCAACTGCTCGTAGGGAACGGTTTCAAGGGGCGCGATCTCCTCCTCGCCCCGGAAGTGCCGCGCCGCCTGCAAGAGCGAATCCGCGCCGAGGATGCGCACGCCCTCGATGCAGCGCAGCTCCAGAAGGTTCGCCTCGGGCACCATCACCGCCTGCACGCCGCTCTGCCGGGCGTGGATCACCATGGGCAGCACGCCCCGGATTGGCCGCACGCTGCCGTCCAGCGAGAGCTCGCCCAGCACGCACACGCCCCGCAGCGCCTCCGGGTCGATTGCCCCGTTACAGGCCAGCAGTCCCAGCGCGATGGGCAGGTCGTAGGCCGGGCCTTCCTTTTTGAGATCCGCCGGGGCAAGGTTTACGGTGATGCGCCCGGCAGGAAAGCTGAAGCCGCTGTTCTTCAGCGCCGCGCGCACCCGCTCCCGGGACTCCTTCACCGACGCGTCCGGAAGTCCCACGATCTCGAACATCGGCATGCCGTTGGCCAGGTTGACCTCCGCCGTGACGGTGAAGCCGTCGATTCCGCTAAGGCCGCAGCTGGTAATGCTGGCGAGCATGGCAAGCGCCTCCTCAATTACCATATGATGTCAATTTACACTATAACACAGAATCATTTAAAAAACAACAATTCATATATGCATAAAGGGGGCCGCAGCGATTCTCGCGGCGACCCCAGACACAGGTTTTAGAAGTTGTACCACTTGAACCAGCGCAGGTACTGCGCGTAGGAGCGGGCCACGGGCAGGCCGGACTCGAGGGGATAGAAGGCGACAAACAGCACAAGCGCGGCAGCCAGCAGCACGCCGGAGGTCCACTGGAAGACCTTCGGGCTGCGCTTTCGCACCCAATCCAGCATGAGCACCGTGCACAGGATGATGAAGGGCACGCTGGCGAAGTAGTGATAGATGAAGGTGGAGCGCGGCACCAGCACCCAGGGCAGGAACTGGCTGGCGAAGCCGATGAGCACCAGAAGCCAGGTCTTGGGGGCGCGGCGCTTCCAGGCGGCGCCGATCAGGATGAAGATCAGCGCGACCAGGCCCGTCCACCACACCGCCGGGTTGCCCATGCAGGAGATGGAGGAGATCATGCCCTCGGGCATGTAGGCCGTGCCGGAGTAGTACCACATGGGCCACCAGATCACAGGCCACTGGTACCAGGGCGAGCGGAAGTAGTGGGTATCGCCGCCGAGGCCCGCGTGGTAGTTCAGCATGCTCTCCTGCAATTGCAGCACGCGATCCAGGCGCTGCTTGCTGAACATGTCCCCGATGCTGGTCACGCCCTCGTAGCGCAACTGCGGATAGTAGGAGAGGTAGTAGATCAGCAGCGGGATGGCGATGAAGAAGACCAGGCAGAAGAACACGGTGTCCAGCGCCCGGATGTTCCACGCCCTGCGATCCTCCCGCAGGTTCCTGAACTCGGCGAACAGCTTCCAGAAGAAGATCACGGCCAGACCCACGGCGGCGTATGCGCCGATCCACTTGGTGGCGATGGCCACACCCATGGTCACGCCGCACAGCCCCAGCGGCACCAGCGTGCGCTTCAGGGAGACCTGCTTCCAGTCCATCTGGAAGTAGCGGAACATGAACAGGTACATCAGCATGATCCAGAACACCGCATAGGAATCGATGGTTGCGATGCGGGTCTGGGTGAAGTGCATGCTGTCCAGCGTCATCAGGCACATGGCGATGAAGGACAGCTTCGTGGACTTGGTCAGCTGCTTGGCCAGCAGGTACATCAGCGGCACCATCAGCACGCCCATCAGCGTGCCCATGAAGCGCCAGCCGAAGGGGGTCATGCCGAAGAGCTCCACGCCCAGCATCATCAGCACCTTGCCAAGCGGCGGATGCGTCCACTCATAGATGTACATGTCGCCCTGCTGAAGCTCGTAAGCGGTGCGGGCGTGGTAGATCTCGTCGAAGTAGGTGCCGTTCAGGTAGCTCGGCGTACGCGCCACGCAGTCCTGCTCGTCCAGCAGCAGCGCGGGATCGACAGCGAACTCGGCAAGCTCGCCGCTGCGGGAGGAGATGGTCGCGTCGATCAGTTCGTCTCCCTCGCCCCAGAAGCCGAACTCGCTCAGCACCAGACCCGCGCTCTGCGCCGTAATGCGCACGTAGCGGGCGGTCTGGAAGGGATGGGCGTTCTCGGAGGTGGCGTAGGTCACCCAGGCCGTGCCGTCATCCGTGGGCACGGTCTCCCGGTAGAGCACGTTGAACTCCTCGTCCATGGGCACGTAGCAGAGCCAGCGGAAGACCAGGCCCTGCCTGTACTCCGCGCAGCACGGCTCCGTCCACACCTCGCCGTCGTTGGAAAGCTCCACGGTGAAGCTGGAGTTGCAGATACCGCCGTAGTAGACCATCTGGAAGGGCTGCGTCTGACCCAGGTCGAATACGATGCTCTCGCCCGCCTGGCTGGAGGTCCAACTGGTCTGGGGCGCGTCGGTCACGCCCAGGTTCGTAAAGGCAACCACCGAGTAGACGAGCGTCACGGCGAGCATCAGGATGCAGTCGATGCGCCTGAGGTGCAGGCGGTGGTCCTTCCCCTTCGCCGGATCGTCGCAGACCCGCTTCGCAGGCGCAGCCCTGCCGCCGATGCGCTCCACCAGGCGGCGCTTGCCATCCGCATCCGGCGCGGCCAGCGGGCGCACGCGATGGAAGGCGCAGACGTCCAGGCACACCCAGCACAGGTACAGTGCGTTGATCACGTTGATCAGCGACAGCAGCGCATTCAGCCACTGCTCCGAGGCCTGCAGGTGCCCGTAGTTGGCCGCGCCCATGCCGCCCTGGAGCACCAGCAGCTCGTTCATGGCCGCAGTACAGGTCATCACGGTGAGCGATGCCAGCAGGCGCTTGTCGCGGTCAAAGGCGTAGGCCAGCGTCAGCAGCAGCAGCGCCGGGAAGATGTAGCGCTCGTGGATCATCGGGCCGAAGGTGCAAATCAGCGCGATCAGCAGTCCGCCGGTGAGCAACAGGTGGTGGGGCTTCTTGGATTTCAGGTACAAAAAGCCCGCGTAGACGTAGGACGCGCCGAACAGGATCCAGGCAAACACCGTCCAGCCGAGCTGGGCGGAGGTTGCCGTCCAGTTGAAGCCCAGCAACGCATACAGGTTCAGCGTGTTGATCGTCAGGTAGGAATAGCTGCCCAGGGTGCTGCCATACAGCTCGTACAGCCAGGTCACCGGGCGCACGAGGGCGTCGGCCACGCTGGTCGCGCTGCCGACGCAGAACACGAAGGCCGTGCCATAGAGCAGCGCCAGCGCGGCAACCAGACCGGCGATGAAGCTGTGGATGCGGGCCTTGTCGCTCTTGCGCACCAGGTTGCCCACGATGGCGAACAGGCCCAGCGGCGCAAAGAGCATCGCCTGGGGCTTGATGAGCATGGCTCCGGCAAAGGCCAGCAGGGAGGAGAGATACTTCTCATCCGCCGCCTGCAGGGCGCACAGCGCCAGCAGCAGCGTGAACACCGCATCGATCTGTCCCCACGCGGCGGAATCAATCAGCGCCGCCGGGTTAAAGACGTAGAACAGTGCAAGAGATACGCAGAGATTCAGGTGCAGCTTTTTGCGCTTCGCCACGCGCCAGATCAGCAGCGCGCCCAGCAGGTCGCAGAGGATGGGAATCAGCTTCAGCAGTACGAGGTGCGCGCCACCCTGCAGCGGCAGATTCAGCAGGTTGCGCAGCGCAGCCACCGGCCACAAAAGCAGCATATATCCCGGAGGATAGTCGCAGAAGTAGTCCGGGGCGTAGAAGTTGGCGATTCCATTTGCATAGATGCGCTCCGACCAGCCGGAGAAGCAGTTGATGTCGGTGTTGTAGCCGCGCACCGTGACCGCCAGCACCAGGCGCACGACCAGCGCGACGGCCAGGCCGATCCACAGCGCGATCCGGGCATGCCGTTCGCTTCCGCGATCCAGCGCCCCGGCGGGGTTGTCCTCCAGGCGATGGCTGCGGCGGGCGAGCGCCAGGATCAGCACCGCGTACAGCGCAGCCAGCAGCAGATAAGCCTCGGTGTTGCGCTGGGGCATCTCGTCGTCCGCCTCCGCCGCAGCAGCGGAGGATTTGTTGGAGGACTGGGGCTTCTCCAGGGAGAAGACCTCCACATTCTCAGGTCGCTCGTCCAGCTTCACGGCCTCCACATTGTCGAAGTACGCGCTGCCGGTGTTGAGGGAGCCGTAACCGCCCACGCGCAGCATCAGCGTAACCTCGGTCTGATCCGCGCCTGTCTGGCCGTAAACGGCGATCTCCCGCCACTCCCCGGCAGTGTCCGACACTGATTCGGAGTAGACGAAGGTGTCCCGGAAGGACAGCGTGGCTCCATAATCGCCGTCGCCGCAGTTCTCGGCGCGCACCATGCAGCTGAAGCGATAGTAGCTGTCCGGCTCCACGGCGATGGTCTGGATAAAGCGCGCGTCGTTTTCGTCGGCGTTGACCACCACGGCGCAATTGCCGTCGTAGCCGTCCTCCGACACGTACAGCCTGCTCACGCCTGCGTCTGTGTACCACATATCCCGCTGCCAGCCGTCGGGCATGCCGGCAGCGTCAACCTGGGAAAAATCGCCGTTGACGGCCAGGTTTTCGGTCTCGGCAAGCGCCGTTGCCGCGCAGAGCATCAGCAGCGCGAGCAGGGTGCAAAAGAATCTCTTCATTTTAAATGGAAGCTCCTTGTGTGCATAATCATCCAATTTTATCTTTTCCATATCTTCAGCCGGAAATCCTCCGTCGGACTGGGACAAAAAAGGTACATTTCCGGAAACGCACAGAAAAGCAGGCCGCGAAGGGAGCTCGCGACCCGTGATATTGGGATGTCGTGGTTTTGAAAGCCCGGTCAGAGCGTATCGAGGAATTCCTTGATGCGGTCGATGGCCTTCTGGATGTTCTCATTGGACGAGGCAGCGCTGCATCGGATGTGGCCCTCGCCCAGCGCGCCAAAGGCCGTGCCGGGCACGGCGGCGACCCTGTGGCCGTAGAGCAGCTTTTCGCAGAACTCCTCCGAGCCCAGGCCGGTGGACTTTACCGAGGGGAACACGTAGAACGCTCCCAGCGGCTCGTGGCAGGACAGGCCTGCCTCCCGGAAGCCGCTGACCAGCATGCGGCGGCGGCGGTCGTAGGCGGCCACCATGCGCTGCACGTCGGCAAAGTCGGTGTCGAAGCCCACGCGCAGCGCCTCCACGCCAGCGTACTGGCTGGCGATGGGCGCGCAGAGCATGGTGTACTGGTGGATGCGGCAGAGCACCTTCATCAATTCCTTCGGCCCTGCGGCGTAGCCCAGCCTCCAGCCGGTCATGGCGAAGGCCTTGGAGAAGCCGTTTAAGGTGATGGTGCGCTCCCACATGCCGGGGATGGCGGCGAAGGAGACGTGCTTCTCCTCGCCGTAGGTCAGCTCGGCGTAGATCTCGTCGTGGATGACGACGATGTTCGTGTCCTTCAGCACCTGCGCGATGGCCTCGTAGTCCGCGCGCGTCATGATGCCGCCGGTGGGGTTGTTGGGGTAGGGCAGGATCAGCGCCTTGGTCTTCGGCGTGATGGCCGCGCGCAGGGCCTCGGGGGTCAGCTTGAAGGCGTGCTCCATGTCCGTGGGCACAGGCACGCATTTTCCGCCCGCGAAGGTGATGCAGGGCATGTAGCTCACATAGCTGGGGTCGGGCACCAGCACCTCGTCGCCGGGCTCCACCAGCGCACGGATGGCCAGGTCGATGCCCTCGCTTGCGCCCACCGTGACCAGAATTTCGTTCTCGGGGTTGTACTCCGGGCCGAAGCGCTCCGCCTGATAGCGGGCGATCCACTGCCGCAGCTCCAGGAGGCCCCAGTTGCTGGTGTAGTGGGTGTGGCCGGAGCGCAGGGAGTAGATGGCGGCGTCGGTGTAGTTCCAGGGGGTGCGGAAGTCGGGTTCGCCCACGCCCAGGGACACCACGTCGTCCATCACATTGACGATGTCGAAAAATTTGCGGATGCCCGACGGCGGCACATCGGCCACCCGGCGGCAAAGTACCTGATCGTAATTCACGGCGTCACCTTCAATCGCAGGTCCTCGGTGGTTTCATCCATCAGTACGCCCTGATCCTTGTACTTTTTCAGCACAAAGTGGGTGGCGGTGGAGATCACATGCTCGATGGTGGACAGCTTCTCCGCCACGAACAGCGCCAGCTGGCGCATGGTGCGGGCCTTCATGTTGACCAGCAGGTCGTAGCCGCCGGACATCAGATAGACGCTGGAGACCTCCTCGAAGCGGTAGATCTGCTCGGCGATGGCCTCAAAGCCCTCGCCGCGCTGGGGCGTGACGCGCACCTCGATCATGGCTTCCACCTGATCCACGTCCACGCGTTCCCAGTTCACCAGCGCCGGGTACTTCAGGATGATGCGCTGGCGCTCCAGGCGGGCGATGGTGTCGGCAATCGTGGCCTCGGTCTCGCCCAGCATCACCGCGATCTGGGAGATGGGCGTGCGCGCGTCCTCGGTCAGAATGTTCAGAATGCTCATTTCCGTCTTTTCCATGAGATGAATCCCTCCATTTCCCTATATAATGGTAGATTTTCGGGCGATCAGAACAGGTCGGTGGCGTCGAACGCGCACTCGATGTGCTGAATTTCGCCCGGGAGTATTTCGATCACGTCGAAGCGGATCTTCGCCTCGGACAGGTCGTTTTCCTGCATGTAGAGCGCCGCCGCATGGGCGATGCGCGTCTGCTTCTCCCGATCCACCGCCTCCGCAGGCCGTCCGTAGCCCAGCCCCGAGCGCCGCTTGACCTCCACGAAGGCCACGGTGTCCTTTTTGCGGGCGACAATATCGATCTCACCGCGCCCCCGGCGCACATTGCGCTCGAGAATCGTCCAGCCGCGCTGAATGAGGTAGGCGCAGGCCGCGTCCTCCCCGGCATTTCCATATGCCCGGCGGTTCATGGTTTTTCCCCCAGTATCCCGGCGATGAAGCTCCTGCGGTGCTCCGGGCAGGGACCGTACTTTTTCAGCGCCGCGATGTGCTCCTTCGTGCCGTAGCCCTTGTTCCGGGCGAAGCCGTACATGGGATACTTTTCGTCCAGCTCGATCATGTAGCGGTCGCGCGTCACCTTGGCGATGATGCTGGCTGCGCCGATCATGTAGCTCAGCGCGTCGCCGTGGATCAGCGGACGAATTTCGCCGGGCAGATGCAGGCCCGTCACCGCGTCGATGAGGAAGGTGCCGTCGAAGTCCGCGCCGCAGCTCTCCATGGCGCGCTTCGTGGCGTTCAGGATGTTGATCTCGTCGATCACCTCGGGGCCGATGAAGCAGGTGCGGCAGTAGTCGGCGGCCTCCATCAGCGGCTCGAACAGCGCCTCGCGCTTCTTCTCGCTCAGCTTCTTGGAGTCGTCCACGCCCAGAACCAGCTTATCCCGGGGGATGGAGATGCAGGCGGTGACCACCGGCCCCGCCAGTGGGCCCCGGCCCACCTCGTCGATGCCCGCGATGCGCTTGCCCGAGTCCCACAGCTCCATCTCGATCCGGGTCAGGCGAATCAGCTTCTCCTGCGGAGTCTCCCGCCTGCGCCTGGGTTTTTCGGTCTGCATGCCTGTACCTCCCCGCGCTCAGGCCCTGTCCGGCGCGCGCTCGATGCTGATTTTGCCGGCCTTGCCCGCGCGGAACTCATCCAGCACCAGCGCTGCGGCGCGATCCACGTCGGGCCGTCCGCCGGAGATCAGCCAGCCCCGGCCCTTGCACGCGGCTTCCAGGGCCAGCTGGGGATCGTCGTAAACCTCGCCCTCGGGCAGCTTGAAGCGCGCGGCCACGGCGGCGGGGTTGATGGCCTGCAAATGCATCAGCAGCTGACCGGCCAGCTCCTCGGTGTTCATGATCTGGTCGCGGATCGAGCCCAGGTACGCCAGCAGACGCGCGCCGTCCTGATCGTCCATGCGGGGCGGCAGCATGCCGGGGGTGTCCAGCAGCTCCAGATAGGGCCCGATCTTCACCCACTGGTTCGAGCGGGTCACGCCGGGGCGGTCGCTGGCCTTGGCGATGCCGGAGCCGTGGATGCGGTTGATGAAGGTGGACTTGCCCACATTGGGGATGCCGATGATCATCAGCCGCACGGTCTTTTTCACGCCGCGGGCGGCGGCGCGCTCCACGGCGGGGCGGGTGGCCTCCTGAATGCGGGCGAGAATCTCCTTGGTCTTGCCGCCGTTGGAGTTGAAGCGCATGGCGGAGAGATTCTGGCTGCGGAAGTACTCCACCCAGCGGGCGGTCTCCTTATCGTCGGCCAGGTCGGCCTTGTTCAGGATCAGGATGCGGGCCTTGCCGCGGGTGAGCTTCTCCAGATCCGGATTGCGGGTGGCCAGCGGCGCGCGGGCGTCGCAGAGCTCGATGACGGCGTCCACGGCGCGCAGCTGATCCTGCAGCAGGCGGCGGGACTTGGCCATGTGGCCGGGATACCAGTTGATTTGCGGCATGGTGCATAACTCCTGATCTATCAAATATTGGCTGTTCGTAGGGACAATCCTGCCGCACAGCGAAAAATTTGCGAAATCTGCGCGGGTTTATAAAAAATGAGAACCACGCAATCGCGGTTCTCAATTCCGGTTGGAAATTAAGTTCTTTCCTTAACCTTGGCTGCCTTGCCGCTGAGCTTACGCAGATAGTAGAGCTTCGCGCGACGGACCTTACCACGGCGGACAACGGTGATGCTGTCGACGCGGGGGCTGTGCAGCGGGAACGTGCGCTCGACGCCAACGCCATAGGACGTGCGGCGAACGGTGAACGTTTCGCGAACGGAACCGTTGCGGCGGGCGATGACCACGCCTTCGAAGGCCTGCAGACGCTCGCGGGAGCCTTCAACAACCTTCACCTGAACGCGGACGGTGTCGCCGACTGCGAACTGGGGGATGTTGGTCTTGAGCTGGGCGCTCTCGATGGAACGGATGATCTCATTCATTGGGGATTTCCTCCTTCCTCACAAGGACGTTCATAACCCTGCTGGGCAGAGGACCGTCCGATATCACAACGATTATTATAACAGAAACCCACCCGCCCGGCAAGCATAATTTCTGTTAAAAAGCGCCGGAAATGGGGCTTTTGCGGGCATTTTGGCGATCGGAAGGGGGGATTTCCCTCGCAGACGGGGAGATTCTGTCGGGTACATCATTCCCCGGCTCTTGCAAAGTATAGTTCGCCCTTGCCGGAGCAGGCCGTCCAGGACAGATCCTTCGCCGTCAGCACGGCGCAGCCCGGAAGCGCGCCCAGCGCCTCGCAGTTCTCCACTTCAAAGCCCAGGCCCTCGCGGTTGAGGTAGAGGGTGGCCGGGCCGGAGAGGCCGTCCGGCAGGACCTTCACAGCTTCACAGGGCGCGTAGCCCATGGAGAACGCCTGGTACAGGTAGCCCACGTGCCGCCGACCGGAGAAGCACATCTTCTTCGCAGCCTTGCGGTTCTCTTCGGGCACAAAGGCGGCAAACCAGGTCTTGGGATGGGCCTGCTCCGCAAACATCTCCATGCGATGGGCATGCACGCCGCGCTCCCGCAGCTCCGCCAGAAATTTTTCGGCCAGATCGAGCTTGCGCAGGGTTTCCCGATCCTCGTCGCTGAGGGGGGCGCTGTCCAGCAGCTCAGGGCGGCGTTCCCGGGTGATTTCCAGTGATTCACGCCGCCGCCAGGCCTCGATGTCCGCGTGCACGCCGTTCAGCAGCACCTCCGGAACCTTCAGACCCCGGAATTCTGCCGGGCGGGTGTACTGGGGGTACTCCAGCAGGCCCATGGAGAAGCTCTCGTCCTGGCTGGATTCCTCGCAGCCCAGCACGCCGGGGATAAGCCGCGCCACCGCGTCCACCGTCACCAGCGCGCCCAGCTCGCCGCCGGTGAGCACGTAGTCGCCGATGGACAGCTCCTCGTCGATGCACAAATCCAGCGCCCGCTGATCCACGCCCTCGTAGTGGCCGCAGAGAAACAGCAGGGAATCGCACTTCGCGTATTCCTCCACGATCCTCTGGTTCAGCGTCCGGCCCCGGGGCGACATGTAGATCCGGCGCATGCCCACTTCCTGGTTCGCCTCGATGGCGTCCACCACCGGCTGGGGCAGCATCACCATGCCCGCGCCGCCGCCGAAGGGGTAGTCGTCGGTGTTTTTGTGCTTGTTTTGGG
>JAUNNK010000170.1 GCA_030537335.1 Clostridia bacterium | reverse complement strand
TCGCACTGGCCCACCGCTGCGCAGGCCTGACGGCCGCCGATGTCGTGGGGCTTGGAGGGCAGCTTCAGCTTGCCCACGCCCACGCCGATTGCGCCGGAGGAGACGAGGATCACCTCGACGCCCCGGTTGCGCACGTCCGAAAGCACGCGCACCAGATGGTCCATGCGCCGCAGGTTTAGCTTGCCGGTGTCGTGGGTCAGCGTGGACGTGCCCACCTTCACCACGATGCGGCGGATATTTGCAAAATAATTCATATGTAATCCCCCATGGATTCATTGGGTTCCGTAAGGCACAGTATAGCACAGCCCAGTTAAAGATGCAAATAAAAACGGCTCCCGACGCGCATCTTTTCGTCGGGAACCATTTGCAGGCCGCTTCAGGAGAACATGGGTGCAACTGCGTCGTAGATCAGCGCGTGGCCCGCGGCATTGGGATGGATGCCGTCCACGCAGATCAAATCGTCCAGACTGCCGGAGCTCATCAACCTGCTGCGCACGTCCACCAGGCGCACGCCCAGCTCCTTTGCAACGCTGCGCACGCACTCGGCGTAACCGTCCTGCCAGCGGAAGATGTGCTCCACATCGCCCAGATAGCGCAGGATGTTCTCGCCGTTGCGTCCCTTGGAGACCCAGTCGAAGTAGCGCTGGGAGATCAGCGGCGCGGGCGTGACCAGCACTGGCTCCGCGCCCGCCGCGCACACCCTGCGCACCAGCTCCCTCAGATTCTGGGCAAACTTCGCAAGCGGCACCTTGCCGAACTGGGGAACCTCCGGATGATCGGACACCGCCTGCCAGTCCAGGTCGCAGTCGTTGCCGCCGTACTCGATCACCGCGATTTCACCGGGTTTCAGATCCTCTTCGCGCATGCGCTCCAGCGCATTCTCGCTGGTCTGGCCCATCACCGAATGGTTCTCCACCGAAACACCCTTCTCCCGGGCAAGCCGGGAGAGACAGCTGTCCTTCAGCACCGCGTACCTGCCCCGCGCCTCGTCAAAAATCACGCCCTTGGCGATGGAATCGCCCCAGACGCTCAGTCTTGCATTGCTCATAACTGCACCCCCTCGGGTTCTGATCGAAAGCTCCCTGCCGCCGCGCGCGGCGTCTAATCTAGTTTTCAAAACTAGATTACATCGTTTTTCCTTCTTTGTCAAGTCCTTTTTGAAAACACAGTTGGCAAATTCGATGGAATGTGCTATAATCGTAACGAGCAGGAGGAATTTCGCATGGATAATACGTTGGAGCGCGTGTACGGCGAGCTGGGCCGCTACAAGCCCGTGCCCTGGGAACAGATCCCCGATCTGGGCCTGTACATGGATCAGGTCATCACCTTCATCACCCGCGCCTACGAGCCCCTCTACGGCGAGAGCACGAAGGGCTATCTCTCCGCGCCCATGATCAACAACTACGTCAAGAACAAGCTGATCCCTCGCCCCACGGGCAAGAAGTACAGCCGCTTGCAGATCGCCATGCTGTTTATGATCGTAGCGCTGAAGCGGGTGTGCACCATGGAGGACATCCGCGAGATGCTGCGCGTCGAAGACGAGGCGGATGTGCAGCGCCTCTACACCCTGTTCTGCGCCCGGCAGGAGGAATCCATCCGCAATGTGCTCGAAATGCACAGCGGGCTCTCCCCGGCGCTGGACTGCGCCATCTTCTCCTCGTCCTATCGCGCGGGCTGCGAGTGCATGCTGCACAGCGCGCCCGAACCCGAGGCAGAGTCCTAGCAAAAAACAAGCTTTCCCCGCATACAATCCTCCGATACCTGTATCGGAGGTTATTTTATGCGCAAACGGAGAATTCTGGCGATCGTTGCGGCAGCACTGCTGGCACTCACCTCCGCCCGGGCCTCGGAGGCGCTGACGGTGGCAGCGAAGGGCGCGGTGCTGATCGACGGCGAGAGCGGCCGCATCCTCTTCGCCCAGAACGCAGACGAGATGCTGCCCGAGGCCTCCTGCACGAAAATCATGACCGCGCTGGTCGCCCTGGAGAACAGCGCGCTAAGCGAGGACGTGACCGCCGGCAAGAACGCCTACGGGGTGGAGGGCACGTCGCTGTACCTGTCCGAGGGCGAGACGCTGCGCATGGAGCAGATGCTCTACGGGCTGATGCTGCGCAGCGGAAACGACGCGGCGGTGGCCATCGCCGAGCACGTGGCCGGCAGCGTGGAGGACTTCGCGGCGATGATGAACCGGAAGGCGGAGGAGCTGAACGCCGACGCGCACTTCGTCAATCCCCACGGCCTGGACGCGGAGGGCCACAGGGCCAGCGCGCTGGGACTGGCGCGCATCATGCGCGCGGCGATGCAGAACGCAGACTTCCGCACGATCACCGGCACCCAGCGCAAGGTGATTCCCTGGGTGGGCAACGAGTACAGCCGTGTGCTGGAAAACAAAAACCGCCTGTTGAGCGACTATGAGGGCGCAACAGGCGGTAAGACCGGCTTCACCTCGAAGGCCGGGCGCTGTCTGGTGTTCTCCGCAGAGCGGGACGGTCTGGAGCTGATCGGTGTCGTGCTGAACTGCTACACCTGGTTCGACACGGCGACGGTGCTGCTGGACTACGGCTTTGAGCACTTCCGCATGGAGCGGGCGCTCTCCTCCGGCGAGGTTGCAGGTCAGGCCAGCGTGCTCAACGGCGACGCGAATCAGGTGGACGCGGTGGCGGCGGAGAACCTGGCCGCAGCGGTGGAGATCGGCTCCAGGCCGGAGGTGGAGATCAAAATTGAGGACCTGGAGGCCCCGGTGAAGAAGGGCCAGGTGATCGGCCGGGCGCGGCTGATCTGCAACGGTCAGGAGGTGGACGCCTGTGATCTCATCGCCGCGCGGGAGGTTCCACTGTGGAGCTTCAGGGCGGCGATGCGCTGCGTGCTCAGAAGCTGGTCGCTTCCGTTTGCATAGGCGCATCCCACGTCCAGTAGACCTCGCCGGAGGTATCCAGCACCAGCCACGCCTCGTCGCTGCGGGCCAGCAGGCGGTCGTCCTCCAGGAAGTACAGCGCGCGGTAGACCGGCTCCAGCAGCACTTCGCCGTCGCTTCCGACCACGCCGTAGCGGGCGGAATCCATGTCGATGGAGAGCTGGATCTCTCCCAGCTTGTCGTTCATGTAGCGGCCCACGTTGACCGTCATGCACGCATAGAGCGCGTCCTCCCCCGCCGTTCCCAGCGGATAGAGGTTCTGATAGGCCGAATCGGTTCCGAGCAGCCGCACGCAGCTCTCGCCCCACGCACCCTCGGAAACGATCCACTGTCCGCCGATCCCCTCGGTGACGCTTGCATCGTGTGAGGTCTCCAGCAGCAGCGCACCGGAAGCGTCGTAGAGCTGCAGCGCGTCGGGATCCGAAACGACGTAGCCCTCGCCCGCCAGCGCCCCGTAGACGTCGTTGCCCTCGTAGCGGGCAAGCTCCGCGCCGCTGTCGTCAAACACGTAAACGCCCTCCAGCTCCACTGCGGCGAGGATGAAACCCGCCGGGGAGATCTGAAGGAAGTCATACTCCGGCTGGAGCACCCATGCGCCCGATGCGTCGATGGCCCCGTAGCGGCCGTCCAGCACCACCGCAGCCAATCCGCCGGTGAAGTCCCCGGCGTAGTCGAACTGCGCCGGGATCACAAGTTTGCCCGCCGCGTCGCAGTAGCCGTAGCGCCGCTCTCCGGGCAGCTGCACGCTGAGCATGCCCTCCGTTCCGCCGCCGACCGCATGGACCCGCGGGCCCGTCTCCGACACCGTTCCGCTTGCGGACACGCGGTACAGCGGATCGGACTCCGCGTCGCTGCGATCGCCCGCAATGGCCCACGCGCCGCTCGCGCCGTTGGGCTGCATCCAGCTGTAGACAAACCCGCTCAGGGGCGTGCCGTCGGCGCGCAGCATGCCCCACAGGCCGTCCCGCTGTGCAAGCAGCAGGTCCCCCTCGCAGCGGAGCTGATCATAGAGGAAGTCCGTGCACAGCGTGCCACCCTCGTCCATCAGCGCATAGAGTCCACCTTCATTGCCAGCCGCATAAAGCCCGCCGCCCAGGGAAACGATGTCTGAATGCATTCCGGGTGCAACGATCTCACCGCCGTCCCGGTCGAGCAGGGCCGCGCCGTCGTCCATGCGCACGCAGAATGCCGCCTGCGCATTTCCCGCAAGCAGCATCACGGCCAACAGAATCGCACACAGAAGCCTTCGCAAGTGCGTTGCCCTCCCTCCGTCTCGTCTGCTGACATTGTAGCACATACAAACGTTAAAAGTTGGGTTTATTTGAAAAAAACTATAGACAAACCGGAATTTTCGTGCTATAATTTTGACTCGTCGGTAGGGTTGTTTCCCCCGCTGCGCTAAGTTTGCGCCAGTAGCTCAGCCGGATAGAGCAACGGCCTTCTAAGCCGTGGGTCAGGGGTTCGAATCCCTTCTGGCGCGCCAGATTATGGTGGGTATAGCTCAGTTGGTTAGAGTGCCAGGTTGTGGCCCTGGAGGTCGTGGGTTCGAGCCCCACTACTCACCCCATTTTCTTTTCATAAAAGCCGGCGTGGCTTTTTTGCTTTATTGGGGCGTAGCCAAGCGGTAAGGCACCAGACTTTGACTCTGGCATTCGCTGGTTCGACCCCAGCCGCCCCAGCCAGATGCGATTCATTAGCTCAGTCGGTAGAGCACCTGACTTTTAATCAGGGTGTCCGGGGTTCGAA
>JAUNNK010000169.1 GCA_030537335.1 Clostridia bacterium | reverse complement strand
AGGCTCCAGCACTGCGCCGAGGCCAGCGCCGCCCTCGATCGGGAGATGCAAGACATCTACCGGGAGATCAACGGCTGCGCCAGTGACACACCCTGCGCCGTCCAGCCCATTCAGCCCGACGATGCAGCGTCAAACTGAAAAAAACACTTGCGCACAGGCCCGGTTTCGTGCATAATAGAGGTATCCACACATCAACGGAGGCCAAACATGGAAGACAGAGACAACAAACCCGTTTACGAGGAACGCGACGCCAGCTTCGATCCCGACCCGGAAACCACGCTCTCCGAGGAGGAGCTTCAGGACAGTATACTGGCCGACTCCGACATGAATGCGTTTCAGAAATTCATCGCCAAGATGGACGACAAGACCTGGAACCTCGCCCAGCGCATCTGCGGCGCGGTGCTGGGCGTGCTGGCCAGCCTTGCGCTGTTCTGGGACGGCATCTTCAACGCCAACGGAGAGCAGGCCAGCTTCTCTTTCTCGCTGGTCGCCGCCGTGGTCATTGCGATGCTCATCCCGAACATCATCGAGAAGCAGGGTCTGCGCAAGATTCCCAAGGTGCGCACCACCATGGCCATCACACTGATGGTCTGCATCGTCGTCTATTTCCTCTACATGGGCCTCACCACGGGCTTCAATTTCCGCGCGTGATTCCTCTGCGGCCATACACAGTGAACCTCCCGAGCGCATGCCGTTCGGGAGGTTCCTATTCCGGACAACAGGGAGGTACGCCCATGAAGAGCGCAAACGGGATTCCGTTTTCCTACATGCTGGCGCTGTTTGAAAAGAACGTGAACATCGACGAGACGACCTTTTATTTTGAGGGCGAGCCCTGCGGGGAAATGCACTACCTCGGCTGTCTCCCGGAGGTCGACCCGGAAACGCCCTATTGGGCGGGCTACTGCGACCTGCCGGACGGCTTTGCATGCGCCACGGCGCAGGAGCTGTTCGACGCGCCGTATTACGACGGGAAATCCCTGAAAGAGCGCTGGAGCGAGGTACACATCTACGAAATCGGATATGTACCGCCCGAGCTCTTCATGGAAAGTCACGCAGATGATTTTCCGCCGGATGCATACGAATGACAGAAGCCCTTCGCATGACCGCAATCATGCGAAGGGCTTCCATTCTTTATGCGTTTTCCACGCTCTCCAGCACGTCCAGCACCTCAATGCCCATGTCCTGAAGTTTCTTGCGAATCTCCACATAGGTATCCAGGCAATCCAGATCGGCCGGCGCATGGGCGTCCACGCCGATGATGGCCTGCAGGCCGCCCTCCTCCGCCGCGATCTCCCAGAACTCCGGGCTGGTGTAGCCCACGAAGCCCTGTTCGCGGCTGCCCGGGCTGCGCTTGTGGCCCAGCAGGTTGTACTCCAGCGGCAGGTTCAGCCGCTTCGCCGCAGCGCACAGCTCCCGGCAGACGCGCTTTGCGTCCGCGTCGAAGTAGGGATAGCGGTGCAGGAACAGGTCCGGATGGGCCAGGTAGGCGAACAGCCCGCTCTCCATGCCCGCGATGGTGGTCTCCATGTAGCGGTAGGCGGTGCGGCCGTCCCGGCAGCGCCCGAAGTACACGCCGCTGTTGTTCTCGTCGCTGGTGTCGTAGTGGTTGCCCAGGATGTAGTAATCCATGCCCTTCTCCGCCTTGATCTCACGCAGCCAGGGATAGAACTCCGGGAAAGCCTCACACTCCATGGCGCAGTGCACGCGAATCTGCCCAGCGTAGCGCTCTCGCAGGGCGTGCACCGCGTTCACGTAGCCGTCCAGCTCGTCAAGGCGCATGCGCATGTCGGCCACGAAGTCCGATTTGTAGGGCCAGGCGCTGTGGTCGGCGAAGCCCAGAATCTCGTAACCGCTGCGGATGGCCTGCTGCACGTAGGCCTCCTCCGCATCCGGCGCGGCGTGCTGGCAGCGCACGGTGTGAGTGTGATAGTTGCTTAGGCGAAAATCCAACGGGCGGTTCATGGCGGCACCTCGCATCCTCAATCTTTCAGATAAGAATATTATACCCCGCCAACGTGACCGGTCGATTAAGTTTGTGTAGAATTCATTTTCCTTGCAAGAAAGCCCGCCCGGGCGTATAATAGAGAGGAAATACCGCATCAAAGGAGATTTTTCCATGAAAATTGTCGTTCTGGACGGCTATGCCGCAAACCCCGGCGACCTGAGCTGGGCGCCCCTTGAGGCTCTGGGCGAGCTGACCGTATATGACCGCACCCCCGCAGATCAGATCGCCGACCGCATCGCCGACGCGGAGCTGGTGCTGACCAACAAGGCCGTGCTGAGCCGTGAGCTGATCGCCGGCGCGAAGAAGCTCAGGTACATCGGCGTGCTGGCCACCGGCTACAACGTGGTGGACGTGGCCGCCGCCAAAGAGCTGGGTGTGGTTGTCACCAACATCCCCGCCTATTCCACCGATTCCGTGGCGCAGCTGGTGTTCGCGCTGCTGCTGGAAATCTGCCACAATGTGGGCCACCACAGCCAGGCGGTGCACGCCGGGCGCTGGACAGCCAACGAGGACTTCTGCTTCTGGGACACCCCGCTGATCGAGCTGGCGGGCAAGACCATGGGCGTCGTGGGCTACGGCCGCATCGGCCACAAGGTGGCGGAAATCGCCCGCTGCTTCGGCATGAACGTGATCGCCTGGACCCGCACCCCAAGGGATCCCGAGTGCGTGTCGCTGGACGAGCTGCTTGCGCGCAGCGACGTGATCTCCCTGCACTGCCCGCTGTTCCCTGAGACGAAGAACCTCATCAACCGCAACACCATCGCGAAGATGAAGGACGGCGTGATCCTCATCAACACCTCCCGCGGCCCGGTGGTGAATGACGCCGATCTGCGCGAAGCGCTGGAGTCCGGCAAGGTGTACGCCGCTGGCGCGGACGTGTCCACCGTGGAACCCATTCCCGCGGACAGCCCGCTGCTGGGCGCGAAGAACATGTTCCTCACGCCCCACATCGCCTGGGCGACCTTCGAGGCCCGCAAGCGCCTCATGGACATTGCCGTGAAGAACGTGGAGGCCTTCCTGAATGGCGCGCCCATCAACACCGTGAACTGAATATCAAAATAAACCATTTCCTGTGGCGAAACTCCCATCGCCGCAGGATTTTTTTGCAGTTTTTCGCGAAATAGAGGCGCTTTTGTCGCTTTGCCGTATTTCTGTCATAATTCTATCTGACTGTGAATATATTTGATAATATAGACGAATATTTCAAATTTATTACAAAGGTATTGAAGTTCGCAACAAAAAGTCGTATAATGTTCTGAGAAAGGGAGGTGGGGAACCATGCGAAGGCTGGTTACGGCGCTGCTGGCGCTGGCAATCGCGGTTTGCATCTTCCTGCCCTCCGCGCGCTACACCGAGGATGAGGACAGCGTGCTGCTGGCCCGCACGATCTATGCGCTGGGCAAAAACGAGAGCTACCAGACGAAGCTGAAGCTGGGCAGCGTGGTGATGAACCGCCTGGAGAACGATTGGTTCCCGGACGATCTGGGCGAGGTGCTCGAGGATCCCCAGCAGTTCCCGGCAGGCAGCCGCTACGATTCGGACAGTCTGCGCGCCGCCCACGAACTGATCTCCGGCAAGCGTGCCCTAAACAGCGACGCGCTGTATTATCAAGCTGTGGACGCCAGCGCCCCCTGGAGCGAGGAAAACCGCGTGGCGAGCGCGGGCAACTACAACTTCTACTGCGAGGACGGCAACGACTGAAGGTCATGGATAGAGACAACGGGAGGATTTCTTTTCAGAAACCCTCCCGTTGCTGCATAAATGCGCATCGTCAATGGGGCGGTGCGCATTTTTCCGTTATTCTTCGATGGGCTTTCCGTCCTTGTCGAACAGCGGCAGCTTTTCCAGATAGATGATGTCGTCGCGCTTGGTGGCGTCGCCCTCGGCCAGGATCGCCATGCGACCGACGATGTTGCCGCCGGCCTTGTTCACCAGCTCTTCCAGCGCGCGCAGGGACTCGCCGGTGGAGATCACGTCGTCCACGATCAGCACGCGCTTGCCGCGCATATATTCGGCGTCCGCACCGTCCAGGCACAGGGTCTGCACGTGATCGGTGGTGATGGAGCGCACCTCGGAGACGAACACGTTGCGCATGTACAGCTTCGGGGACTTGCGGGCCAACACATAGCGGGCGTTGCCGTTCAGGCGGGCCATCTCGCAGATCAGCGGAATGCCCTTGGATTCCGCGGTGATCATCACGTCGTGCTCGGGAGCGCGGTTGAGCAGCTCCTCGGCGCAGGCGGTGGTGAGCTCCGGGTCGCCGAAGATCACGAACGCGCCGATGTTGAGTGCATCGCTGATGGGGCACAGCGGCAGCGCGCGCCTGCACCCGGCGATGGTCATTTCATAGTACATATCCTTCATGGGTTTGCACCTCTTCTTCCTTTGCATCCGTTCCGGGCGCGATGCCCGGACAATTCGTGTATTCCGCTCAGCGCCTGCCGTACTTCTCGACGGTGTAGGTCTCGCCGAAGGTATCCACGGTGGCGCGCGCAATCTTCTGCTCCTCCACGGGGCGATCCTGCATGCCGGTGCGCACGGAGGCGATGCGATCCACCACGTCCATGCCGTCGGTCACCTTGCCGAAGGCCGCGTAGTCGCCGTCCAGATGGGGTGCGTCGGCGTGCATAATGAAGAACTGGCTGCCTGCGGAGTTGGGCATCATGCTGCGGGCCATGGACAGCA
>JAUNNK010000168.1 GCA_030537335.1 Clostridia bacterium | reverse complement strand
TACGCGCCGGAGGTGCTGGAGACCTTCGTCAACAAGCACCCGGACAACGATTACTTCGTCAAGTTCAACTGCCCCGAGTTCACCAGCCTGTGCCCCATCACCGGCCAGCCCGACTTCGCCACGGTCTACATCTCCTATGTCCCCGGCGAGCGCATGGTGGAGAGCAAGTCGCTGAAGCTCTATCTTTATAGCTTCCGCAACCACGGCGACTTCCACGAGGACTGCATGAACATCATCATGAAGGATCTGATCCGCCTGATGGATCCCAAGTACATCGAAGTCTGGGGAAAGTTCACACCCCGCGGCGGCATCTCCATCGACCCCTACTGCAACTACGGCCGACCCGGCACCCGCTGGGAGGAGGTCGCCTGGCAGCGCCTTGCGAACCACGACCTCTATCCCGAGAAGGTGGACAACCGGTAAAACGACCAACGGCGCATTCCGCAGAACATCGCGGAATGCGCCATAATTCTGTTTATGCAGTTTTTCGCCTCTCCCGCCGGATCGTCCAGGCGAGGAAGGCCGCGCACAGGCAGATCTGCACCACCGTGGAGCAGGGCGTGGCCAGACCGATGCGGAACAGCGACGGCGGCTCCATGCGGCTCATCAGCCAGGACACCGGGATGCGCACGCCGAACGCGCCCACAAGGCCCTGGATCATGACGAAGGTGGTGTTGCCGCAGCCGTTGAAGTAGCCGATGAAGCAGAACAGGAAGCTCACCAGCAGGGTGTCGATGGCGTAGGCGCGCAGGTAGTCCCAGCCCGCTGCGATGACCTCCGCGTCCCTGGCGAAGATCGAGCCCAGCACGTCCCCGTGGAAGTAGGCCGCCCAGGCCATGACGCAGCCCAGCAGGAAGGACGTAAGCATACCCCAGAGCATGGCCCTGCGCGCGCGATCGGGCCTTGCAGCGCCGATGTTCTGCGCCACGAAGGCTGACAGCGACTGAGAGAAGGCCGAGGGGACCAGCATGATGAAGGCGCAGAGCTTCTCCGAAACGCCCATGCCCGCCGATGCGATCAGCCCCAGGCCGTTGACGATGGCGAGCAGCACCAGGAAGGAGACGCTCACCAGCAGATCCTGTAGCGCGATGGGCGCACCCAGCAGCAGCGTGCGCCGCAGAACCTCCCTGTGCGGGCGGATGTTCTCCCGCCCGAAAGCGAAGGGCAGGCCCCTCTTCCGGATCACCAGCAGGCAGAGCACCACGCTCACGCCCTGGGCCAGCACCGTGGCCAGCGCTGCGCCGGCCGCAGCCATGTGGAACACCGCCACGAACAGCATGTCCCCCAGCACGTTCACCACGCAGGCGATGATCACCGCCAGCAGCGGCGTGCGGGAATCCCCCATGCCGCGAAACACGCTGCCCAGCACGTTGTAGGCCACGATGAACAGCGAACCGCCCGCACAGATCGACACGTACTGCACCGTCTGATGAAAGGCCTCCTCGGGCGCATGCATCAGCGCGCACAGTCCCTCCGCTGACAGCGTCACCACCGCCGTCAGCAGCGCGCCCAGAAAGGCAAACAGGCAGATGGCCCCGCCGATGATGTCCCCCGCGTGCCGGTTCGACCCCGCGCCGATGTGCTGGCCCAGCAGCACCGTGGTTCCCATGGACAGGCCTGTAATGACCGTGGTGATGGTGTGCATCAGCTGGCTGCCCGTGGAGACTGCCGATACGCCCGCCGGTGTGCCGAACTGGCCCACCACCAGCAGATCCACCGCGCCATACATCGCCTGCAGGATCAGCGCGCCCAGCACCGGCAGCGCAAAGCGCATCAGCGGTGCAAGGATGCTCCCCTGGGTAAAGCTCGATTTCTTTTGCATGGTTCCGCTCTCCCAATCATTTGGTATCTTTCCACCGGAGCCATCGCACAAAAAAAGCCGGATAACACAACGGGCGTCTCAACCCGTCATCTTATCCGGCAGTCACTTCCAGCGAGCCTTGCCCTCCGATGAACGCATTCATTCTAGCAGATCCAATGTAAAGAATCAAGCCTCCGCCAGCAGCTTCTCCAGTGCAAATGCGATGCCGTCCTCGTTGTTGCTCAGCGTCACCATGTCCGCCGCAGCTTTCACCGCAGGGTCGGCGTTGCCCATGGCCACGCCCACGCCCGCCGCGCGCAGCATGGGAATGTCGTTCTCCGCGTCGCCGAAGGCCACGACCTCCTCCGGCTGCATCTGAAGCGCCCGGCAGATGTCCAGAATGCCCTGGCCCTTGTTGATCGCGCGGGGAATCACCTCCAGATAGAAGGCCGCCGTCTGCACCACGGTCAGATCGTCCGGCAGCAGCGCTGCAATCTGCCGCTGCACATCCACGATCTGCGCAGGATCCACCGACATCAGGATCTTCACCGGCGCAAATTGCAGGAAGTCTGCAAGGTTTTCAACCTCGTCGCAGACCATGCCGTTGTTGCGACACTCGTAGTCCACCTTGAATCCCCTGCGGTCGGTGACGTAGAACTGCTTCCCGTCATCCAGAATCGGCGTGACCGGCAGTACCTCCAGCGCCCGCAGCACATCCCGCGCGGCCTCCATGGGCATGCTGGTCTCGAACAGCGTCTCCCCGCTGGCCGCGTCCACGATTCGCCCGCCGTTGTAGGACATCAACACGCCCCGATGCTCCTGCATACACAGCGCGTCCCGCTCCCTGTACAGTCCCGGCGAGGGTCGCGCGGAGGCCAGCGCCAGCCGGATTCCCGCCTCCTGCGCCGCCATCAGCGCATCGCGGGTGCGGGGCGTGATCCGCTTCTCATCGTTGTTCAGCGTACCGTCCAGATCCATGGCGATCAGCCTGTACTTCATGTTTCAACCTCCGTGCAAACCATATGCAAAAATTCTAGCAGAGCCAGGGCCGCGCGTCAAGCGTCCTCGATGCGATTTTTACTGTGATTCTTGAAGCGCAGCCGCTTTTGTTGTATAATTGTGCGCAGAAACCGGGCACAATGGAGGAAGTATGAACCGCTTCTGTGAAAAAATCTATCTGGAAATGACCCCGCCCACCGAGGAGGACAACCGCAGCGACCGCCAGCGCCTGCTGGATGCCCTGTCGGCACAGGGTTACGCCGACGCGCATCTGCCCCTGCACGCGCTGCAGGGCCTGCACACGGCCTGCCTTGCGGGCGAATACCGCGTCACAGCGGCGCTGGTCTGCCGGGAGCCGGGCTGGGAGATCGCATCGATTGAACCCGGCGATGCCCGTGCGCAGCACTACGGCCTCGCCGCCGACTACGGCTCCACCACCATCGTCATGCAGCTGGTGGACATGAACAGCGGCGAAGTGCTGGCTCAGGCCAGCGAGCCCAACGGCCAGGGCGTGTACGGCTCGGACATCCTGACCCGCATCACCTACACGCTGGAGTGCGACAATCACATGGAGGACATGCAGCGCGCGACGGTGGAGAGCTTCAACCGACTGCTGGATCGTCTCACGGAGGAGTCGGGCATATCCGCCCGAAGCTGCCCCGCGCTGATCGTCTCCGGCAACACCACGATGATCCACTTTCTGCTGAAGCTCAACGCCTGGACGGTGTTCGCCTCTCCCTTCGCGCCGGTGAGCACCGACCCCGGCTGGTTCTGGGGATCGGAGCTGGGCATGGACTTTACGGGCCTTGTCTACATCATCCCCTCCGCGTCAAACTACATCGGCGGCGACATCGTAAGCGGCCTGCTGGTGCTGAACCTGCACAAGCAGGAGGAGATCGGCCTGTTCTTCGACATCGGCACCAACGGCGAGCTGGTGATCGGCAACCGCGACTGGCTGCTGGCGGGTGCAGGCGCTGCAGGCCCGGCGCTGGAGGGCTACATCAGCCGCTTCGGCATGCGTGCCCAGCCGGGAGCCATCGATTCGGTGCGCATCGACGGCCCTGAGCTGCACTACACCACCATCGGAAATCAGCCACCCATTGGCATCTGCGGTTCGGGCATCATCGACCTGCTGGCCCAGATGCGGCTGAACGGCTGGATCAACATCGCCGGGGAATTTCAGCCGGAGGCCTCGCCGCGCATTGTGTACCTCGAGGACGAGGAGCAGTACGCAGCGGTGTACGCCACGGCGGAGGAGTCCGCCACCGGCAGTGCACTGTACTTCTCGCAGACGGACATCCGCCAGTATCTGGAGACCAAGGCCGCGGCCCACACCATGGTGGACTGCCTGCTGGAATCCGTGGGCTGTGACGTGCATGACATCGGCCACTTCTACCTCTCCGGGGCCTTCGGCGCGCACTCCGACCTGGAGTCCGCCATCACGCTGGGCATCTTCCCCGACCTGCCCCGGGAGCGCTTCCGCTGCATCCGCAACTCCTCGCTGGACGGTGCACACGCGCTGCTGCTGGATCGAAGCCGCTTCGAGGACATCCGCTACTTCCGGGAGAAGCTGTACTGCGTGCAGTTCGCGTCCATGCCGGACTTCACCGTGCGCATGCACGCCGCAAAGTTCATTCCCCACACCGATATGAGGCTCTACCCCAGCGTCCAGAAAAAACTGGAAGAACGGGGGCTGTAATCCTCCGCCGGGCGCATCCCTTGCGCATGCCCCGGCGATTTTTGTGCAGAATAGAACCGAAGCGCTGCCGTCGGGCAACACATGCGGCTGCGCACGGGAGGCGAAGGCATGGCGAGTCTGTCCCTGCGACACATCTACAAGATTTACCCCGGCGGATTCACGGCGGTCAGCGACTTCAACCTGGAGATCGAGGACAAGGAGTTCATCGTTTTGG
>JAUNNK010000167.1 GCA_030537335.1 Clostridia bacterium | reverse complement strand
CGAAGAACAACCCCTGCCTGATCGGCGAGCCCGGCGTGGGCAAGACCGCCATCGCAGAGGGCCTGGCCCAGCGAATCGTGCGCGGCGACGTGCCCACCACGCTGAAGGATCGCCAGCTGATCTCGCTGGACATGGGCGCGCTGATCGCAGGCGCAAAGTACCGCGGCGAGTTTGAGGAGCGACTGAAGTCGGTTCTCGAGGAGGTCAAGAAGAGCGACGGCAGGATCATCCTGTTCATCGACGAGCTGCACACCATCGTAGGCGCGGGCAAGACCGAGGGCAGCATGGACGCAGGCAACCTGCTCAAGCCGATGCTGGCCCGGGGCGAGCTGCATTGCGTGGGCGCGACCACGATCAACGAGTACCGCAAGTACATCGAAAAGGACGCAGCGCTGGAGCGCCGCTTCCAGCCTGTGCTGGTGGATGAGCCCAGCGTGGAGGACACCATCTCCATCCTGCGCGGTCTCAAGGAGCGCTACGAGGTGTTCCATGGCGTGAAGATCTCCGATCAGGCCATCGTCAGCGCCGCGAAGCTGTCCAACCGCTACATCACCGACCGCTTCCTGCCGGACAAGGCCATCGACCTGATCGACGAGGCCTGCGCCATGATCCGCACCGAGATCGACTCCATGCCCCAGGAGATGGACGAAATTTCCCGGGAAATCATGCAGAAGGAGATCGAGGAGGCCGCGCTGGCCAAGGAGGACGATGAGTTCTCCAAGCGCCAGCTGGAGCACGTGCAGGGTGAGCTGAAGGCGCTGCGCGACAAGTTCAGCGGCATGAAGGCCCAGTGGGAGAAGGAAAAGAACTCCATCGGCAAGGTTCAGAAGCTGCGCGAGGAGATCGAGCAGGTGAACGCCGACATCGAGCGCGCCCAGCGCGAGTATGACCTGAACAAGGCCGCCGAGCTGCAGTACGGCAGGCTACCGGAGCTGAAGAAGCAGCTGGCGGAGGAGGAGAAGCTGGCGGAGGAGAGCCGCGGGCAGAACAGTCTGTTGCGCGACCGCGTGACCGAGGAGGAGATTGCCCGAATCGTATCCCGCTGGACGGGCATTCCGGTCTCCAAGCTGGTGGAGGGCGAGCGCGAGAAGCTGCTGCGCCTGGAGAGCATCCTGCACGAGCGCGTCGTCGGTCAGGACGAGGCCGTCACCAAGGTCTCCGAGGCCATCCTGCGCTCCCGCGCGGGCATTCAGGACCCGAACCGGCCCATCGGCTCGTTCCTGTTCCTCGGCCCCACGGGCGTTGGCAAGACGGAGCTGGCCAAGACGCTGGCGCAGGCGCTGTTTGACGACGAGAAGAACATCGTGCGCATCGACATGACCGAGTACATGGAGAAGCACAGCGTGTCCCGTCTGGTCGGAGCGCCTCCCGGATACGTGGGCTACGAGGAGGGCGGTCAGCTGACCGAGGCCGTGCGCACCCATCCGTACAGCGTGGTGCTGTTCGACGAGGTGGAGAAGGCCCATCCCGACGTATTCAACATCCTCTTGCAGGTGCTGGACGACGGCAGAATCACCGACTCCCAGGGTCGCACGGTGGACTTCAAGAACACCATCATCATTCTGACCTCGAACCTGGGCTCCAGCTACATTCAGGAGGGCATCGATGCCGACGGCAACCTGAGCGACGAGGCCCGCAGGCAGGTGGACGCGCTGCTCAAGACCCAGTTCCGTCCGGAGTTTTTGAACCGCCTGGACGAGATCGTGCTCTACACGCCGCTGACCCGGAGCCAGATCGTGGAGATCATGCACCTGATGATCCAGAACCTGGAGAAGCGCCTGGCGGACCGTCGGCTGAGCGTGAAGCTCACGCCTGCGGCGGAGGACTACGTGATCGAAAACGGCTACGACAGCGCCTATGGCGCGCGCCCACTGAAGCGCTTCCTGCAGAAGAGCGTGGAGACGGCCATCGCCAAGCTGCTGATCGCACAGTACGTGCCGGAGGACAGCCGACTGATCGTCGACGTGGAGAACAATGAGATCGTCGTACGCGTCGAGGAGGGCTGTCTGGAGGGCGAAGTCAGCGGCTAAACATCGGATACCATCCCGGAGCGGCATAGACTGCCGCTCCATTTTCATGCAATCCTGCGTGTGGCACGGGAGATTCTCAACTGTTTTTCTAGAAAAATGTTGTATTTTGGCGCGCATTGGGGTATAATCTTTCTGATACAAAAGTGTTGCCGCTTGCGGCGGGCTTTATATAATGGAGGTTATAGAATGAGCACCGTACATGTTGTGGATCATCCCCTCGTTCAGCACAAGCTTACTCTGATGCGTCAAACCGAGTGCAGCACCAAGGATTTCCGCCAGCTTCTGGAGGAAATTGCAATGCTGATGGCTTATGAAGTAACCCGCGATCTGCCGCTTCAGGAGATCGAGATCGAAACGCCCGTTGCAAAGTGCAAGTCCAAGATCATCGCCGGCAAGAAGCTGGGCATCGTGCCGATCCTGCGCGCAGGCTTGGGCATGGTGGACGGCGTGCTGTGCATCGTTCCCTCCGCGAAGGTGGGCCACATCGGCCTGTACCGCGACCCGGAGACCCATCTTCCGGTGGAGTATTACTGCAAGCTGCCCACCGACGTCAGCGAGCGCGACCTGATCGTGGTGGATCCCATGCTGGCCACCGGCGGCTCCGCCATCGCCGCCATCGACTTCATCAAGCGCCGCGGCTGCAAGCGCATCACCCTGATGTGCCTGGTGGGCTGCCCCGAGGGCATCGACGCCCTGCAGAAGGCCCATCCGGACGTGGATCTCTACATCGCCGCCATCGACGATCACCTCAACGAGAACAAGTACATCGTTCCCGGCCTGGGCGACGCCGGCGACCGCCTGTTTGGCACCAAGTAATCACAAGCACACATGCATCCGGGAGAATCAGTGTCCTGCTGGTTCTCCCGTTTTTCAAAGGAGAAACTATGCAGAATCAGGGAATCTCGCCGGGCCTGCGCGCGCGCATCGCGCTGGAGAAGCACGGCTTTTCGTTCACCCACTCGCTGGGTCAGAACTTTATACTGGACGACGACTTTCTGGAGGAAATCGCACTGGAATCCGGTGTGGGGGAAGGGGAGGCCGTGCTGGAGATCGGCCCCGGCCCGGGCCTGCTGACCCATCACCTCGCGTCCCATTGCCGTCAGGTGCTGGCTCTGGAGATCGACCGCAAGCTTGAACCGGTGCTGAATGAGGTGCTCGAGGGCGTGAACAACGCGGAAATCATATTCGAGGACGTGATGAAGTGCGACCTGTCCGTGCTGCTGGAGGAGCGCTTTCCGGGCGAGAACGTGCAGGTAGTGGCCAACCTTCCGTACTACATCACCGCCGACGTGATCGAGCGCCTGCTCACCTGCGGCGCGAACATCGGCAACATCACCGTGATGGTGCAGAAGGAGGCTGCGGAGCGCATCGGCGCGCAGCTGGGGAACAAAAACTACTGTGCGCTGGCGATGCTGACGCAATACTACTACGATGTGGAGGAGCTGATGGACGTGTCGCCGGATCGCTTCTCGCCGCCGCCACACGTGATGAGCCGCCTGATTCGCCTGAACCGCCGCATGGACGGCCTGCGGGCCAAGGATGAAAAGCTGCTTCTGCGCCTCATCCGCAGCGCGTTCCGCATGCGCCGCAAGACGCTGGTCAACAACCTGACGGGCGACTTCGGCGTCAGCCGCGAACAGGCCGAGAAACTGCTTATGTCCCAAAACCTGGACGTGCGCATCCGTGGCGAGGCGCTGTCGGTGAAACAGATCACGCGCCTGAGCGACGCGCTGGGCGAAATGCTCCAGTCCCGGGCTAATGCCTGAAACTGGAAGGCATGAGGGCGGTGCGATCTGGCCATATTATTAGAAGGAATTTTCCCGGATCCGCCCGTCTGTATGGAAAGTTTTCTATAATTTTATGCAAATAGTGTTGATTTTATTGGTGTACTAGTGTATCATGATATTGCTGATGATATGGATAACCGGGGCTTGCTGATGCAGACGGGAATGCGTAGTCTGCTCAGACAGCAGATTTTCGCGTTGTCTGCACAATCGGCAAGCCAAAATTTTTAAGGAAAGAGGTTGCATGAAAATGTCTGAGATCAATCTGAGCAAGTATGGCATTACCGGTACTACCGAGATCGTGTACAATCCTTCTTATGAAGAGCTGTTCGCAGCCGAAATGGATCCGGCCCTCGAGGGCTTTGAAAAGGGTCAGCTGACTGAGCTGGGCGCTGTGAACGTCATGACCGGCATCTACACCGGCCGCTCCCCGAAGGACAAATTCATCGTCATGGACGAGAACTCCAAGGACACCGTCTGGTGGACCTCCGACGAGTTCAAGAACGACAACAAGCCCGCCTCCCAGGAAGCTTGGGCATACTGCAAGGAGCAGGCCATCAAGCAGCTGTCCAACAAGAAGCTGTACGTGGTTGACTGCTTCTGCGGCACCAACAAGGACACCCGCATGGCCATCCGCTTCATCATGGAAGTTGCATGGCAGGCCCACTTCGTCAAGAACATGTTCATCGCTCCCACCGAGGAGGAGCTGAAGAACTTCGAGCCCGACTTCATCTCCTACAACGCCGCCAAGGCAAAGTGCGAGAAGTACCAGGAGCTGGGCCTGAATTCCGAGACCGCTGCCATCTTTAACATCACCTCCCGTGAGCAGGTCATCCTGAACACCTGGTACGGCGGCGAGATGAAGAAGGGCATGTTCTCCATGATGAACTACTACCTGCCGCTCAAGGGCATCGCTTCCATGCACT
>JAUNNK010000166.1 GCA_030537335.1 Clostridia bacterium | reverse complement strand
AGCTTGACCAGCTCCGGATGGATGCCGTGCAGGTTGGTCTCGAAGATGGCCTGTTCGCCGGCCTCGCGGATCTGGTTGTCCACTTCCTTGCGGGCCTTCTCCACCATCTCCTCGATGCGGGCGGGGTGGATGCGGCCGTCGGTGATCAGCTTCTCCAGGGCGATGCGGGCGATTTCGCGGCGCACCGGATCGAAGGCGGAGATGATCACGGCCTCGGGGGTGTCGTCGATGATGAGGTCCACGCCCGTGGCGGTCTCCAGCGTGCGGATGTTGCGGCCCTCGCGGCCGATGATGCGGCCCTTCATGTCGTCGTTGGGCAGCGCCACAACGGAGACGGTGGTCTCGGCCACGTGATCCGCCGCGCACTTCTGAATGGCGGTGGAGATGATGTCGCGGGCCTTCTTGTCCGCCTCTTCCTTGGCGCGGGCTTCGATCTCGCGCACCATGACGGCGGCGTCGTGGTAGGCGTCCTTCTGGACGCGGTCGATCAGGATGTTCTTGGCCTCGTCGGAGGTCATGTTGGCCACGCGCTCCAGCTCCTGCTGCTGGCGGTCGTGCATCTCCTGGGCCTCGGCCTCCAGGCGCTCGGCCTCGCGGTACTTGTCGTTGAGCTGCTCCTCGCGCTGCTCCAGGTTGTCCATCTTTTTGTCGAGCTGTTCCTCGCGCTGGTTGACCCTGCGCTCCTGGCGGGTCACCTCGCTGCGGCGGTCGCGGATCTCCTTGTCGAGCTCATTCTTCAGGCGAATGACCTCTTCCTTGGCCTCCAGCACCGCTTCCTTCTTCTTGTCCTCAGCCTTGCGGGCCGCCTCGTCCAGCAGGTTCCGGGCGTACTCTTCCGTCTGGCCGATCTTCTTCTCCATCGTGTTCTTGCGGTAGAAGTATCCGGCTGCGAGGCCGGCCACCAACGCAATCAGCGCAATGACAGCAGTGATTGCAACATTCACGTCTTTCCATCCTCCCATTCCAATTTCAGATTTTCACATTCTCTCCCGGCAAAAGCGGTACGTACCGCTGATATGACATGCGCTTCACTTCTATGCAAAAAGTCAGGCCGACAGAACCGCGCGAAAAATGCGCCGCCCTGCCGGTCCGAAGAAGAAATCGATTTTCCGTTTTGAAGATGCGTTCGCGTCGAGCACGGTCGGAAAAAATCCGCCCGGAATGGCTCCACGGCGGGCTTTACATCCGTCTGGGAGCTTTATTCGCATATTTCAGGCTGCGCCGTTCGGCAATGAATACATAGTAACCGTCCGTCTCGCGGATTTCCACGCCGCCGAAAACGGAGATCATCTTGTTTTTATACCACGCGCGCCGCTTTGTGACCATATACAGCTTGCCGCCGATTTTCAATCGGTTAAAACCCTTTTCAATAAAACCCTTTGCCACCGAAAAATCCGTCTGATACGGAGGATTGGACAGGATGAGATCGAAGCCGCTTGCGTCCACGCTCTGAAAACCGTCCGAGACGCAGACCTGCACTCCGCCCACACCGTTCCTCTCCGCATTCCGGCGCGCGGTTTCCACCGCCATCGGATCGGCATCGGACATGAAAACATTTTCTTCCCCGGCGATCTTCGCTGCCACGATGCCGACAACGCCGCATCCACAGCCAAGATCCATAATGCGCATACCCGACGCAATCTTTACATGCGAAAGCATCGCGAGCGTGCCGCGATCCACGTGCTCCGGAGAAAACAGACCCGGCCGCGTCTCCAGAGAGACTTGCTGGCCCAGGACCTCCACCTGAAGCAGTTTGAACCCGCGTTCATCCGTCATGCCTACGCATCCGCCACTTTCCGTCAGGTTATTCGTCTAAGCTTTATTATAACACACTCCGACACAAAAAAAAAGAATAATTCGCGTCAGTTTGGAAAAAATGTCTTCACAATTGTTGAGAAGGTGTGAACTTGGCCGTATACTTCGCCGCAGCCGCCGTGCTGTTGTTCTATCTGTGCAGCATCCCGATAAAATTTGCCGTGGCGCTGCGCATTCACCAGGGTGCGGCCTTCGGGGCGGGAGCCTCCGTCTTCGAGGGACGCTACGCCCTTCGGGGCGCGCATCAGCGCATGCTGGGCGAAAAGAAGCACCTGCCCTGGAAGAAGGCGGAGCTGGACATAAATAAAACGGACGCGCTGCCTGCCCTGCTGCACGCCGCCCGCTACGCCCTGCGGCACATGCGCCTGGAACGGCTGTGCCTGGAAGGCACCGTCGGTGCCCGCGACGCCGCCGCCACGGCGCTTATGTGCGGGCTGGCACGCTCCCTTCAGGCGACGCTGGAGCCCGTCGCACCGCCGGGCGCGATCTGTCTCGATCCCCTGCCCGACTTCTCCTGCGACGGCAGCAACCTTCTCTTCAGCGGAATGATTTCCATGACGGCGGGACATATTATTCTCGCCGCGCTCATCGGCGCGCAGCACTATGTTCGCAGGAGGCTTGCCCCATGGAAGGAAAACATCCGATTGAAAATATCATGCGCACGACGATGGAGAACATACGCGACATGGTGGACGTGGACACCGTCATCGGCGAACCGATCCTCACCCAGGACGGTTCGACCGTGATTCCGGTCTCCCGGGTCAGCTTCGGCTTCGTCGCAGGCGGCGCGGAGTACCACTGCGGCAGCCGCTATCGCGCCCCGGCGGAGGACGGCAACCGCCTTCCCTTCGGCGGCGGCACCGGCGCAGGCGTGACATTGCAGCCCATGGGCTTTCTGGTGACCAATCAGAATTCCGTGCGCCTGCTGCCCGCCCAGGCCTACGCGCCCGCCGACCGCATCATCGAGCTGGTGCCCCAGCTGATGTGCGAGGTCAAGACCATGCTGAAGAACAAGAACGAGAAGGAGCAGGCGAAGCGCGCCAACTCCGCGCCGCCCCCGGCCAATCCCCAGCCCAATCCCCAACCCGTGCCGCAGGCCTGAAGTCTGCGGTTCAGAATCCCCTCCCCCGCCGCATATGCTGGAGCAAAGTCCGCAGCACGGGAGGGGATTTTGCATGCAGCCAATGTTGGCGGTCACCGCACCGCATCCGGGCCTCATCTACATCAACGGCCGTTTTTCCGGGGAGGTCTCCAGGGAACAGATTTTGCTGCGGCCCGTGTGCGCAACCGGAGCGCTCTATCTGGACTACCGTCCGCTGAGTCGCGCCTGCCGGTCCATGGCGCGGCGCATCGTGTTCTCCCGGGGCGCACCCATGGCGGAATCCCTGGAAGCAGCGGAGGATCTGAGCGCCGTGATCTGGCCCGGCAACGTGACCGAGCTCGAGCTCACGCCGGAAACGCGCGACGCGCCGCCCCGAAGTGTCAGTCTCTCCGGGCACGAGCTTGTACTGGAGGGCGATCCCCCGGTGCTGCGCTGCGACGGGCGGGTTCTGTGCACGCTGCCTGAGGGCGCGGAGCCGCCGTCGATGCAGTTTCTTCCAGAGGGCGCTGTGCTGCTGGGGCGCTGCGAAGAGGGCGCGTACCTGCTGTGCGCCACGCCCGATCTGCGCAGCGAGACCGGCTTTCTGCGCGCGCGGCAGATCGACATCGAGGGAGATGGGCGCATCCGGGCCATCGTCGCAAGGGGTGACACCGTGGGCCACGCCACGCTGGAGATCTGGCGACTCACGGCGGAGGGATTGACGCTGGTCACGTCGGAGCCCGCCTGGGCGCAGGGCGCGCCGCGCTGGCCCCAGACTCCGACGCAGACCGCCATGGCCGCGGTGGAGGCCGCGCTGGCGGGGCTCGACGCGGAGGCGGAGGGCTACCTCGCGCCGTCGCTGCGCCGCAGCTTCTCCATGGATCAGCTGCGCCAGAGCTGCGATCTGTGCGTGGAGATGAAGTATGCGCCGCCGGATTCCCGGCCCTGCGTGGGACTGTTGCGCCTGGAGGGCGGAAATATGGCCCGTGTTTCACCGCTGTACTACCACGCCGTGTCCTCCGGCGGTGCCCAGGGGCCATATCAGATCGACCTGTTCGAGTTCCCGTGAGGACAGAAAAGGCCCGGACATTCCCATGGAACATCCGGGCCATATTTGATCTGAAATCAGACCTTGAAGTTGACGGACTTGTCGCCCTGATCGTTGGAGCCGAACACGTAGTCGTTGCCGGGCAGGATGGCGTTCAGGATGATGCCAACCAGCGCGCCGACGGCCAGACCGGACAGGCTGATGGGGCCGAGCACGATCTTGCCAGCGCTGGAGAAAGTGATGCCCAGGGACAGGCCCATGATGAGCGCGGCGATGATGATGTTGCGGTTCTTGGTGAAGTCCACCTGGTTTTCCACGACGTTGCGCACGCCGACGGCGGAGATCATGCCGTAGAGGATCAGGGACACGCCGCCGATGGTGGCGGTGGGCATGCAGGCGATCAGGGCCTCAAACTTCGGGCAGAAGGCGAAGATCACGGCCAGCACGGCTGCGATGCGGATGACGCGGGGATCGTAGACCTTGGTCAGCGCGAGCACGCCGGTGTTCTCGCCGTAGGTGGTGTTTGCGGGAGCGCCGAAGGCAGCGGCCAGCGCGGTGGCGCAGCCGTCGCCCAGCAGGGTGCGGTGCAGGCCGGGCTCGGCGACGAAGTTCTCGCCGACGGTGGAGGAGATGGCGCACATGTCGCCGATGTGCTCAACCATGGTGGCCAGCGCAATGGGCATCATGATGGCGATGGAGGAGACCAGCATGCCGCCGTCGCAGCCCTTGAACAGGGAGAACACGGTGTCCTTCCACTGGAAGGGCAGGCCGATCCAGGCAGCTTCCTTCACGGCGGTGAAGTCCACCTGGCCGAAGATGGCGGCAACGATGTAGGAGCCGAC
>JAUNNK010000025.1 GCA_030537335.1 Clostridia bacterium | reverse complement strand
TCGATGGCGCCGTCGGTGGCGCGCATGCCGCAGGAGATGTCGCCGCCCTCAAAGGCGGGGCCTGCGGAGCAGGCGCAGCTCATCAGGAAGTCCCGGTTGCCGAACACGATCTCGCCGTTGGTGCCCAGATCGATGAACAGAGAAAGCTCGTCCGTGTTCCAGATCATGCTCATCAGCGTGCCCGCGGTGATGTCGCCGCCCACGTAGGAACCGATGTTCGGCGCGAGGATCACGCCGGCCTCGCTGTTGGCGGGCAGGCGCACGTCCCGGGCCTTCAGGTCGTTCCAGCGGAAGAAGGCGGGGATGTAGGGCTCCGTGCGCACCGGATCCGCGTCCGTGCCCACGAAGAGGTGGTTCATGGTGGTGTTGGCCGCCACGCAGATTGACAGCACGCGCTCCTCGGACACGTTCGCGTCCTGATACATCGCGCGCAGCAGCGGCTGCAGGGTCTCCTTGACGATGGCGTCCTGCAAACGCTTCTTTCCGCCAGGGCGGCTGGACTCGATGATGCGGTTGATTACGTCCGCGCCGTAGCGGATCTGGCCGTTTCCGGCGGAACCCTTCGCCAGCAGCTTGCCGCTTTCCAGGTCGGTGAGCACCGCGGTGACGGTGGTGGTGCCGATGTCGATGGCCACGCCGCACATGGGAGTCGCATCGTCGGGCGCGGAGACGGTCATGAGTTCAAAGCGGTCGCCGTCTTGCTTGCCGCAGCAGCGCACGCGGAAGCCGTTCTCGCGCAGCGTGGAGGGCAGGTGCACCAGCACGCTGTGGGGGATGGACACGAACTCCACCTCCAGCTCCGCCATCAGCGCGCGCTCCAGGCGCTCGTTGTCGGGCATGGTGTCGTCCAGCGTGGGCGCGTCCATGGCGATCACGGCGCTGACGAAGTCGTTTACGAAGCTGATGCCGGCCGCGCGAATGCTGTCCTCGGCGGCGTTGAAGATGCGCACCTCCTCGCCGGTGCTCAGATCGGCGGTCTTCATGCGGGATTTGTAGGCGGAGGCGATGTCCGGAACCTCCACGACCACGTCGGAGACGACGCGGCTGTTGCAGGACAGACGCCAGCCAGCGGCGTAGTCCTCCTCGGAGATGTGGCGGGTTCGGGGGGAATCCAGCTCGCCCTCGACGAGGCGTACCTTGCACTTGCCGCAGGAGCCGTTGCCGGAGCAGGGCGCGTCGATGGCGACGTTGGCCTTGCGCGCGACCTCGAGCAGGTTTTCATTCTCGGCGGCGAAGATCTTCCTGTCTTCGCCCTTTTCAAAACGGAAGCTTACCTGAAACATGTGTACACTCCTTTGTTGCTATACCTTTGCCTCTATCTTACTACAAATCGATGGAACTGGCAAGGGCGTTTCAGTTCAGACTGAAGCTGTAGAGCTTGCCGTTGTCGCCCTGGCGGACGAAGTAGAGGGTGTAGGCGGTGGGGTAGGTCTTGCTCTCGTTGCCGAAGCGGGGAATGTAATCGAAGCTCACCCGGCAGGAAAAGCAGTCCTCCGCATAGAGGTAGAAGTCCGAAACGACCACGTTCTCGAAGGTGGAGCTCTTGGGCTTCTTGCCCAGAGAACTGTCAAAATTGTTGATGCTCTCGTAGGCGGGAGAGTCCTTCGCGCACAGCTTCAGCACGCTGTTCTGGCTGGACTCGCGGGTGGAATACTTGGCGATGCGCTTGGCGACCTCCAGGGCGGACTCTCCGTACAGCGCCTCCAGCTCGGGATTCTGGGGCAGCTCGCAGCGCCAGCTGTGCTCGCCGTCCTGCACGGGGGTCTGCACGTTGCCCTGCCAGTCGGTCACGCAGATGTCGGGCGCGCCGTTTTCCGAGGGGAAGGCGTAGCGCACCATGGCCGGGGCCGTCACATCCGAGGGCAGCATGCCCGCCGGGACGATGGGGATGCCGTCCTCGACAACGTCGTTTGCGTCCAGCGTCCGCCCGTCCGCCGTTACAGTGAAGCTGCTGGGAACGGTGATGCTGCACGCGATGGTGGGCACCGGTGTGGGCGTGGGCTCCGGCTCGACGATCTGCGGCGCCTCGATGCGCACGAAGGTGGTGATCGAACTGAGGGTCCAGAGCCGGCTGCCGCGCTCCGTCTGCGCGCCGCTGGGAACCAGCGTGAACTCCGCAAACTTCTCGCCGTCCAGCGACACGCGGTAGCGCCGCTCGTCCTCATTGCCAGAGTAGGCCTCCGACCAGCTGACCTCCTTGCCCGCGGCCAGCGCCTGAAGCTGGCCGATGTAGTATGCGCGATCCTCCGCGGGCACATCCTGCATGGAGGTATCCAGGCCGAAGATGGCCTCGTAGTCGCCGCGCTCAAACAGCCGCGCCGCCTGCTGGGCCACGTACTTGGGCTGGGCGGACTCGTAGTCCTCCAACACACCGTTCAGGTAGCGCGCACCCAGCGCGATACCCAAAACGCAGAGGATCACCAGCAGGAAGTAGACCTGGTAGAAGCGGCTGCGCAGGATGCTCCTCTTGCGTCCGCGCCGCTTGCGGGGGGAAGCTGCGCGCTTCTTCACAGTGGATTTCTTCGGGGAAGAGTTGCTTTGATTCGCGTGGGGCTTGCGCGCAGTCCCGGCCTTGGAAGAGTTGTGCTTGCCTGCGGAATTGCGGGATGCGGCGCTGCGCTCCGGGCGGGATGCATCAGATTTGGCTGCGCTGTTCCTGCCCGTCGCTTCCCGGGTCGCGTCTATGCTTACGTGCCGCGCGACATGCTTGCCGGCGCTGTGCACCTGAATGTTTTCTGCTTCACTGTGTTTCATCGTCCCATCCAACCTCCCTCAGCGCACGATGAACGCCGTGGGCAGCTTGCGCGAGCCCGTCAGCGCCACGCCGTTGTTGAGATATTCGCCGTCGAAGTACAGCATGGAGGAGGAACCGCCGTCCAGATTGACCGCGTTCACCGCGCCGTACTCCAGCATCACCTGAATCAGATCCGCGTAGGTCGCGCCCAGGCTGGTCGCCTGGCGGCCGTCGATGACCAGCATCAGTACCGCGCCGTCTGCGCGCTGACCGATAGCGGTGCGGGGGTTCAGGCCGGAGCTCGCGCCTGTCACAGGCGCGGGCTCGCCGTTGGACACCAGCACCGGGCCGAAGGCGAGGGCGTCGCGCATGTTGTTCTCCTGGGCCTCCGCGCCGGAGAACTTGCCGAACACCAGGATGTCGTCCTCGTTGAAACCCACCACGATGTTGTGGATGGAGGACTTGTTGGCCTTGTTCAGAATTTCGCCGCCCGAGATCACCAGTCCGGTGGGCGTGCCGCCGTTTCCGGTGCCGTTGGTGTCCACAAACGCGCCGCCGTTGACGGCCGCCACCGCGTCGTAGCGCTCGGCGATCTCGTGCAGCCGCAGTCCGGCCTTGGAGTTGAACTTGTCGCGGCACACGCCGACGCTCACGCGCGAGGGATCGTGCACGACCATCATGTAGCCGCTGTAGGTGCCGCCCTTGACGTCGTAGACCTCGATGCCTTCCATGGTGCGTACCGGCTCCTGGGTGGGCTCGGGCGTGGTCAGCGCCTGAAGATCGGGCAGCGCCGTGACCTGCGCATCGTCGGGAATCGGCGTGGGCTCGGGCGTGGGCGGCGCGATCACGATCAGGCTCGTGTCGGTGGCCTCCTGCACTTCGCTCACCTGGTTGCGCGCAAGGATTGCATCCACCTGCGCGGAGCTGTAATAGAGGCGGGGGATGAACTTCAGCGCGCTGGTCTCCAGCATGGTGACGGTCAGCAGATCGCCCATGGTTTCGGACGGCCCGCGAAAGGCCACCCAGCCGGCGCAGTACAGCGCGGCGACGAGCAGCACAAGCACCGTCAGAAATGACAACGCCGCGCGCCAGGCGATGCGGCGGATTTTGCGCTTGCGGCGCAGCTTCGCCCTGCGCGCGCGCGCGGCAGGGCTGGATTTCTTCTGTACAGCCATTTTTGCAGCTTCCTCCAGAATGATACTGTGCCTATTATACCTGTTTGGTCGAAAATATGCAACAATTTCGTCATGAATTCGTGCGTAAAATTCAATATTCACTGCAAAATTCTGCGCATGAAAAGACCGCTCCACGGTTTGCAGGCCGTGAAGCGGTTCGGATGAGCTTGTCCGATCATTCGCCGACGAGCACGCAGGCATCGCCGCAGATCCTTGCGGTGCAGGCGAGCCGCCAGCCCTCGGCGTATTCGTCGTCCAGAATGTAATAGGAGGGGGCGGCGTTCAGGCTGCCCGAGAGCAGCTGCACGCGGCACTTACCGCAGGAGCCGAGGCCGGAACAGGGGGCCTGGATGGGCACCCCTGCGCGCTTTGCGACCGCCAGCAGCGTCTCGCCCTCCCTTGCGGGGGCGACGATGGGATCGTCGTCCTCGAAGCGGAATTCAATCACATACATGCCTTAGAGCAGCGGATCCATGCCAAGCACCGGATGGCCCTTCTCAGTGAGGAAGTTGAGCAGCTCCTCGCCGTCGGTGGTGATGGTCTCGTCGGCGATCATGTCGGAGAAGTTCTCCACACCATAGAGCTCGAAGGCGGCCTTGTTGAGGCGCGGAGCCACGTCGTCCTTCAGCTCCTTGGGCATCCATACGATGCGCTCGATGCCGCCCTCAGCCTTAGCAAACTTCTTGCTGGCGATGAAGTGGCGGCCGTGGCCCATGAAGCCGGGGGTCTGCACGCCGCCGCCGGTCATGGAGGCCAGCTCACCGAAGGTCATGCCCGTGGGGGTCATGCCGGCGTACTCGCGGTTGCAGATGATGAAGCCGTTGGACATCGGCTCGATGCCGCAGATGCACTCGAAGCAGCCGCAGCTGGTCATGGGATCCTCCAGGATGGAGTAGAGTGTCACGGTTTCCACAGCGCCCTGGGTGGCGGAGGCGACGGCCTCATTGACGGTGGTATACGCGCCCGTGCGCTCGTCGGTGCAGCCGACCTTGGCGATGGGCTGGCAGGGGCCGGTGGGATTGAGCTGGTTGGTGGCCTTTGCATCCAGCCAGGACACAGCGCCGCACAGGCCCAGGCGCTCCGGGGTGACCACGCAGCAGTGCGCCGGTGCGAAGCTCTGACAGAGCGTGCAAGTGTAGAAGGTATCCACGGCCTCGTCGGTCATGGTGGCGAGGCGGTCGTCGCGCTCGTTGTAGCGCGGCATGGCCTCCTCCTTCAGGATGCGCTCGGCCTCGGCGGGATCGGTGACCAGCGTGACCTGGCAGCGGTCGACGACCGCGTCGAACTCGTCCATGATCATGGCGTAGAGCACCTCGCCGAAGTGGCTCAGGCGCAGGCCCTTCTCATAGGCTTCCTTGCTGATGCGGATGCGGAACTGGTTGCGCTGGCCGGTGTGCATCACACCCTCCATGTAGTTGAACCAGCTGTGGATGTGGCGCTCGATGACGGACTCGAAGTCCTTCTGCATCTTTGCGCCCGCAACCTCGATGTAGGTGGCCAGCGGATAGTTGCCCTCGGTGGGTTCGGGGCCGACGATGCTGATCTTGTGATCCTCGATCTCGTCCATGCCGCGCATGGTGACCAGCTCGCAGGTCACGTTCTTGCCGCTGTAGAACTCCACCTGAACGTCCTTCTTGCGGATGATTTCGCCCTCAAACGCGGAGGCGAAGGCCACGGGGATGTTGATCTCCTTGACCTTGATCTTGATGCCGCGCAGCTCCAGGGACTTCTTGACGGTCATGCTGTGGTCGGTGACGGCTTCCAGCGCGCCCGGAACCGCCAGATCGCCGATGGCCTGGTCCACCACTACCGGGAAGCCCAGCGCGATTGCGCCCGCACCGGCGGAGACCACGACCTCATTCAGCGGGCCGAAGGTGTTGACGAAGGCCGGAACGCGCTCCTTGGTGTAGTTAAGCAGCGCCGGCAGATCGCCCGCGGCCACGCCGCCGAAGATCAGCGCCGCACGGATGGCGACGGTCACGACGTGGATTACTGCGGTCACATCGTGGCCAAGCGGCACCACGCGGAACTCCAGGCCCATTTTCACGCCGCCTTCCACCGCCTGATCGATCACGTCGCCGATCAGGAAGGTGAGCAGGCCCTTGGACTGGTAGTCCTTGATGACGTTTACCGCATCGGCGGGGTCGTCGGCCTTGCCCAGCACCACGGCCACGCCGGGAATGTCGCCGGTGACCAGCGGCACGCCCAGGGAGCGGATGATGGGATCCGGCACGAAGCCGATGCCGCCCTCGTTCTCATAGGGCTTTGCGCCGTCGGCGAACTTGAGACCCTCCAGGATCTCCGCGCCCACGGCGGTGGCCAGGCCCGCGTTCAGCGCGTCGCCCAGCTCGGGCTTGTTGGAAATCAGGCTCTTGAGCACGCCCACACAGGCGGGCAGGTCGCCCAGCTTGGTCACCTTCACGCCGGTGGCGGCGTAGATGGTCGGGAAGAAGTAGGCGGTGTCCGGGAAGGCGATGGGAGCGTCCGCGCCGTACTTGGCGATGGCGTCGTTCACCGCGCCCTCGGTCAGACCAGCGACTGCATTGGAACCGGCAAAAATCAGATCAGTCAAAGCGCTCATAATTATTCCCCTCACTTTATGAAATCGTGTCTGGGCCGTTTGCTGCAATGCGTCCGGATCCCTCCGGGGGGCATTACAACCCTTGTTTAACATTATATTGGAATGCAACCGAAATTTCAAGGGCAATTCAAACTTTCTACGCTCTATTTTTGTCGAATGGCGCAGGGGCGCGACCGCGATGCAACGAAAAGGTCTTGAATTCTTCAAACCCTGTTCTGCCGGGGCATGGTATAATTGATATATGTGGGCGCAGGCCCCGACTAAGATTCGCAAGGAAAGGCGCACAGCATGAACAGACAGGAAATATCCGAAATTCGCAGAAGGCTCAACCCCGACAAGAACAGCATCGACTGCATTCTCGGCTGCTATGTGGACGAGAAGGGGGAGATCATCTCCAGCTTCCGCCACTCGCTGCTGACGCTGCCCCAGGAGGAGGCGGAGAAATATCTGGCGCTGTTCCGCAAAGTGCTCTCCGGCACGCCGGGCCGCAACCTGGTGGAGATCGCGTTCCGGCCGGATCAGGTGATGGACGGCGACGCGCACCGGCTGCTCACGGCGCTGCGCAATACGAATCTGAAGGTGGATCAGGCGGTGGAGCAGTTCTTCCAGCGGGTGATCGAGGGCCTGAAGATCGAGGGCAACTACCTGATCCTGCTGATGCACGATACATATGACATCCCCTTTAAGGCGAAGGATGAATACAAGTCCGACGAATACTCCCAGGATTCCTTCCCCTACATCATCTGCTCCATCTGCCCGGTGAAGCTCAGCCGCCCGGCGCTGTGTTATTGCAGCGAGGACAAGGGCTTCCACGAGCGCGATCTGGACTGGGTGGTGTCCGCGCCGGAGCTTGGCTTTTTGTTCCCGTCCTACGAGGACGGCGGCGCGAACATCTACAGCGCCCAGTACTACACCCGCGACGCCGCCGAGAGCCACGAGGAATTCGTGAACGCCGTCTTTGACAACCGTCCGCCCATGCCCGCAGCGGAGCAGAAGGAAATCTTCGAGGCCCTGCTCAGCGACAGTCTGGCCGATGATTGCAGCCTGGAGGTGGTGCAGGCGGTGCACGAGCAGCTGCGCGGGCGCGTGGAGGAGCGCAAGGCGGACAAGACCGCCGAGCCTGCCACCGTGTCCAAGAAGGAGGTGGGCGCGGTGCTGAAGGAGTGCGGCGTGTCCGAGGAGCACGTGGCGGCCTTCGAGGAGCGCTACGACGAGGAGTTCGGCCCGGCGGTGGATCTCTCCGCCCAGAACATCGTCAACGTCAAGCAGTTCGAGCTCAAGACCCCGGACGTGGTGGTGAAGGTCAACCCCGAGCGCAGCGACCTGGTGGCCACCCGGGTCATCAACGGGGTGAAGTACATCCTCATCCGCGCCGACGAGGGCGTGGAGGTCAACGGCGTGAACATCTCCATCGGAGACCTGGGCGAGGACGTCGCTCCGTTCTGACCTAAAATTATAAAAGGAAGCCCTTCGATGATGAAGGACTTCCTTTTATGATGCGCTCAGAAGCTGGAAATGGGCAGGCTGTCGTCGTCGCGGCCCTTGATGATGTTGCGGATGACCACAAAGTATTTCACATCGTCGCTGACCCGCACCTCCACGCGGTCGCCTACCTTGCGGCCCATCACCGCCTTGCCCAGCGGCGATTCCTTGCTGATCACGCCGGAGAGCGCGTCCTGGCGCAGCGTGGTCATCAGCTGGATGGTCTCGGTCTCGTCGTCGTCCTCGTAGTAGATTTCCACGCGATCGAACAGCTCAACTACGCCCTCCTGACCCTTGGCGGATACCACCTTCGCGGTGCTGATCATCCGCCGCAGATAGCGCAGGCGGCTGTCACAGCGGCGCAGCTCCTGCTTCGCGGCCTTGTATTCGTAATTCTCGCTCAGGTCGCCGAAGGCCCGGGCGGTCTTGAGATCCTCCACGCACTTCGGGCGCACCACGCGCATGCGGTAGTCGATCTCCTCCTGCATCTTCCGAATGTCCACTTCGCTCAGCTCGTCGTACATGCCGATGCTCCCTTCCGCCGGTCGTTGCCGTGCGCATTCCATTATAGCGCGCCGCGCGGCGAAAAACAAGCTTGCAGCCGCGACAAAACTGTGGTACATTGGGGGTAGAAAAATTGACTGCGGCTGCGCGCCGGAAACGGAGGCAAAACATGCGCGAACAGGGCAACTATTCCTTCTTTCAACACACTGCCTGCGAGTACTTCCCCTGCCACAAGACCGACCACCCCGAGGACTTCAACTGCCTGTTCTGCTATTGCCCACTCTATGCGCTGGGCCGGAAGTGCGGTGGCAACTTCCGCTACAATGAGAAGGGCGTGAAGGACTGCACCAATTGCCTGGTGCCCCACCGCCGGGAAAACTACGCCTACGTCACCGGGCGGTATCAGGAGATCATGGAGCTGGTTCGGCAGCAGGATGCAAAAGGGGAGGACCCCGCGCAGCGGTAGCGGTAGATGCGATGGGAGTGCCTGCCGCCTGAGCCTGCGGTTCACTTCAGGAGCGGATGGAGCAGCGCATAGATTGATGGATATGTCTGAGACCGAAGGAGCAAGCTTCGGTCTTTTTATTGTGCCCTCCTCGCCTTCAGGAGAGCGGGTTCGATGCAGCTCTGCCGGGTATACGCATGAAAAAACCAATTTGTAGGAATTCACTGTCATAACAGGACGAAATGTGACATATAATTACACGATAATTCATGTCTGATTATACGTGGGCTACGAGGACAGCTGGCTGGACATGCAGCGGATGCTCCGAGACGGACACATGATTCCCATCATCGCCATGACGGCGAACGCCTTCGCCGAGGACGTTCAGGCGTCCATGGGCGCGGGCATAAACGGCCATCAGTCCAAGCCGATCCAGATGGACGGGGCCGTGGGGGCAATTGCGGGAAAGCTGAACCAGCAAACCGAAGAAACCATCCAAATCTACATCAGAGGAGAAGGAAAAATGAAGGCAAAGAAGTACATCGCACTGGCTCTGGCGGCGCTCATGGCGCTCAGCCTGGCGGCCTGCGGAAAGCCCGGCAGGGAGACAGAGGTCGGGGAGCGCGCAAGGGATGCGCATGCGCCCATCACCATCATGTCCGCGAACAAGGATTACTCCGGCTTCATCGAGTATGTGAAGTCCGTCTATCCGGAGATCAACATCGAGATCGTTCCCTATCGGGGCGCAAATACGACCCAGTACATGTACGATCAGCTCTACACCGGCTACATGCCGGACATCTATGCAACGACGCAGCTCTTCACCTGCTATGACAAGTACGCGGAGAACCTGATCGACCTCTCCAAGTACGACTTCACCAGCAGGTACAACGAGGCGCGGATCTCGCAGTACGAGCTGGACGGCAAGATCTATCTGCTCCCGACGGACTACGACGTCATCGGCATCGCCTACAACGCCTCCCTGTTCGAACGTGAGGGCTGGAAGGTTCCTTCGTCCTTCGCAGAGCTGGAGGCGTTGGCTCCCATCATTCGGGAGGCGGGCTACAGCCTCGCCGACTGCGCGACCAACCTGCCGGGCTACGGCTTCCAGTATATGTGCAACATCGGGGACACCGGGTTTCTGCGCTCCATCGAGGGCATCCGCTGGCAGAGGGACTTCCTCGCGGGCAACGCCACCGCCGTGGAGGGACTTGCAGGCACCTTCGATTACATCCAGAAATGGGTGGATCTCGGGATGCTGAAATACAGCTCCCCGGATGAAACTCCGCACGAGCACTTCAAGGAGGGCAACACCGCCTTCTTTGTGGGCAGCATCTACGGCTGGAACACGAAGGACGACGGCACGGGCGACGTCATCAAGCCGCTGCCCTATCTGTCGGAGGATGGCACGCAGAACATGTTCATTTCGTCCACCGTGCGCGCCTATGGCTTGAGCAGGAAGCTGGAGGCGCCGGGCAACGAGCAGAAGCTGGAGGATGCGCTGAAGGTCATGGAGCTGCTCTCCACCGACGAGGGCATGATGCGCATCATGGAGCGCTACGAGACGGCTTCCGCCCGCGTCTGTTCCCTGAAGGACTGGGAGATGCCCGAATCGAGTCCCTATTACGATTACAGGGACTTCATCGCGGATGGCCATGTCGCCCCGCTGATCTATGCGGGCTGGGAGAACATCATGGTGGACGTGGGCAACAAGTTCATGGACTATCTGCGCGGGGACTGCACCGCCATGGACGTGCTGACCACGATGGACGCATGCCAGGCGGAAAACCTCTCCTCCGGCGCGCACGTCTACGCCCACGTGGAGGAGACGCTCTACGTGGAGGATCTTGCCAGGCTCACCGGCATGGTGTTCTGCGAGGCGGCGGACGCGGATCTGGCGCTGATATCCCTGAACGAGTGGAAGGCGGGCGTCAGCGCGAGGCAGGAGAACGCCGATGGCATCGGCGGCGCCATGATGCCGCTGGAGATGACGGAGATGGACATCGTCTGCTGGCTGCCGACGGGCTGGTACGGCACGATCCAGACCTATAGCTTCACCGGCACGCGAATCAGGGAGCTTGTGGAGCGCGGCTATGATCTGAACGGCGATGGAAACAGTTATCCCTACGTGCTCGTCGCGCCCGAGGACTTTGTGCTGGACGATGCGGCGGAGTATACCGTGTATTTTGCGGGAATTGCGGAGGAGGTCGCTGCGGAGAGCGAAATGCAGGACAGCGGGATCGTGGGACTTGAGGCGATGGAGGCGTATCTGGATCGCGTGGAGGTCACGAAGCCGGCGGATATTCTCTGGGAAGCGTGAGCTGTGCCGCCGATTAAAGGACAGGATCGATTTATGAAGAGGGCTTATCTGAAGAAGAACAGAATCCTGCTTCCAATTTTGCTCACACTCGTGATCGGAATCGGGGTTGTCTTTGCATTATCTTCCTATCGGGACTATCTTGACGAACTGATTTACCAGGAGAGGCTGAACCAGATGACCGAGGTCACGAAGGAGCTGTATTCCAGCATGGATATGCTCATGAGCAACGAGTGGGCAACGGCGCAGTTCATCCGGGACGGTGCGATCGGCGAGCAGCCTGAGACGCTTGAACAGTTGACGGAGTATCTGAATAAGATACAGAATACCTATCATGCGGGATCGAACAAGCTCACGCCCATCGCAATCGACGATAGCGGCAGATACTATACCGCCTCGGGAAAGAAGGGCGTGATCTACAATATCGAAAAGCTCGTGGACTGCGGGGAGCGCATCAGCAGCGTCACGAACATCTTCGGCACGGACGAGACGGACATTCTGTTCATCTACAGGCTGGAGGAACCCATTCGATTGGGGAGCTGCACAATTTCGTATTGCGGGTACATCAAGGACTTTTCGATCATCATCAATCGCTATCACACGGATGCGTTCTGCGGGCAGAGTGCGGCCTATCTGATGAACGACAGCGGCACAAAGCTGTACGCGACGGATTCAGAGGCGCGCGGGCAGATCTTTGTCGGCAGAAACATCTACAGCATCCTCGAGGACATGACGTACACGCATGGCAACAGCTATGCGTCCTGCATGCAGACGCTTCAGGAGACGGGAAACTCGATTGCGAACGCTTCCCTGAATGGAACAGAGTACTACCTGTGCCTGCATCGCATGGCCGACACCAACTGGGTGCTCATGCTCGTCATACCCGCGCAGTACGTCGCGACCAACACACAGATACTGATCGATTCCGTTGTAACGACGCTGCTCTTTGCCGGCCTTGTGCTTGGAATCATACTGGTCCTGATTCTGATTATCGCAATGCGCATGCAGCAGCAGGAGCAGCTCTACCGGAAGGAGCAGGAGAACAGCGCGAAGATCGAGGTTTCCCGCCAGGAGGCCGAGCAGGCGAAGCATGCGGCGGAGGAGGCGTTCAAGGTGGCGGACGCGGCGAACAACTCCAAGAGTTCGTTTCTGACCAACATGTCCCACGACATCCGCACGCCGATGAACGCCATCGTGGGCTTTGCGGATCTGCTTGAGCGGGATGCGGACGATCCGCAGAAGGTTCGGGAATATACGAAGAAGATCAAATCCTCCGGCCAGCACCTGCTCGGACTCATCAACGACGTGCTGGACATGTCCAAGATTGAGGCGGGCAAGACGAATCTGAGCCTGTCCGAGGAGCGCATCGCGGACGTTATCGACGGCGCGGAGACCATTATCCGCCCGCAGATGCTGAAAAAGGGACACGTGTTCGAGGTGGTCACCCACGACGTTCAGCACGAGAGCATCGTCGTCGACAAGCTGCGCCTGAACCAAATTCTGCTCAATCTTTTGTCAAACGCCTGCAAGTATACGCCGAACGGAGGGCACATCGTGCTCTCCGTGACGGAGCTGCCGAACCGGCGGCCGCAGTATGCCAGCTTCCGCTTCACCGTGCAGGACAACGGCTACGGCATGACCGAGGAATTCGCTGTGCGCATCTTCGACACCTTCACCCGCGAGGAGAATTCCGTGACCAACAAGGTGCAGGGCACCGGCCTGGGCATGGCCATCACCCGGAGCCTGGTGAAGCTGATGGGCGGCCAGATATCCGTGCAGACGCAGAAGGGTAGGGGCTCCACCTTTACGGTCGAGCTGGAGCTGCAGATCTCCGACGAGATGGGCAACGCATCCTTCTGGGAGCAGAACGGCATTTCCCACATTCTGGTCGTGGATGACAGCGCGCAGGTCTGCCGGGATATCGCGCTCTCCATGAAAAAGTACGGCGTGGAGGTGAAATATGCGCTATCCGGCGAGGAAGCCGTGCGCATTGTGCGCGAGGACTGCGATTTCGACACCGTGATGATCGACTGGTACATGACCAGCATGAGCGGCAGGCAGACCGCCATCGAGCTGCGCAGGCTGATGAAGCGGCCCTGCCCGTTTATCCTGCTGTCCTCCTACGACCTGAACGACACCATCGCAAAATCGGAGGAGCTTCCGGTGGACGGCATCCTGGCGAAGCCCTTCTTCGTGTCCAAGCTGCGCACGACGCTGGACGAGATCCTGCACGGCCATGAGAAGGGGGAGGGCGCGGAGGAATTCAGCGCCCTGAACGGGCTGCACTTCCTGGCCGCGGAGGACAACGAGCTGAATGCGGAAATTCTGAAGGAGATGCTGAAGATCGTTGGCGCAAGCGTGGACATCTATGAGAATGGCCGGCTGGTCGTAGACGCATTTCAGAGATCGGCGCCGGGACAGTACACGGCCATCCTGATGGATGTGCAGATGCCGGAGATGAACGGACTTGAGGCCACGCGGGCGATTCGCGCCTCCGTGCATCCGCTGGCGGTCACGATTCCGATCATCGCCATGACGGCCAACGCCTTTTCCGAGGACATTCATGCCTGCCTGGAGGCGGGCATGAACGCCCACGTCTCCAAGCCCATCGACATGGCCTGCTTCGAGCAGACCGTCCGCAGGGTGCTGGGGATGGAAGCCGGGGAAGAAGGTTGAAAGATGAGAAGGGCTGCTCCGCGCTGTGCGCCCTGGCTTACCGCGTAGCCGGGAGAGATCGCTCCATTGACCGCCGTTACAGCTCGCAAACACGCAAAAATACCAGACTGAAAGGCCTGGCATTTTTGCGTATTGAACCGGATTTGTGCGCGGTGTGGATCAGGCGCGCACGACGCTGATGCGCTGGCGGATGTGGTTTCCGCAGGTCGCCTCGTCCACCATGGCGATGGCGTAGTCAGCGTAGCTGATGATGCTCTCGCCGCGCGCGTTCAGCATAAGCTCCTCGCCGCCCAGCAGGTATTTGCCGGTGCGCTCGCCATCTGCCTGGAAGTCGCAGGCGGGGCTGACGAAGGTCCACTTCACATCGCTGCGCTGGCGCAGCTCCGCAAGCGCCTTGCCCTGTGCGTTGGCCAGGGGCTTGAACATCTCCGGGAAGTCCGGGCCGTCCATGACCTGCGCGCTGTGCGCGGGATCGACGTAGAGGCTGCCCGCGCCGCCAACGACCAGCAGGCGAACCTCCGTACCGCTGAGGACGTCGCACAGGTGCTTCAGCGAGGCGCTGTGCTGGGGCAGGGCCTCGGGTGCCCACGCGCCGAAGGCGTCCACCACCACGTCGAAATCCTTCAGATCAGCGTTGGTCAGCTCGAAGAGATCCTTCACGACGGCCTGCTTTGCTACGCTGAGGTTCTCGCCGCGAACGAACGCGGTCACGTCCAGACCCCGGTTCAGGGCCTCCTTCACGATCAACTGGCCTGCTTTGCCGTTTGCGCATACAACTGCAATCTTCATTTTGTTACCTCCCGGGTTCAATCTTGTGCGGGGCCTTTTTGCATTTCCCGCCTGCAATGAGAGGATAGCACACTTCGGAGGGCTTGAAAAGTACGCACTTTTTTGTGGCATAGGCACTTTCCAGTAACAATTGGGTGGTTACCGGGAGGAAACTTTTTGAAATTGCAGGGGTTTTCGAGCACAAGATTGGAAATGTTAAGAATTGATGGATCTGTTGACGCGTTTTCGCGTGCCGCCTTATAATGGAAACAATTGAATTGACGGCAGAAGGGAGTGGACGGCATATGGAAAAGAAGGAATTGCCGGAGTGCCCGGTGGAGACGACGCTGATGCTGATCTCGGATCGCTGGAAGGTGCTGATCCTGCGGGACCTGTTCACGGGCACAAAGCGCTTCGGCGAACTGAAAAAATCCCTGACAGGCGTGTCCCAAAAGGTGCTGACCGCGAACCTGAAGTCGATGGAGGCAGACGGCCTGCTGACGCGCAGGGCCTATGCCGAGGTGCCGCCGCGGGTAGAGTACACGCTGACCGAGATGGGCGAGAGCATGCGGCCCGTCATCGCGGCCATGTTCGACTGGGGCGTGGATTACAAGCTCAAAAACGAGTCCCCCTGCAATGAACAGGCGGGTGCGCTGGGGCTGGCTCTGCACTGACAGATCAAAGGCTCCCTCGGAATGAATCCGGGGGAGCCTTTTCACACGATTTTATTCCTCCGTCAGCCCCGCGACGTTCTCCGCGCGGTAGCCCAGCTCCTTGTGCAGCGCCTCGCGGTCGGACAGGGAGGACATGAGCACCTTGCAGTCGTCGCTCTCGATGCTCAGGCCTTCCATGGCGGCGGGCACCAGCACGCTGTCGAAGGGCGCGAGCTCCAGCTCCTCGTCGCCCCAGCGCAGGGTGCAGGGGCCAAGGGGGGTCAGGAAGAGCATGCGGCCGTCGCACACCGGCATCTTGCCGGAGACGTTCAGGCGGCACAGCTCGAAGTAGCGATTGGAGATGTAGTAGGTGCGGCTGCCGCCCTTGCACAGGCTGGTGGTGCCGAAGATCTTGCTCAGGTGCAGTTTGGGATTGGTCACATCCACGGCCTGACGGGTGTGCAGCGCGCGGGGCTGGCCGTTCTTGCCGACGCGACCCCAGTCCCAGAAGCGGTAGGTCACGTCGCTGGACTGCTGAATCTCGTAGATCTGCATGCCCGCGCCGATGGCGTGCACCATGCCGCTGGGGATGTAGTAGACGTCGCCGGGGCGCACGTCCACCCAGTTGAGCGCCGCTTCGATCTCCGCCGCGCCGCCGTCCACGACCTCCTGCAGCGTCTTGCCCTTGGTGTCCACGCCGTAGGCCAGACGCGCGCCCTCGTCGCAGTTGAGCACGACCCAGGCCTCGGTCTTGCCCAGCTTGCCGCCCTCGTTCGCGTTGGCGTAGGCATCGTCCGGGTGCACCTGTACCGACAGCGTATCCTTCGCGTCGATCAGCTTCAGCAGCAGCGGGAAGTCGCTGCCTGCGGGGAGGCCGGTGAGTTCTTCGCCCCACAGCTCGATCATGCGGCTGAGGCTCTTGCCGGCGTGCGCGCCATTGCGAACCATGCTCTCCCGCTCCGGAAGGGCGGAGATCTCCAGGCTCTCGCCGGTCTGTTCCGGCGCATCCTTCATGAATGCGTCGCGCAGCATGGAGCCGCCCCAGGGCGTTTCCTCGCCGGAGCGGAAGTGGGGCGCCATCAAAAGCGGATAAAGCGTCATCGTCAAAAACCTCCTGCTTGAAAAAGTATGGGAACTGTTCTATACTGGTAACAGCTGCGCAGAGATTCATCATCTGCCAGCATATGTGTAGATAATCTTACTTTATCACCAGGAATGAAAACTGTCAAGGGAAAAGAGGTCGGGCCGTTGAAGAAGATCCATGTGGTGAGCGTGCGGACGCTGGCGGAGTTCGCCTGCGCCACGGGCAGCATCACCTCCGCGAGCCGCATGGCCGCGCGCATGCGAGAGGGCCGCGAGGGCCACGTCGCCGTGCAGCGGATGCTGGACGAGCGCTGGGTCGCGGAGCTTCCCGTATCGCTGGACGTGCAGGTGGGCGGTGTGGAGCTGCGGGTGCAGGGCCGCGCGGATGCGGCGTGGCTGGAAAAGGACTGCGCGCACATCGCCGAGATCAAGACCACACGGATCAATCCCAATGAGATTCTCAGCGAGGACTATCCCGCCCACTGGGCCCAGGCCGAGATCTACGCCCACCTGTTCTGCGAACGGGATGGCTATGCAACTGCGGAGGTGCAGCTGATCTACGCCGGCGTGCGCGGCGGCATGCGCAGCTTCAAGCGGGAGTTGGATCGGGAGGAGCTTGCGCGGCGCTTTGCGGCCTATGCGCTGCCCTACGCCCGCCAGTTGGAGGCGCAGGCGCGCTGGAAGGAGGCTTCCGAACCGACGCTTCTGAACCTGCGCTTTCCCTTCGCGGAGTTCCGCGAGGGCCAGCGGGAGATGGCGGACTGCGTGCAGCAGGCGCTGTGTGAGGGCGGGTGCGCGCTGATCGAGGCACCCACGGGCATCGGCAAGACGGCGGCGGCGCTCTACGGTGCGCTGAAGGCGCTGGGCGCGGGGAAGGTGACCAGCGTGTTCTATCTCACGGCGCGCACTACGGGCCGCAGAGCTGCGGAGAATGCGCTGAACCTGATGCGCGGCGATGGTTTGCGCATCCGCTCGGTGACGCTGACCGCCAAGGAGAAGATCTGCTTTCAGCGCAAGCCGGACTGCGCGCTGTGCCGCTACGGCGACGGCTACTTTGAGCGCCGCCGGGAGGCGCTGCGGCGGGCCATGGAGCTGGAGGTGCTGGACGCGGAGAGCATCTCCGAATTGGCGCGGGAGTTTGAAATCTGCCCCTTCGAGCTGTCTCTGGATCTCACGGAGCTGGCCGACGTGGTGATTTGCGATTACAACTACGTGTTCGATCCACGGGTGCGCCTGAAGCGCCACTTCGACCGCAAGAGCCGCGCGGGTTTGCTGATCGACGAGGCTCACAACCTGCCCGATCGCGCCCGGGAAATGTACTCGGCGGCGCTGTCGGGGGAACGGGTGGCGGAGCTGCGTGTGCGCATCGCAGCGGTGTTCGGCGAGGAGGATTTGCTGCTTGCTTCCATAATGGCGCTGCTTGCGCAGTTGACGGTGGAGGACGCGGAGTACGACGCGCTTCGGGAGCCTCCGCTGGAGCTGGTGCGTGCCGCGTCGGAGTTCGCCGCGAAGGCGGAGGAGCTGCGGGTGAGCGACGAGGACACGGTGGAGCTGATGCTGGACTGCAATTGGTTCGTTCGGGTGGCGAAGCAGTTCGACGAGGACATCTACCGCGCGCTGATCCGTCCCGAGGGCGCGCATGGACACATCGAGGTGCGGCTGTGGTGCTTCGCGCCGGAGAAGTACCTCGACCGCAGCTACAAGCGCGTGGGCGGCGTGGCGCTGTTTTCGGCGACCCTTGCGCCCATGGATTTTTACGGAAAGATTCTGGCCGCGCCGGATCGGGATGGCTGGCTCCAGCTGGAGTCGCCCTTTCCCCGGGAGAATCTGTTTGTGGCGCGTCTGCCGGTGTCCGTGCGCTACCGGGACCGCAACGAAACCATGGAGCAGGTGGCGCGCGTCATCCACGCCATGAGTCAGGCGCACCGGGGCAACTATCTAGCCTGCTTTCCCTCCCATGCCTACCTGATGCAGGCCTATAAGTACTACTGCACCCGCTATCCGGGGGAGCGCGCGGTGTGTCAGGAGAGCAACATGAGCGAGGGCAGGCGGCGCAAGTTCATCGAGCTGTTCGAGCAGAATCCGCAGGAGTCGCTGACGGCCTTCATCGTGCTGGGAGGCGTGTTCTCCGAGGGCGTGGATCTGCCCGACGACCGGCTGTCCGGCGCGGCGATCATCTCCACGGGCATTCCCCAGGTCAACCCGGAGTCGGAGCTGCTGCGGGAGATCTACGACGACGGCTTCGAGGGCGGCTACGACGCGGCCTACACCTATCCGGGCTTCCGGAGGGTGCTCCAGGCGGCGGGGCGCGTGATCCGCACCGAGACCGATAAGGGCGTGGTGCTGCTGCTGGACGCCAGATACGCCTCGGAGAAGTATGTGGAGCTGATGCCGAGCCACTGGCGGTTGCAGAAGATCGCCAGCATGAGCGCACTCAACCGTAAGTTGAATGCCTTCTGGGAGCGACAAACCGATTGAAAAATTTACCGCATTCATATATAATATCGGGTGGGAGTGTGAAAATGAATGGGTAGAACCTACAATGGAAGATTTTTCAGCCCGGAGGAGCCCAAGAGCGGCACGGGCTTTCTGATCGGCGGCCTGGCGATGATTCCGCTGTGGTCGATTCCGGCGGTCGGCATCGCCTTTCTTGCGGCGAGCATCGGTTGCTTCATCAAGTGCGGCAAGCGCAGCGCGGAGCGGCGCATGGTGAAGCGCTTTCATGAGTGCTGCACGGTGATCGGTCTGCGCCAGTACGTGCCGGTCAAGGAGCTTGCGAAGGCGGTGGAGCTCTCCGCCGGAGAGATGCGCAAGCAGCTTCAGACGATGATCGCCCGTGGCTACTTCGGAGACGGCGCGTATCTTGATCTGGCCCACGGCGAGTTGGTGCTGCCGCCGGTGGCACGCGAGGCCAGGCAGAGCGGCGGCTGGCGCGATCTGGTGAACGAGGTGCTGAACATGCTGCGCGGCGACCAGGTGTTTACTGACGACGCGCAGGACGCGGACTTCAGGCCCGCAGATCCCGTGAAGCCGGAACCTGCGGCGCAGCCCGAGCCGGAACCCCAGCCGGAGCCTGCGAAGAAGCCGAGCCCTGCGTCCGTGAAGAAGACCTACATGGACGAGCTGGAGCGCATCCTCAACGAGCTGTACCAGCTCAACGAGCAGATCGAGGACGAGGCGGTGTCGGCGCGCATCGACCGCATCGGCACGCTCACGGCGGGCATCTTCCGCGCGGTGATCGACAATCCGGAGCGGGAGCAGGACGTGCGGAAGTTCATGAACTACTACCTGCCCACCACGCTCAAGCTGCTCAAGTCCTACGACATGCTGGAGGAGCAGAGCTACCAGGGCGAGAACATCGTGGCAAGCCGCAAGAAGATCGAGAGCGTGCTGGACACGCTGATCGCAGCCTTCGAGAAGCAGCTGGACCGCCTGTTCCAGAACGACGCGCTGGACATCGCCACAGACATCGATGTGCTGGAGACGATGATGGCCGGCGACGGCCTGAGCAGCAAGGGTCGGATGGGCATGCACTGACGCGCGAAACGCATTCATATGAAAAGACAGCGGATAACCTCGCAAAAGGTTATCCGCTGTTTCCATATATGGAAGCTTAGTTTTCGACCGCAAGTCCGTCGCTGGCGTCGCTGAGCAGGTAGGACAGCAGGGCGGGGGAGACCTCGCCGCTGGGGCTGAGGTTCAGCGCCTCCTGAATCTGCACGATGGCCTGGGTCGTGGGCGCGTCGAAGCTGCCGCTGACCTGCTTCTTCGTCAGGTAGCCCAGTTCCTGCAGGCGATTCTGGAGCGCATCCAGCGCGTCGCCTTCGTCGCCCTCGGCAAGCGTCGGGTAGGTGAGATCCGCCCGGGCGTATACGATGCCGCTGCGGGGGGCAGCCTCGGAGGAAATGAACTCCACCAGCGCCGCGTCCGCCGCACCCGTGACTTCCAGACCCAGCGCGGTCTGAACGGTGGAGACGGCGCGGGAGGTGAGCTCGTCGTAGGTGCCGGTCAGCGAGGTGATGTAGCCCAGCTCGGTCAGGCGGTTCTGGAGCGCGAGCACCGCGTCGGAGGAACTGCCCACGCGCAGCGTCTCTGCGACGGGCTGTGCGTCCGCTGCTGCGGGAGCCTCGGATTCGACCGGAGTCTCGGTGGCCTGGGGCGCGATGTTCTGCATGGTCTCACCGTCGATGTTCAGTGCGAAGGAGGAGTAGAGCACCGCCTGCACATAGCTGCTGGCAATTCCGGTCTCCTCCAGGCCGTTGCGGTTCTGGAACAGGCGGATGGCAGCGGTGGTCGCGCTGCCGTATTCGCCGTTGGGCGTGCCGGACGCGAAGCCCAGCGCGATCAGGCGGCTCTGCAGGCGCAGCACCTCGTCGCCGCTGGCACCCTCGATCAGGTTGGGATACTGGCTGCCCAGGGTGTCGAAGCCGGGGGCGTACTCGCTCTCCAGCAGCGCCTGCAGCTGGGCGGTGATCGCGCCGGAGGGCAGCTGGCCGCATGTCTCCTCGAAGAGCTTGATGGCGATCTGCGTGCGCATATTCAGCTCGCCGTCGGCCTCGCCGCTGAGGTAGCCCAGGTCGATCAGCCGCTGCTGGATGTCCGCCAGCGAGCGCAGCATCACGCCGGAACCGGTCTGCGTGCTTCCGCCGCCGTAGGCCCGGGCGGAGTCGGAGTAGAGCTCCTTTTGCAGCGCGACGTTGGCTACGTCGTCGGCGGTCAGGCCGTAGGCCTCGTAGAACAGCATGACGGCGTTGGCAGTCTCGTTGTCGAAGATGCCGGTGAGCGAATCGATGGGGTAGCCCAGATTCTTCAGGCGCTGCTGGAGCGCGTAGACCGAGCTGCCCACGTCGCCGCGCTGGAGAACCTTGTACTGGGAGATGACGGCCTTGTTGTAGGCATCGCTGCCGTAGATTAGTGCGTCCGGGGCGAACAGGCGCTGCTGCAATTCTGCCGTGGCAACGCCGGTCTGCATGGTGCCGTAGGTCTGCTCAAAGCGGCGCACGGCCTGCTCAGTGTCGGAGTCGAAGATGCCGGACACGCCAGCGGTGTAGTAGCCCAGCTCATGCAGGCGGGTCTGCAGCGCCTGTACCGCCAGACCCGTGTTGCCCAGGCGCAGGGATTTGTAATTGCTGTCCTGGCCGGACTCGCTGGCGGTCTCTGATTCCAGCAGCGCCGCAGGGTCGTTGACGGTGACGCTGCCGTCGGCGTCGATCACCAGCGCCTCCGCATCCTCCTGAACGGCGGGCAGCGGCGTGACCGTGGCATAGGGCAGGGCGATGTCGATGTCATAATTGGCCTGCGCCGTCAGTATGCTCTCGTCGATTTGCGCGTCACAGCCGCCGAGCGCGAGGCACAATGTAAGCAGAGCGCCGGCAAGGACGAGCGTGGGAAATCTATGGTTCATTGAAACCTCCGAAAGCCGGAGAACCGCGCGCGCGGCTTCCGGCGAAAATCTTCCACTTTCATTGTAGCGCATGCAGCGCACAAATACAAGCGCGTTTGCGAAGTTTAATCATTCCTCCGTGAGCGCGGCGTCCTCCACCTCCGCGATGCAGGCCAGCGCGTCCTCTGCATCGTAGGCGAAGATGCGCACGCCGTCCTGATCGTAGATCAGATCGCAGTTTTCGAGGAACCAGGCCTCGTCCGCACGGAAATAGCTGCGCTCGTGGCCGGAGATGTAGATGTAGTTCACGCCGTATTCCTCGAACAGGTCGGCGCTCTCGCCGGGATTGGAGAGCATCTGCTTTTCCGCCGCGCGCTGTGCGCTGGAGTCGATGCCGTGGTAGAAGAGGTAGCTGTCCGTGCCGCAGACAATGTGACGGCCGGCAAGGGAGGATACGGCGTTGTTGTGCTGGTCGCCGGAGAGGATCACCGCGTCGGCGGGCAGGTTTTCGTCAATGAAGGCCGCCGCCTGCACCTCGTCCGGGCCGAAGAGCATGTAGTTGGAGATCACCTCGCGGCTCAGGGAGAGCGTGCCGGAGATCGTGGAAGCGCCGATGAACAGGCAGGCGAGCATCGCACTGCCGCGCACGCCCCGAAGGCGGTGCCACAGGTGGATCAGATACATCGCCACGGCGGGCAGCATGATCATGTAGGCCACGTAGAAGAGCTTGTTGTTGTCGTAGGGGTTGGGCTGGAACTGGACGAACTCCGCGACGGTGTAAATCACCAGCGCGCCCAGGGAGAGCGAGCGCATCAGACTGCCCTTGCGTGCGGAGAGCGCCGCGGGCGCCATCAGCAGGTACACCAGGCCCACATTCTTGATCCAGAACCAGAAGTAGCCGTCGATCAGACTGCCGTCGCCCTGGTTGTTGACCCAGTTGAAGCGGAAGTTGAGGCTGCCGCCGCCCACGGTCTGGGGGAAGGTCCAGGTCAGCAGCTGGGGCAGCGCCAGAGCCAGCGCCACCGCGCCGTAGCAGAGGTAGCAGCTGAGACAGTGCAGGCGCTTCTTCGACGGCACGCGCAGCATCTGGCTGAGCATCACGCCGCCGCTGAGCAGGCCCAGGGCGAAGAAGGAATGGGTGTGCACCATCGGCATCAGCCCCGCCCAGGCGCCCAGCAGCGCAAAGCGGCGCAGATCCCGGGTGTGCACGGCGTCGGTGAGCATGTACAGCGCGGGCAGCAGCACCGTCCAGCCGCCCAGCAGCGTGCGCTGGGGCACCATCATGTCCGCAATCACGTTCACCCACCTCAGGTTCAGCTCGGGCATGTTCGTGGGCGTCTGATAGAAGCCGGTGAAAACGTTGTTGAGCATCGTCGGATCCTTCAGCGCGCCGTCAAAGACGTAGAAGAAGCCCAGCCCGCCGTTCAGGAACATCAGCAGAAAGGAGAGCACCACCGCCGCACTCTTGTGGGTCAGCTCCCACGCAAAGAGCACGAAGCCGGTGTACACCAGCGCCATCATCAGCGTGCCGGTGAGGGTGAAGGACAGCGCAAGATCGCTGCCGAAGAGCAGCATGGAGGTGACCATGCTGTCCGTCAGGAAGGGATAGCCCAGCAGCGCGCCGGGCAGGATGGTGTAGTCCGGCGGGAAGGATGCGCCGCGCAGGCCGGTGGCAATGCCCAGATGCAGGCAGAGGTCGCCGTAGGTGGACTGGCCCACATACAGCGCGCCGTCCACCTCCCGCAGGATGTGGGTGTATTGCAGGTAGCCGGACAGCAGCGCGAAGGGGACGATCAGCACGATGGGCAGCCAGGCCGGCATGCCGCCCAGAAAGCCCATCCTAGGGCACGCGCCGTTGAGCAGCGGCGCGCCGCGGCGGATGAAGCGCTTGCCCCAGGTGGCCAGCATCGCAAGCAGCGCCGCGACCGCAAGTCCCAGCAGCTGCGCGGGTTGCGTGAAGTTGAGCAGGTAGGCGAAGGGCACGGGCAGCCACATCATCAGCATCAGGCCCATGCACAGGCCCAACCAGAGGCGCACCAGGCCGCAGCGGTGGGAAAACAGCGCATCGCAAATGATTACGCCGCAGAGCAGAAAGGCAAACAGCAGCAAATATCCAGGCATATGATCTCCTAAAGCTTCTTTCAGGTCTATCAATTATTCTTCATCATATCTTTTTCTATTATAGCATTGCGCATGCAAAAAAGTAAAGCAGGGCCTGTGAAATGTGCGGGAAAAGCTGGGAGAACAGCCTCTCCTTCAGGAATAATTTAAACTAGTATAAATAAATATTTCTAAACAAAGAGAAATATTACGAAATATAGTCGATTCTGTGCAGAAACCCGCATAAACGTTGAACTGTGTCGAATTATAGTATAAAATAATGATGATTATAGGGATCAATCGATTGGGGAGGATGACTCCGTGAACCGAGCAGTGAGGCGTATTATCGCATGGATGGCCGTGATGGCGTTGATGCTGGGTGCATATGCCCTGGCAGACGGCGTGATTTCCACGACCGTCGTGATGCGCGTTTCTCATATGACGCAGAATGCGGTGGTGGACGCAGGCGAGGATCTCTCGATGGAGGTCAACATCGACGGCGTCGTTCCCGCATCCTATCAGTGGTATTTTGAGGACGAGGCCATCGAGGGCGCAAACCAGAAGGTGTACAACATCGTCAACGCCCAGGTGGAGAACAGCGGCGTCTATCGCATGGAGGCCTTTGACGCGGAGGGTAGGATGCTCGTGAGCATGGACATCAGCGCCCGCGTGATCGGCAAGGCTGTGCCCAAGTCCGGCGACACTTCCATGCCGGTGGGCGTGGCGGTGGTTCTCTTCGGCGCTGCCGCGGCGGTGCTGGCTGCGACCCTTCGCCGCAGGAAGAGGGCATAGGTTTCGGAATAATTCACAGCCGAATGGCAGAAAGAATAGTGATCCGCTTCCGCAGGTCACTATTTTTTTGAGATTTGCAAGGACTGCGGAAACGGAACCGCGGATTTATCGGAGGTTGAAAATCGGAGATGGAGAGACCCTTTGAGTTTGAGCTGCTGCACGTTTGCAAGCAGACCGGCGCGCGTCGCGGCAGGCTGCACACGCCCCACGGCGTGATCGAAACGCCCATCTTCATGCCCGTGGGCACCCAGGCCAGCGTCAAGACCATGACGCCCGACGAGCTGAAGGACTGCGGCGCGCAGATCATCCTGTCCAACACCTACCACCTGCACCTGCGCCCGGGCGAGGAGCTGGTGAGGAAGGCGGGCGGACTGCATTCCTTCATGAACTGGGATCGCCCGATCCTCACCGACAGCGGCGGATTCCAGGTATTCTCGCTGGCGGACCTGCGCAAGCTGAATGAGGAGGGCGTGGAGTTCCGCTCCCACCTGGACGGCAGCAAGCGCTTCATCTCGCCGGAGATCTCCGTGCAGATTCAGGAGGCGCTGGGCTCGGACATCGCCATGCAGTTTGACGAGTGCTCGCCCTATCCCTGCGACTACAAGCGCGCAAAGGACGCGATGTACCGCACGCTTCGCTGGCTGGAGCGGTGCATGAAGGCCAAGACGAGGGAGGATCAGGCGCTGTTCGGCATCGTGCAGGGCGCGTTCTACTCCGATCTGCGCATCGAGTGCGCCAAGGAGATGGCGAAGCTGGATCTGCCTGGCTTCGGCATCGGCGGACTCTCCGTGGGTGAGCCCAAGGAGGTCATGTACGAGATGCTGGACAAGATGATGCCCTTTATGCCGGAGAACAAGCCGCGCTATCTGATGGGCGTGGGTTCCCCGGACTGCCTGATTGAGGGCGTGCTGCGGGGCGTGGACATGTTCGACTGCGTGCTGGCCACCCGCGTGGCCCGCAACGGCACGGTCTTCACCCACGACGGCCGCCTGGTGGTGCGCAACGCCAAGTACGCCGAGGACTTCGGCCCGCTGGATCCGGATTGCGACTGCTACGCCTGCAAGAACTTCAGCCGCGCCTACATCCGTCACCTGTTCAAGGCGGGGGAGATCCTGCCGCTGCGCCTGAACACCATCCACAACATCTACTTCCTGACCCACATGATGACCGAGATGCGTCAGGCCATCGAAAACGACTGCCTGCTGGACTGGGCGAATGCCTTTTATGCGCGCCATGGACGCGGCAACTGGTGAATTGCGGACGGGCAGGTTAAATTTCACCGACGTATGCGGAATTTCAGCCGCCATGCGTTGTAAATCCTGGAAAAGTTGGGTATAATGTTCAACATACACATATAAAGGAGAGAATGATCTATGAATCTTTTTGGAAACAGCGCACTGGCTGAAACTGCAACCGCGACCACTTCCAACGGTGCCGGCGACATGCTGTCCATGATCATCATGATCGTCGTCATGGTGGCCGTGTTCTACTTCCTGCTGATCCGTCCCCAGCGCAAGAAGGACAAGGCCGTCAAGGACATGCTCGGCTCCCTGAAGGTCGGCGACCGCATCTGCACCATTGGCGGCATCTACGGCACCATCGCTGCGCTGAAGGAGGACACTGTCACGCTGAAGGTCGGCTCCCAGGAGAACACCGTGGTCTTCGCCCGCTGGGCCGTCCGCTCCGTGGAGAACGTCAAGACCGAGAACGACAGCCAGATGCCCGAGGTCTGATTTCAGGTCATCTGTCCAAACGAGCATACAAAAGGCACTCCCGCTGCTGGGAGTGCCTATTTGTATGCATATGGTGTGGATTCAGCGCTTGCCCCGGCGCACAGAGCCGCGGTCATTGTTCTTGCGATTGCCGCGACCGTCGCGACTGCCCTTGCGGCCCTCGTCTCTGCGGTGGCTGCCGCGGCCCTCGCCCCTGCGCCCATGGAAGTCCGACGCGGATTTGAGGCCGCTCTCCCGGGGCTTGCGAATCTCGAAGCGGCTCAGGTCGCTGCCGTCCAGCAGGCGCGCCTTCGCGCTCTCGGAGATGCGCAGCTTGCCGCGACGTACCTGCTGCGGCGCTTCAGAATCGCCGTTTTCCGCGCTGCGGGGCGCATTCTGGGGCACGAAGTCCTGGCGGGGCGCAGCGTTGCGGGGATTGCGCCGGGCGCCCGGTCGGGGGCTGGCGCTGGGCTTCTCGGTGGACAGCCGCACCGTAGCGGGAGCGCCGTTGATTTTCAGACCCTTCATGGCGTGCGCCACCTGATCGGCGCGGTCGGCAGGCACGCCCACGATGGTCTTTTCATCGTAGATTTCGATCTTGCCGATTTCCTTGCCGGAGAGGCCGCTGCGCTCGCACACGGCGCTGACCACGTGGTTCGGCGCGATCTTCTGGCGGCGGCCCACCGAGATGATGAGCTTGCGGTACATGCCGCCGTTTGTGGTTCGGCGCTCGAACACGATGTCCTCCAGGCTCAGCTCATCCTTCTGGAAGGCGGTCTGGAGCGCCGCCGCTGCGATCATCTGAAGGTCGCAGCCGGCCTCCATCATCTGGCTGACCATGTCCTGATAATTCTGGGCCACGCCCTCGGTGATGGTTGCCAGCAGGGCCTCGCGCTGCTTGTTCTGCTGCTTTTCCCGGATTTCCTTTACGGTGGGCAGCGGCACTTCCTTGATCTCGGACTTCGCCACCCGGGCGAGGTCGCGGATCATGTAGAACTGCCTGCGACCGGAGCAGATGGTGATGGCGGTGCCCTCCTTGCCGGCGCGTCCGGTGCGGCCGATGCGATGGACGTAGTACTCGTCGTGACCGGGCACGTCGTAGTTGATGACGTAGTCGATGTCGTTGACGTCGATGCCGCGCGCAGCCACGTCGGTGGCCACCAGCAGCGGAATGCGGGCGGACTTGAACGCGTCCATCACGCGGGTGCGCTGGGACTGGTTCAGGTCGCCGTGCAGCGCCTCGGCGGCGAAGCCGTTGCGGACGAGGTACTGGGTGACCTCCTCCACCATGGCCTTGGTGTTGCAGAAGATCATGCACAGCCGGGGTTCGTAGGCGCGCAGCAGCAGATTCAGCGCGTCCAGTTTGCGGCCCATGGGCACGTCCACATAGATCTGGCGGATGTTGTCCAGCGTCACCTGTTCGCGGTTGATCTCGATCATGTGGGGCTCGGTGAGGTAGGTCTCGGTCAGCTCCAGGATGGGATCGGGCATGGTTGCCGAGAAGAGCACCGTCTGGCGGGTCTCCGGCACGTCCTTCAGGATCGTCTCGATGTCCTCGCGGAAGCCCATGGA
>JAUNNK010000024.1:12577-28275 GCA_030537335.1 Clostridia bacterium | reverse complement strand
AGGGGCGCTGCCCCTGAAACCCCGCTTAAGGGCATGATGCCCTTAAGAATCCCCAGCATGCGGCGCAATGCGCCGCGAAATTATTTTTTATTTTTCCCCTCAGGCGCACATTGTGCGCCTTATATGAGGGTTCTTAGGGGAATCATTCCCCTAAGCAGGGGTTCTTAGGGGACGGCGTCCCCTAAGCGTTCCCCCTAAGCCGTCACTCCACGACGGCCAGGATGTCGGACTGCTTGACGATGATGTACTCCACGCCGTCCAGCTTGACCTCAGTGCCGGCGTACTTGGAGTAGATGACCTTTTCGCCAACCTTCACCTGCATCTGAACTTCCTTGCCGTCCACGACTCCGCCGGGGCCGACTGCGATGACTTCCGCCATCAGCGGCTTTTCCTTTGCGGCTGCGGTCAGAATGATGCCACCCTTCGTGGTCTCTTCAGCTTCCATATTCTTGATGACAACGCGGTCACCCAGGGGCTTCATAGTCATAGCTCATTTCCTCCTGTTGGTATTGGGATTTGTTAGCACTCTTTAATTCCGAGTGCTAACGCTTACAGATGATAGTTTAACCATTTTCTATGGAAAATGCAAGCCCCCAGAGCACCATTTTTCTGTTAAGTTTTGGATTCGACGTGCAAATCTTTGGAAATACGCTATAATTAAAGAAACAAGCACTGAAAAGTCACAAACAGCACTGAGGTGAAAGATATGGACAAGTGGGACGCGCGCTTTATGGAGCTGGCGGGAGTGATCTCGGGCTGGGCCAGCTGCTATCAGCCGGACCGGAAGATCGGCGCAGTGATCGTGAAGAACAAGCGGATCGTGACCACGGGCTACAACGGCGCGCCGGCGGGCATCAAGACCTGCGTGGAGCGCGGCGAGTGCCTGCGCAAGAAGCGGGGCATCCCCTCGGGCACCCACGCGGAGACCTGCTACGCCATCCATGCCGAGCAGAACGCCATCATTCAGGCCGCGAAGCTGGGCAGCAGCATCGACGGCGCGACCCTGTACTGCACCCACCAGCCCTGCGTGATCTGCGCGAAGATGATCGTCAATTCCGGCATCAAGCGCGTGGTGTACAAGCACGGCTATCCCGATGACTTCGCCGTGGAGATGCTCAATGAGGGCGGCGTGCTGCTGGAGCGCTTTGAAGAGGACTGACGCGCAGATTTTCCCGACATTGTTATACGATGGAACCGGCATGCGTCCGCGCAAGCCGGTTCATCCACGAAAAGGAGAAACGATTATGAATATTTCTCGCATCAACCGCGTAAGAGAAAATATGGCCGCCTGTGGCCTGGATCAGATTCTGGTGACCTCCCCGCTGTCGGTGTACTATCTCACCGGCACGATGGTCGCGCCAGGCGAACGCATGTTCGCTCTGTATCTGAATGCGAACGGCGAGATCAGGCTGTTTGCGAACCGTCTGTTCGCCTTGAACGGCAATGTGGACGTGCCGCTTACGGAGTTTGACGACACGGAGGATCCGATCGGACTGCTGTCGGCCTCTGTCAAGCCGGGCAAGCTGGGCGTGGACAAGACCTGGCCGAGCCAGTTCACGATCCGCCTGATGGAGGCGCTGCCGGGGATGGTTCCGGTGGTGGGCAGCGCGCCGGTGGACGATGCGCGGATGTGCAAGGATGCGGAGGAGATTGCGCTAATGCGCGAATCCTCCCGCATGAACGACGAGGCCATTGCGCGCACCATCGCGGGCCTTCAGGAGGGCATGACGGAGCTGGAGCTGGAGGAGCTGTACCTGAAGAATGCGAAGGCGGTCGGCGGCGAGGGCGGCAGCTTCACGCCCATCAGCTGCTTCGGCGCAAACTGCGCGGAGCCGCACCACGACAACGACGAGACCCGCCTGAAGGCCGGCGACGCGGTGATCCTGGACGTGGGCCTGATGCACAAACGCTATTGCAGCGACATGACCCGCACCGTGTTCTTCAAGTCTGCCACCGACGAGCAGAAGCATGTCTACGACGTGTGTCGCCGCGCCAATGAGGCCGGACGCGCCGCCGTGCGCCCGGGCCTGCCCATGTGCGAGTTTGACCGCGCTGCGCGCAAGGTCATTGAGGACGCGGGCTACGGCAAGTACTTCATCCATCGCACCGGACACGGCATCGGACTGGAGGTGCACGAGCATCCCGACAATTCCTCCACCAGCCAGATCATCGCACGCCCCGGCATGTGCTTCTCCGTCGAACCCGGCATCTATCTGCCCGGCAACTTCGGCGTGCGCGTCGAGGATCTCGTCGTCGTCACCGAGGACGGCTGCGAGACCCTGAACCTCGCGAGCCGCGATTTCTGCGTCGTGGGGTGACGGTCAGGGGGAACGCTCAGGGGACGCTGTCCCCTGAAACCCCTGCTTAAGGGACATTGTCCCTTAAGAATCCCAAATATGGCGCGCAATGCACGCCAGAAATAAAATTTTAAGCCCATCCACTGCCATAGGCGAAAGCAGTGGATGGGCTTTTGCAAATATCGATTCGTTTTTTCTGATTGTATCGATAGAAGGATATCTATTTTATAATTTTTCCAGGCGCATATTATGCGCCTAATATGAGGGTTCTTAGGGGAATCATTCCCCTAAGCAGGGGTTTCAGGGGGCGGCGCCCCCTGACCGTAACCCCGAACGCACTACAGCAGCAGCACTCCGGCGGCTTCGCAGGCGTCCATGGTTTCCCTGTCCCAGATGCTGGACTGGACCTCGCCGATGTGTGCGCAGCCGATCATGAGCATGCAGAGTCGGCTCTGACCGATGCCGCCGCCGATGGTGAGGGGCAGCTCGTCGTTGAGGAGCATCTTATGGAAGGGCAGGTTGGCGCGCTCCTCGCAGCCAGCGAGCTTGAGCTGTCTTGCGAGGGACTCGGCGTCGACGCGCACGCCCATGGAGGAGATCTCGAAGGCGCGGCCAAGCACGTCGTTCCAGAAGAGGATATCGCCGTTCAATGCCCAGTCATCGTAGTCAGGCGCGCGGCCGTCGTGGGGCTTGCCGGACTTCAGCTTGCCGCCGATCTGCATGATGAGCGCGGTCTTCGTCTTTTCCAGATAGGCGCTCTCGCGCTGGGAGGAATCGGGGATATCGGGGAACATGTCCTCCAGCTCCTGCGTGGTGATGGCGGCCATGTCGCGGTTGAGCTTGACGTGGATGCTGGAGTATTCGCGGCCCAAGCGCTCGCTCACGTCGCAGATGCACTGCACGATCTCCCCGGCGACGCTTTTCAGCGTATCCAGCGTGCGATCCTCCCGGCGAATGACCTTCTCCCAGTCCCACTGATCCACATAGACGGAGTGCAGGTTGTCCAGCGACTCGTCCCTGCGGATGGCGTTCATATCAGTATAGATGCCCTTGCCCACGCGGAAGTCGTACTTCTTCAGGGCGAAGCGCTTCCACTTGGCCAGCGAGTGCACCACCTGGCCCTCCTCGCCCACGGCGGGCACATCGAAGGAGACCGGGCGCTCGTAGCCGTTGAGGTTGTCGTTCAGACCGGAGGACTCCTTGACGAACAGCGGCGCGGACACCCGGCGCAGGTTCAGCGCGTAGGCCAGCTCCTTCTGAAAGTTGTGCTTGATGAATTCAATGGCCACCTGCATGTCGTACACGCTCAGCGGCGCGCGATAGCCCTCGGGAATGTAGATCTTGTTCATGTGCGTCCTCCTGTCGTTGCTCTATACAGTATAACCGCATCCACGCCGCATTGCAAGCAAAAATCCGCGCCGCAATTCCGGTCAATCGAAATTATTTTTGCAGTAAACTGCAAGATGCGCCGTCAAAAAGTGCAATCCTGCACATGCTTTAACATTCTTTTTGTTGAAATTGCAGTTTCATCCCCTGATTTGTCGCAAAATAATAACACACACGGCTATGGACAAGCGTAAAAAATAGGAGTATACTTGAAAAGCAAATTCCAAATATACTTTTACTCAATGGGGAGGAATGTGAATGAGCATTCAGAATGCATATCTTCAGGAACTGATGAACACCGTGGAAAAGCGCAATCCCAACGACAAGCAGTTTCTGATTACCGTTCGCAGCGTACTGGAATCCATCGAGCCCGTGGTCGAGGCCCATCCCGAGTACGTCAAAATGGGCGTGCTGGAGCTGTTCGTCGAGCCGGAGCGCGTGATCAAGTTCCGCGTGCCGTGGGTGGACGACAAGGGCGAGGTTCACGTCAACCGCGGCTACCGCGTGCAGTCCAACAGCGCCATCGGCCCGTACAAGGGCGGTCTGCGCCTGCATCCCTCCGTCACTGAGGATACCGTAAAGTTCCTGGCCTTCGAGCAGACGCTGAAGAACTCCCTCACCGGCCTGCCCATCGGCGGCGGCAAGGGCGGCAGCGACTTCGATCCCAAGGGCAAGAGCGACATGGAGGTCATGCGCTTCTGCCAGAGCTTCATGACCGAGCTGTTCCGCCACATCGGCCCGGATTGCGACGTTCCTGCTGGCGACATCGGCGTTGGCGGACGCGAGATCGGCTATCTCTACGGCCAGTACAAGCGCCTGACCGCCCAGTATCACGGCGTGCTCACCGGCAAGGGCCTGTCCTACGGCGGCAGCCTCGCCCGCAAGGAAGCCACCGGCTACGGCCTGTGCTACTTCACCGAGGAGATGCTCAAGGCCAACGGCAAGAGCTTCAAGGGTCAGACCGTCGTGGTCTCCGGCTCCGGCAACGTGGCCATCTACGCCTGCGAAAAGGCCACCCAGCTGGGCGGAAAGGTCGTCGCCATGTCCGACTCCAACGGCTACATCTACGATCCCGACGGCATCGATCTTGCCGCCATCAAGAAGATCAAGGAAGTGGATCGCGCGCGCATCAAGGTCTACGCCGAGAACCATCCCAACGCCACCTACACCGAGGGCTGCAGCGGCATCTGGGGCATCAAGTGCGACATCGCGCTGCCCTGCGCCACCCAGAACGAGATCAGCCTGGAGTCCGCTCAGAAGCTGATCGCCAACGGCTGCTTCTGCGTCTCCGAGGGCGCAAACATGCCCTCCACCATGGATGCCATCGACGCCTTCGTCAACGCTGGTCTGCTCTTTGGCCCCGCGAAGGCTGCCAATGCCGGCGGCGTGGCCACCTCCGCCCTGGAGATGAGCCAGAACTCCATGCGCTACAGCTGGACCTTCGAGGAGGTCGACGCAAAGCTGCAGCAGATTATGACCGGCATCTTCCGCAATGTGGACAGCGCTGCCAAGGAATACGGCTTCGGCAACAACTATGAGAAGGCCGCCAATGTGGCTGGCTTCCTGAAGGTCGCCGATGCGATGATGGCCCAGGGCGTGTGCTAATCGGCGAGCCGCCGCTGGCACAACGCTTCGCGGTTTATGCGAACGCACCTCTGCCCCCATTGATTCAAGGAGCAGAGGTGCTATTTTTCTTTCCGTATGATTCTGTATCTGTAACCCCGAAATCAAGTCCGGCAAGAATGGACTTGATTTCTTACGTCTGGTTTTTGGATAATTGCTGCTAGGCTCTCTCCGCACAACCGCAGGGCGGGGTGCCCTCACCCCGCCGTTCCCAAGCCTCCCTTGTGTAAAGGGAGGTGGCACGGCGCAGCCGTGACGGAGGGATTGACACACCACAGCTCCCACAAGCCCGTAAGTCTGCCCATCCCCGTAGGGCGGGGTGCCCTCACCCCGCCGAATACCTCTCAGATGCGCTCCGCCAGGCAGTAATTCACGTTCTCGGCAGCGTAAATGGGCTGATCGGGGTTGCGCCGGTTATAGGGAGCGAAATAGGTTTCGGTGATCTCAGCGGGATTCAGGTCCCGTTCGACCCGAAAGCCCGCCCCTTGCAGCAGATTTTCCATCTCCTGCCAGGTATACGCCGCCTGCATGGCCTCGCCCGCGCCCCGTGCCAGCGCAGACTGTCGGTCAAACTGCGCTGAGGGATTCCGGGCGGGATAATCCATGGCGATGCGGCTGCCTGCGGGCAGTACCTTCGCAAGCTGTCGCAGCAGCACGCGAAAATCATCCTGCTTCAGATAGTAGATGATGCCTAGCAGGCTGCAAAAGCTGATCCGCCCCGGATCGAAGGCCGGGTGCGCCCGCAGCGCATCCGGCCAAGCTGCATCCGCGAGGTCGCCCTCGAGGAGGTGCAGGTTCTCCAGGGGAACCAGCCCCGCTGCCGCAACGCGCGCCCGTTTGTCCCGGGACGGCCCCGGCAGATCCAGCTCGAAGATCTCCATGCCCCGCGCCCAATCCGGCTGACGCAGACCGAAGCTGTCCAGCCCTGCCGCGAGGATCAGGTACTGCTGCGCGCCGGATTGCTCTAGCGCCGACTCCGTAAACGCCGCCCTTCCCAGCGGCGACGGCGCGAGCTGGTGATCCACGATCCAGCGCAGCGCTTCCTCCGGCGTGCCTTGAAACCCCGGATGGAAGAAGCCGATACCCTGCGACATGCTCGCTGCGATATCCTGCATCTCCTGCTGCGTCAGCAGCCGCCCGGCCAGCGGGTCAAAGTGTACGTGGTCGCGATTGCGGGCATGCATTGCCCGCGCGAAGGCGCTCACCCGCGCGGTCATTCCGATTCCATCCATATAAACACCTCCTGTATATTCAATACACCCTCATAAAAGGAAATACAAGACTTGACTTTTGGCCCAAAATGTGATATAGTAAGATAGTAAAGTGATAAAGTTTAACATTCTCCTTCCTTCTCCCAACGGAATTTCATCGGTGCGCATGCCATCCGCCGACGAAAAAAACCGGCGCGTTCGCGTCGGTTTTTTCGTTTAACTTCTCAGAATCGCGGCTCCGGTCGCTTGGCTTTGCGCAGGAAGGCCTTGTGGAGGTTCAGAACCACCGCGATGAGGCAGCATGCGCAGCCAGCGGCCATGTTCCACATCTCCGGCAGCGGCTGCAATGCGACGATTGCGTCCGCAGCCAGCAGTAGCGCAAAGCCCAGCCAGAATCTCCACGCAGGCGCGCAGAACACCACACCCGCGCAGAGCGTCGCCAGCACAGCGGCCGCCGCGAAGGAGAGCAGCGGCAGGCCGCAGAGGATCAACTCCGGATAAACCGCGCCGGTCGCTGCGGGAATCGCCGCCAGCACCACCAGCAGCAGGTTCAGCGGGCGCGCTTCCTCGTCCGTTCGGCGGCACGTGGTGCGCGCCAGCCGCCAGAGGATCAGGCCGTAGAGCAGGGCTTCCAGTTCGACGAACCCTTTCCGCATATTTTCCGGCAGGACAGCGCAGATTGCCAGCGCCGCCGCCGGATAGAGCAGCGTCTGCACGTAAGCCCGAGGAAACAGCGCCAGATTCACCGGCTTGAATGAGAATCCATGGGCCGGTTCCACCAGATAAGCCGTTCCAAGCGCGATCAGCGCGCCCAGCGCCGCGCCGCCCAGCGTGAAGGGACATTCCAGAGCCACCGGCAGCGCAAGTTCCACGCCCCCAGTGCCATCCAGCAGTAGGCCCACAACCAGCAGCAGGTTCGCAATTGTGCTGAGCACCACTCCGTCCACGCGCCGCCCGAGGGCATACATGCGCTCCTCAAAGAGCTGTTCCAGCGTCACGCAGCCCGCCGCCGCGAACAATCCGGCGCTGAAATGCGGCTTCAACTCCGGACACAGCAGCATTGCCGCCAGCAGCAGCGCGATTCCCAGCGCCAGCTGAACGATTCCACCTCCGAAGCGCCGGTCGGCCCTGCGCACGCCGGATTCACGGGCTGCGCCGTTTCGAAAGCAGTCCACCGCGCACAATGTGCACACTTGCAGCGCATAATAGAACAGCATCAGCCGTCCAACCAGCGCGCCGCCGCCCATCGCGACCGCGATCAGGCCCGCCAGCGGAAACAGCGCAGCCGTGGGCCGCATCAATCGTCGATTCATCTCTCTCCCCCGTTCAGCGGCTGAAGCCGCAGGAAATTCCGAAGATGCCGGTCACGCCGTCGCGGTTCGCCACGTCCAGCCGCACGTCCTCGCCCGGCACGATGCCATTCGCCCGCAGCGCGTCCTCGGTGCAGCGCCGCGCCAGCTCCGGGAAGTTGTTCTCCTTGCTCAGGTGGCCCAGGATGATGTGCCGCGCGCCGCCCTTCACCAGCTCCGCCGCGCACCTTCCCGCGTCCTCATTGCACAGGTGGCCCCGGTTGGACAGGATCCGGTGCTTCAGCGCATAGGGGTAGGAGCCAGCCTGGAGCATGTCCGGGTCGTAATTGGACTCCAGCAGCACCGCGTCCGAGCCGCAGACGTACTTGAACCAGCCCTTTTTGATGCAGCCCAGGTCGGTGGCGATGGAAAAGCGCGCGCCGTGGCAGGAAAAGCTCAGGCCCACGGGCTGATTCGCGTCGTGGGGCGTGGAGAAGGGCGTGACGTTCATCTCGCCGATGTAGAAATCCTGCTCCGGTGTGAGGATGCAGCGGTTCCTGGACTCCACCGATCCCACCTTGTCCGCCATGCCCGCCCAGGTGCCCTCCGTAGCGTAGACGGGCAGGTTGTACTTGCGGGACAGGATGCCCACGCCGCGCACGTGATCCACGTGCTCGTGGGTGGTCAGAATGGCGGTCAAATTGCCGGGATGCACGCCGATGCGCGCCAATTCGTTTGCGATGCGCGTGCCGGACAGCCCCGCGTCCACCAGCAGGTGGGTATCGCCGCAGCCCACGTAGATTGCGTTGCCGCTCGAGCCGCTGAACAGCGGTGAAAAGCGAAGTTCCATCGTTAAAAGCGTTCTCCTTTGTAAGCGGGCGCTCACACGCCCGACAGATCAAATTTCGGGATGTATTTCTCGTCCGACGACGAGAGTTCCTGAATAAAGCCATCCTCCATGCCAATCTCCAGCAGGTGATCGGCCACCCGGTCGTATTCCTCCTGCGTCAGCCTTCGACCCAGCTCGTCCACTCCCGCCGCGTCGCCGAAGGGCAGGTACTGTGCCATCAGGCTCACCCACGCCCCGGGCAGCTCGTCGTGGATGTAGTCCAGAATCTGCACCGATTCCTCCGCGCAGCCCGGCAGGATCAGGTGTCGGATGATGGTTCCCCGGCGGATCACGCCGTCCTCGTCCAGCTCCACCGGGCCGGTCTGCCGCAGCATCTCCTTGATGGCGGGGGCGGCATATTCAAAGTAGTCCGCCGCGCCGGAGTACTTCCGGGCGGAATCCGCTCGGATGTACTTGAGATCGGGCAGATACACCTGCACGCGACCCTCGAAGCGCTTCAGCGTCTCCACCTTCTCATAGCCACCGCTGTTCCACACCACCGGCACCGGAAGTCCTCCCTCCAAAGACTCGTAGACGGCGTTTGCAAAGTGGGTGGGATTGACCAGATCGATGTTGTGCACGCCCTGATCGATCAATTCAAAGTAGATCTCGCGCAGGCGCTCCACGCTCACGGTCTTTCCGAAGCCCTCGTGCGACAGCGCGTAGTTCTGGCAGAAGCAGCATTGCAGACTGCAGCCGGAAAAGAACACCGTACCCGCGCCCCGCGTGCCGGAGATGACTGGCTCCTCGTCGTAATGGGGCGCGGCGCGGGCGATTCTTGGCGCTGCGCCCATGCCGCAGCGGCCCCTGCCCGTCTCTCCCCGCAGCGCGCCGCAGTTTCGGGGGCACAGCCGACAGACAAATTCCTTCATATATATTTACTCCGTTCCCTTTGGCTTCATTCCAGGAATTGTTTCACGTGGAACATCGACGCGCTTCGACCTGATTTTCGTGGAACAACCGGCCTTGGTGGGCGCTTCGACACGATGCGAACTGTTTCACGTGAAACATCTTCCGAGATCAAATGTAGTTGTCGTGTTTCTAACGGAAGTCCGGCAACTCCAGCTTCTCCGGGCGGCGCAGCGTGAGCAGCCACACCTCGCTGGTGGTTCCCAGCCGCAGCTGCAAGCCGCTGCATCCGACGCCCTGACTCACCAGCATGGGAAGATCTCCCGCGTAGTACCAGCCGCCCAGACATCTCGCCTCCGCTTCGGGCAGGGTGTAGATCGTGCGCCCGAAGGCCTTGATCTGTCCGCCCAGCGTGTGGCCCGCCAGCACCAGGTCGGCCCAGGCTCCGCCCGAGCGCGCTTCCGCCACGCGAACGCCGATGTAGCCCGACGGGTTGTGGGTCAGCGCGATCACGCACTCGCTGCCGTCGAAGTAGCCGCCGATCTCGGAGTAGGGCGTGTGCTTTTCGGATATGTCGCTCAGTCCGGCCAGCACCAGCTGCGCGCCGTCCTTCCCGATGGTGGCGCAGCCGTCGTCCAGCAGCGTAACTCCACCGTCGGACATGGCCTCCTTTAGACCAGTCAGCGCGCTGTCCTGCTCCCCCGCCACGGCATACTTGCCCAGCGGCGCACGAAAGCTGCTCAGGCTCCGCAGAAAGTCGAGCGCTGCCGCCTGACCTTCCGCATCCGCATTGGGATTTCCATCCAGAATCCTGCCGCCGCAGTAGTCGCCGCCCAGCAGCAGCACGTCGGGTGCAAGCTCGGAGAGCTTGTTCATCAGGCGCTGCGTGCGCCCCGCGTCGCCATCTCCCCGGATGTTCAGGTCGGAGACGTACAGCAGCGTGGTTCCGTCCAATGCGGATGGCAGATCATCAAGGTAGACCACCGCCTTGCGCACGTGGGTGACGCGCGCCTGCAGCGCCATCCAGCCGAACAGTCCTCCCAAGAGGATTGCGACAAGCAAAACCGCGGCCAGCGCGATGCGCCTGCGGCCGCAGCCGTTTTTCTGATTCACTTTTTTCTTCGGCTTGCGCTTCTGCGTCTGCTTCATGGCTCTCCTGTTTCACGTGAAACATTCTGGCCGGAAATGTGCTTGAAAAATGAATTTCCGCTGCCAATTGTCGGTTTTTCTCCCCGTTTTGTCACAGGTTCAACGTTGCAACACAACGCTTGTTTTATTATAATAGGAATGGTATCGGTATACAAGGGACAATTTTTGAAATATGATCGGAGGACTCCATGGACAAAAGACGCTCCGCCAGGCGTCCATGGACGATCGTGCTGCTGATTCTGGCAATCTGCTGCGCGCTGTCCTACGGCATTGCGTCTGTCGGCAGGAGCATCTTCTCCGGCAGCACGCTCGGCCACAGCCAGTCGCTCAGCATCGCCAATATACAGGACCTTCAGACCACGGCCGGCGGCTTCGTCTACTACGACGGAAGCACCGTCTCGGCCATCGATTCCGCCGGAAAGGTGAAGTGGTCGTACATCGTGGGCGCAAACGCCGGCTTTGAGGCCACCGACTACGGCGTGGCCGCGTGGGTGGGCAACACCGTGACGCTCATCGACGGCAAGAGCGGCTCCACCACCTACAACGGCACCATGGCGCAGAACGTGCTCGGCGCGCACATTGGTGACAAGTACACGGCCATACTGATCGGCGAGGAAGGCAACAGCACCATCGTTCTGATGGAAAACGGCGGCAAACAGATCAACCAGATCGTCCTGGACAACGTGCTCGCCGTGGATTACGGCTTCTTCTCAGACGGCTCCCTGCTCTGGGTGATGGTGTGCGACACCAACGGAACCGTTCCCACCTGCAACATACAGACCTACCGCCCCGGCAAGGAGATCGTCGGCTCGATCAGCGACACCGAGCAGCTGGCCTACGCCGTGCTGTTCCAGTCCTCGCGGGTGTGCGTGGTCGGCGACGTGTACTACAAGGTGTACGACTACGCCGGCGTGGAGGATCCCAGCCTGCGCAAGCTGGTGTACGGCTGGTATCTGACCGACGCGGACGCCTCCTCCAACGACCCGCTGATGGTCTTTGTCAACGACGCCCAGTGCAAGGGTGAGAGCGACATTCAGGACGTGCGCATCGTGCGCTCGAACCTGGATCGGGTGGTGCGCTTCCCCTTCGGCTGTCGCAGGGTGCTGGCCTCGGGCAACACGATCTACGGCTTCTCGGCGGACGGTCATCTGATGATCATGCGCACCGACGAGGTCTCGCCCCGGGCCTATCAGCTGGGGATGAACATTGACGAGGTCTATGGTGTGACCCGCGACGGCGTGGCGGTGCTGCGCAGCGGCGGCGCGATCTGCCTGGTCGATCTGGAGTAAATCTTCCGGCATAAAAACAGTAGAAACGGGGAATTCTGGAAATACAGATTCATTGTCAGGAGGATGTTGGAATATGAATATTGTTGACATTCTGATCCTCGCAGTGCTCGTCTACGGACTCTTATCGGGCATGCACAAGGGATTCATCGCGTCGGGACTCTCGGTGGTCGGCTTTGTCGGCTCCTGGTTCGGCGCACAGATGGTGTACGAGCGCATCGCCAATCTGGCGCTGTCCAACACCACGCTGATGGCGGTGCTGAGTCAGTACCTCGAGCCGGAGTCCTTCTTCGCCAGCAAGGCGCAGGCGGCGCTGACCGTCTCGGAGGTCGTCTCCGGCGGAGAGGCCGCCATACAGGAGGCCGTGGCTACGGTGGGAGAGAAGATCAGCCTGGTCGCCAAGGCCTTCGAGGCGAACATCCGCAACCAGGCCTTCGCCAACCTGAACATCACCACGCTGTCGGACTATCTGGATCAGACGATCTGGCAGTCGGTGTTCAACGTGCTTGCCTTCCTTCTGGCCTTCGTGCTGATTTACGCAGTGGTCATGCTGGTCATCAATCTGCTGGACCACGTGATCCGCTTCCCTGTGTTCCGCATGTTCGACTGGCTGCTGGGCGGCCTGTGCGGCGTGGCTCGCTCGCTGGTGGTGGCGGTGCTGCTGCTGTGCATCGTCCCGCCGGTGGTGTCGCTGTTCGCTCCCGAGATGATGCAGGAGCTGCTGGCCACATCCACGCTGTACTCCTTCGTTTCGCAGATGGACTTTTTGAATGTCGCCGGTCTGATGACCAGACTGGTCGGCTGACCTGCGGCACAGCCGCTGTAATTCGCAAACCAGAGCCGCTCTGCGGCTCTTTTTGCTCAAAAGATATCGAAATCATCCAAATCAAACTGAACCGGAGGAACCATGTCAAATTCAAAGAATCAGAGCGTTTACGAGGAACGAACGGAGCGCGGCAGCGCGCCCGGCAAGATCATCGCCGCCGTTGTCTGCTTTGGCCTTGCCCTGCTGACGGGCTACCTCAGCCTGGTCGCGCCCACCGCCGGCACCGCCATGGGAAAAATCCGCGATGTGATCCTGGGCTTCGGCGGCAGTGTCAGCGTGCTGATCGCCCTGTTCCTCGCATGGATCGGCGTGCTACTGGTGTTCTCCGTCGCCGGAAAGCGAATCCGCATCGTCACCACCATCACCAACGTGCTGCTCTTCCTCTGCGCCTTCGCCGCAGTGCAGCTCTTCTCCGCACAGGCCGTATTCGCGCGGATGAGCATCACCAGCTTTGCCAACTTCGTCAGCAAGTCCTATCAGCACGGCGGCGGTGGCGGCGCCATCGGCGCGCTGCTGGCCTATCCCCTCTACACCTACCTGGGCGAGTGGGGCGGCCTCATCGCCCTCGTTCTGGTTTCTGTCCTCTGCCTGGTGGTCAACGGTCGCGCCCAGCGCTGCTATCGATGGCTCCGTCAGCGCAGCGAGGAGGGCCAGCACTACGTGGAACAGCGCCGCAACGAGAAAAATGTAGAACGTATGTTCGAGTATGATGAGTTCGACCAGCCCGCGCCCCGCAGGACTCCCCCGCCGGAGCGCCGCAGTCCGCGTCCGCAGCCAGAGAATCGCGCGCAGTCGAACCGTCCGCGCCCGGAGCGTCCCCCGCAGGAGCGCGTGCAGACCCGGCCCACGCGGAAGGTCTCCGATCCGGAGCGGGATTACATCGTAATTGACGAAAACCAGCCGCAGCCGGAGGCTCCAAAGCCCAAGCGCAGCGCGCCGAAGCGCAAGCTGTACAAGGAGACCATTGACCCGGAGGCAGCCCCGGCGAACCCCATCGAGGAGCAGCCGTCCGACATCGAGATTCCCAAGCCGCTGCGCAAGCTGCGCCAGAACGCCTCCAAGCCCCAGCCTGAAAGGGCCTCTGAAAGCCCAGTGGAGGATATTCCTGACACAGACGTGCCGGACTTCTTCACTGTGAAGCAGGAGGAGAAGGAGCCGGAGGGCTTCAAGCCGTGCAGCTCCGCATCGACAAAGGTGAAGCCGAAGCGCGTGGTGGAGGGCGTGCAGCCGCTGACGGTGGAGGACATTGTGCCCGAGCCGGAACCTGAAGAGGACGACGAAGCGCCCTTCGACGTGCCCCACACCACCGTCAAGCCCACGAAGTTCCGCCGCGTTCCGGTACCGGAGCCGGAGGACGAGGAGGAGATCTACGATTACCCGCCCATCGACCTCCTGGAGCAGGGCGATCAGCAGAAGGTAACCCAGGCACACAAGGAAGCGGACATGGAGAAGGCGGACATGCTGATCGAGACGCTGAACTCCTTCGGCATCGACACGCGGCTGGTGGGCATCGCCCACGGCCCTGCGGTCACGCGCTTCGAGCTGCAGCCCGCGCCGGGCGTGAAGGTGAGCCGCATCACCTCGCTGTCGGACGACATCGCGCTGAACCTGGCGGCCATGTCGGTGCGCATCGAGGCGCCCATCCCCGGCAAGGCGGCGGTGGGCGTGGAGATCCCCAACGACAAGGTGGAGATGGTGCGCCTGCGCGACGTGCTGGAGTGCCCTGAGGCCAAGCGCCACCCGTCGAAGATCGCGGTGGGCCTGGGCAAGGACAACTCCGGGCGGTACATCGTGGCGGACATCGCGAAGATGCCCCACGTGCTGATCGCCGGTCAGACCGGCTCCGGTAAGTCGGTGTGCATCAACTCTATCATTACATCCATCCTCTACCGCGCCACCCCGGAGGAAGTGCGCATGATCCTGATCGACCCGAAGGTGGTGGAGCTGTCCATCTACAACGACATCCCCCACCTCATCGCCCCGGTGGTGACCGACCCCAAGAAGGCCGCGTCGGCGCTGGACTGGGCGGTGGCGGAGATGGGCATGCGCTACAAGAAGTTTGCCGAGCGCGACGTGCGCGACATCAAGGGCTACAACAAGAAGCTGCAGCCCGGCGAGAAGATCATGCCGCAGATGGTGATCGTCATCGACGAGCTGGCTGACCTGATGATGGTTTGCCCCGGCGAGGTGGAGGACAGCATCTGCCGCCTGGCGCAGCTGGCCCGCGCAGCGGGCATGCATCTGGTCATCGCCACCCAGCGCCCGTCCGTCAACGTCATCACCGGCATCATCAAGGCCAACATCCCCACCCGCATCGCCTTCTCCGTGGCCTCCCAGGTGGACAGCCGCACCATGATCGACCATGGCGGCGCGGAGAAGCTGCTGGGCAACGGCGACATGCTCTTTGTTCCCTCCGGCATCAACAAGCCGCTGCGCGTGCAGGGCGCGTGGGTCAGCGACGAGGAGGTGCACGCTGTGGTGTCCTACATCAAGGACCGCAGCGAGACCACCTACGACGAGGACGTGGTAGAGAAGATCGAAAACTCCGTCCGCAGCGACGCCGAGCGCGAGGAGGTCGCCGACGAGTACGACCCGCGCCTGCCCGAGGCCGTGGAGATCGTCGTCGATATGGGTCAGGCCTCCACTTCCATGCTCCAGCGCCGCATGCGCGTGGGCTACGCCCGCGCCGGACGGCTCATCGATGAGATGGAAAAGCGCGGCATCATCTCCGAAGCTGACGGCTCCAAACCCCGCAACGTGCTCATCACCCGCGAGGAGTTCCTTGCGATGTTCGAGGACGAGGAGTGACTCGGGGGGGGGGGGGGGGGGGCCCCCCCCCCCCCCCCCCCCCCCCACACCACCCGGCCCCGCCGCGGGGGGGGCGCGCGCCGGC
>JAUNNK010000024.1:0-12567 GCA_030537335.1 Clostridia bacterium | reverse complement strand
TCGAGGACGAGGAGTGACTCTGGGGGACTCGGTCCCCCAGACCCCCTGCTTTAACGCACCGCCCCCGTAGCGCTTACGCGCAGGTTTCGGCAGCGCCGGTGCAAATCCTTGATTTGCATCCGGGCTGGTCGCGGCTCCTGCGGAGACGCGACTGCTGTAGGGGAATGATTCCCCTAAGAACCCTCATATAGGGCGCACATTGTGCGCCCTGAAATAATATATAATGAAAACGAAAATGAGATGTATTGCTTCTGAACATGCGTCTATGGTGAATTTTCTAGGGCATATCTTTCCTTTCTAAATAATAGGTTTACACTTCCATGCTAAAATGGATGTATTAACAGAAAAACAGTCATGATCTGGAAGGAAATTGCATTATGAATAGCAACACCCGCCCCACCGTGGGCATGGTTTCCCTGGGCTGCGCGAAGAATCTGGTGGATTCGGAGAACATGCTGGGCATGCTGCGCGACCGTGGCTATGAGATCGTCAACGATCCTGCCCAGGCGGAGATCATCTTCGTCAACACCTGCGGCTTCATCGAGTCGGCCAAGCAGGAGTCCATCGACGCCATCTTTGAGATGGCGGAGTACAAAAAGACCGGCAGGCTGAAAAAGCTGTTCGTCACGGGCTGTCTGGCCCAGCGCTACGCGGATGCGCTGGCCTCGGAGATGCCGGAGGTGGACGGCTTCATGGGCGTGGCGGACTACGCGCGCCTGTACGACATGCTGGACGAGGCCATGGCCGGCAAGCGCCCGATCTACATGAACGACGGCGAGCGCTTCTTCAACAGCGGCCGCGTGCTGACCAGCGCGCCCTACTCGGCCTACGTGAAGATTTCGGACGGCTGCAACAACCGCTGCACCTACTGTGCGATTCCGCTGATCCGCGGCAACTACGCCTCCCGGCCCTTTGACGACATCGTTTCCGAGTGCCGCCGCCTGGCCAGCGAGGGTGTGACGGAGATCACGCTGATCGCCCAGGACACCAGCCGCTACGGCTGCGACTTTGGCGACAGGCACTTCATGCTACCGGAGCTGATGCGCGCGGTGAGCGAGATCGAGGGCGTGCACTGGGTGCGCGTGCTCTACTGCTACCCGGACAGCACGGAGGACCGGCTGCTGGACGAGATCGCGAACAATCCGAAGGTCGCGCCCTATCTGGATCTGCCGCTGCAGCACATCAACGATCCCATTTTGAAGGCGATGAACCGTCGCGGAAGCGCGGACTGGATCAAGAGCCGCATCGCGGAGTGCAAGAAGCGGGGACTGACGCTGCGCACCACGATGATCGTGGGCTTCCCCGGCGAAACCGATGCGCAGTTCGAGGAGCTGCTGCAATTTGTGAAGGACGCGCGCTTTGACCGCCTGGGCGCGTTCACCTACTCCCCCGAGGAGGGCACGAAGGCCGCGGTCATGCCCAACCAGATCGACGAGGACGTGAAGATCGAGCGCCTGGATCAGCTGATGATGCTGCAGCAGTCGATCTCCATGGAGCTGCTGGAGCAGCGCATCGGCGAGACCTGCGAGGTGCTGGTGGAGGGCCGCGACGAGGACGGCTGGTACGGGCGCTCCATCCGCGAGGCCCCGGAGTCCGACGGCTGCATCCACCTGGTCACCGAGCGCGAATTGATCCCCGGCAGCTACATTCAGGCGCGCATCGTTTCTGCGGACGCCTATGATCTCACCGCCGAGGTTCTGTAAATCCAAAGGAGGACAGATTATGAATCTTCCCAACAAACTTACGATGCTGCGCATCCTGATGATTCCGGTATTCGTGATCTTTGCGCTGATGCAGCAGCAGTGGGCGCAGTATGTGGCGCTGCTGATCTACATTCTGGCCTGCTTTACCGACACGCTGGACGGCAAGATTGCCCGCGCGCGCCATCTGGTCACGAACTTCGGCAAGTTTGCCGATCCCATCGCCGACAAGCTGCTGGTGATGTCGGCGCTCATTGTGCTGGTGGACTCCGGACGCATGCCCTCCTGGGTGTGCATCGTGATGCTGGCCCGCGAATTCATCATCTCCGGCTTCCGCCTGGTGGCGGCTGGCGGCGGCAAGGTCATCGCCGCGGGCAAGCTGGGAAAGCTCAAGACCGTGTTCCAGATGTCCTCCACCGTCGCGCTGATGCTGCTGGTGCCCGTGGCGGGCGCGCCCCTGCTGGGCCACTTCGGCGTGGTGCTGGCCAATGTGCTGATGTACATCGCCGTGGCGCTCACCATCGTCAGCGGCGCGGAATACATCGTCAAGAACATCGACTGCATCTCGGACATGTAAGCGGCGAGGCGCCGCAGCCACATACTGCCGTGTTGATATCGAACGAATCCCTGCCCCGGCAAGAATGGGCGGCGTGGCGCCGCGCCCACATACTGCCGTGTTGATATCGAACGAATCCCTGCCCCGGCAAGAATGGGGCAGGGATTCTGCGGCTCTTTCCTATTCATAGGTCTACTGAAAGCACGAAATCTGACCCATCACGAATGGGTCAGATTTCTTACTTCTGGTTTGGAGAATTACCACTCAGATTTGCCCTGTTCCATAGGGGGATGCCCTCATCCCGCCTGTGGCGGCACGCCGCCTAGCCTGCCAACGGGGCGTTCAGCGCAAACAATCTCTCCTGGGTGTTCACGCTGGCGTTACCGGTGGCGGCCTCGCCGATCTTGGCCTGGAAGGCGCTCACGGCGATGCTGGTGTTCGCGCCGTACAGGCCGTCGGGCTTGGCGGCCTCATCGGTGAGATAGCCCAGCTCCGCCAGCCGCGCCTGAAGGGAGTAGACCGCGTTGGTGCGATAGTTCAGCTTGAGATCGTAGTAGGTGGACACGTAGTCGTCCATCGTGGGCAGGGTCTGCTGATCAATGGTCAGCTTGTCGCCCACCACGTCCTCATTCAGGCCGAACAGCTTGTTCATGGTCACCAGCTTGTAGCCCTTACGGCTGGCCTCCTGTATGAAGGTCTCGAAGACCTCCATGGACTTCTCCGTCATGTCGAACTGATAGATGTTGCCGTTCTCCAGCGTGTCGATCAGCTGCTCGGCGGTCATGCCCTTGTAGGAGTAGGTGTAGCTGGCCACGCCCGCATAGCCCAGCTTGTTGATGAAGAAGTGGGTGCGCTGGTCGTACTTGCTGTTGTCGTAATACGGGCGGTAGAAGTGCTGCTCGTAATCCTTGCCCACCACATAGCTGGCCGCGATGCTCTGCTTCCACAATTGCAGCGCCAGTTCGCCGTTGGAGAGCTGGTATTCCTTCTTGTGGCTGTAGCTGTGGTTCTCCAGCTCGTAGCCGTAGCGCAGCACGCAGGTGCGGAAGCCCTCGCCCATGCCCTCAGTCATCAGCGCCTCGCCGGTGGGAAACAGCGTCAGCTTCGCGTCGTACCGCTGGGCGATCCCCACGATCTGCGAGAGCACCTCGGGATCGTTGCAGTCGTCCACGGTGATGGCGATCATCATTTCGTCGTCCGGGGTGCGCAGCGCCCGGTCGAAGATGGGCAGGAAGTAGTCGCCCGGCAGCACCTCGGGAATCAGGCGGTTGTCGGTGGATTGCGCCGCAGTGGGCTCGGGTTCTGCGACAGGCTCCGTGTCACCGGTGTCCAAAGGCTCCGCGCTCTCCTGGGAAACCTGCGCGGTCGCGGTCTGCAAATCCGCGCCCAGCACCAGCGGCTCGGGGGTCGCGCTCCGTGAATCCACGAAATCTGTAGCGTCGGGCCGGATCGCCACATTGCCGCCCTGCGCGTCCGGCTGCGCGCCGCCGTTGACCAGGATCACCACCAGCGCCGCCGCAACCAGCATCAAAATGACGATCAGCGCAGACAGCACGCCGTATCCGCGCCTCCTGCGCATCGCTCTCTTTTCACGACTGGGCATATATTCAAACTCCTGACTGAGTAAATTTGACAATAAAACTCCTTTTACTAGTATAACAGAAGCCCACTTCGCTTTCAAGGACATTTCCTGTGCATTCCTGTGAAGAATACTTCTTCCACTGAAAAAGGAGCTGTCTAAAAACATTCTCCCCGTTTTGAGACAGCTCCACAATTGCTATGCGGCGGGGTGAAGGCGCCCCGCCCTACAATATTTCGTTTTGAGACAATTCCTTCCTATATTCACAGTGCCAGCAGGCATGCCGGCTCCTTCACCAGCACGAACGCATTGTAATAGAAGGGACTGTGCTCCACCAGGCGGAACAGGCCCGCCAGCGCGTCGGCCAGATCGTCGCGGCTGCTTTTCTCCCAGGTATAGGCCGCGCCCATCGCCCGCATGGCGGCGTAGGTCATGCACAGGCCCGACCGCGCCTGCTCCGGCTTCAAGCGCTCGTCCACCCAGGGCAGGTTCATGTAAACCAGGTGGTTGGCCAGGATGTTCTCATACCAGCGCATCCACCCGGGAAATCTCTCCTCAAACCGGCGCACATCCGCGGAAAAATTTTCCGTCGCGTCGGGATTCTCCGCGCCGTAGCGCGCAATTGTCTCCGCTGCAAAGCGCCTGAGCGCCTCCGAACCCTCCGAAAGCACATTAAGCGCCTCCGTGAGCGTCCGCAGACCCTCCGCAAGCGACGCTTTCTCCGGCACATAGCCCATATCGCCCGCGATCGCGCCGCAAATCTTTCCGATGCGCGCATTCAGCGAACCAGCGTCCTCCTGAAGGAGCTCCAGCGCCATTCTGCCCAGGTTCAGCATGCCGTCGTCGGCCCGGGCCTCAATCTCCGTTTTCGCGTCCATCTCCACAAAGGAAAACCTCAACTGCTCCGGCCGCATCAGCAGCTCCACCACCGCCTCGCAGCTGTTGGAGCACAGCGCCTCGTAGAGACTGCCCTCCTTCTTCAGGCAGCGCGGGTACATGCGGCAGATCTCCGGCAGGGCCGCTTCGCCCAGGTCGCGCTGAATCATGCACAGCCCGTCCGCGTCGTGCATTGGGCATTCTCCCAGCCAGTTGGGCGAAATCAGGCGGAAGCGCTCGGGCGACGGCTCGCTCGGCACCCGGAACGCGCACTCCAGCCGGCGGTGAATCTCCTCCGGGCACTCCATACCGATCAGGCGGAAGTACTCTTCCATCCCCACAGCGATGTCCCAGCCGGTGCAGCAGCAGTTGCGGCAAGCGCCACACTTGCACTTGAAGCCCTCGAAGTAGTCCGGTTGCAGCCAAAGTTGTTTGCCTTGCAAGACGCATCGCTCTCCCTCGCCATATGGCATTTTTTATGGGAGGATTATAGCATTCCTTTGGATCGATCCAATTAAGAAAAAGCGGCGAAACCGGAAATTCTTTCGGTTTGCCGTTAAAAGTTCCGAAGGATTTGGTTATCAATCCTTCTGTGCGCCCTGCTTTGCCGGGGTCTTTTCCGCCAGAAAGCGCTTCAGCCGGTCGATGGCCTCCTGCTGCTTCGTAATCAGGAACGACGCAATGCCCTGGGCCTGCGCGTCCGCGTCCGGGTTGGAATTACGCGCCTTGGTCAGCTCCACCACGCCCATGGTGGCCCCTTGGATCACGATGTCCGCGATGTGCGAGGCCGAGCGGTCCGCGATGGTGTTGATCTGCATGCCCATCCACAGCCCCATCTGCGCCGCCGGTCCGGGCCGCCGGGGTGTGATTCCCTGCATCAGAAGCAGGTTCTCCGCGTCGCGCATGGCGTCAAAGTAGTGCTGGCGCTCCAGCACCAGCTCATTGCGCAGCTCCGCGTCCGCCGTGCGATTGAGCAGCTGGTCGCAGGCGTTCACGCCCGTGTGCCCGTTCTCCGCGATGGCCTGCAAGAGCTTCTGCGTGGGATTCATCCTTCAAATCGCCTCCGTCCTTGAATTTCGCAAATATTCTTCGCGCAGGCGGGTGAAAATATGCCGGGAAAATCCGGGCGAAGTTCTGTCGAATTTGAAGAAAATTAGGCTTCTTGCGAGAAAGGTTGCATATGTTCCGTTTCATGTATATAATAAATGTACAAATGTGAAAATTGGGGTGGTTTCATGTCAATGTATCCTCTTATTCTGATCGCAGACGACGATCCGGTGGTTCACGAGTCGCTGGGCCTGTATCTGGGCAGCGAGGGCTATGAGCACCAGAGCGCGTATGACGGCCAGCAGGCGCTCGAATTGTTCGAGAGCCTCCATCCCGATCTGATGGTACTGGATCTGATGATGCCTAAAGTCTCCGGCCTGGACGTGTGCCGCCAGATTCGTCAGAACAGCTCCATGCCCATCATCATGCTCACCGCCAAGGGCGAGGAGATCGACCGCATCCTGGGCCTGGAGCTGGGTGCGGACGACTACATCGTCAAGCCCTTCTCCCCGCGCGAGGTGCTGGCCCGCATCAAGGCGGTGCTTAGGCGCTTCAGCGAAAAGACCGGCGACGAGGATTCCTCCATCATCCGCCTGCCGCAGCTGGAGATCAGCCTGGAGAACTATCAGGTAAAGGCCGCCGGCAAGGTGATTCCCTGCACGCCCAAGGAGGTCGAGATCCTGCACATGCTGTGCTCCAACGTGGGCCAGGTGTTCAGCCGCGAACAGATCCTCTCCCGCGTATGGGGCTACGATTACTTCGGAGACACCCGCACCGTGGACGCGCACATCAAGCGCATCCGCCAGAAGCTGCCCCAGGAAAACGTTCCGTGGGCGCTCAAGACGGTGTACGGCGTGGGCTACCGCTTTGAGGTCAATGCATAATGAAGCGCTTTCGCTCTCTTCCGGGGAGCCGTCCGTCCGTAAGCGTTGTGGATGAACCGAAGGCTGCTTCCCGCAAGAAAAACAGTCACAGCGTGCTGATCCAGCGCGCTGTGCTCTTTACCGCCTTGGAATTCCTGGTTGCGGTGCTGGTGGGTTCCCCCATCTTTCACCTGGCCGACCGGCTCGGCGCAGGGCGCTTTGCTTCGCTCATCGGCCTGCTGACCGGCTTCATCGCGGCCTGCGCCGCCGCGTGGCCGCTGAGCAAGGTTCTTCTGATGAAGAGCGTTCAGCAGATTTCTTCCCTGCGGGACGTGGCCGTGAAGGTGTCCGGCGGCGACTTCGACGCCCACGCCGACGAGGACATGCCCGGCGAGATGGGCGAGCTGGCCGAGGCGCTCAACAACCTGTCCTACCAGCTCAGCCGCAACATGTACATGCTCATCGTGGAGCGCAACCGCTTAAAGCACATGCTCAACGGCCTGTCGGAGGGCATCATCGCCATCGACGCGCAGGGCCAGATCACCCACATCAACCCCGCCATCGAGGGCATGTTCGAGCAGAAGAAGGTCTCCGTGGGCCTGCCGGACGCGCGCATGAAGTACGTGCCGGACAAGTCCGTGTGGGAGGACTTCGACGCGGTGATCAAGAGCGGCGAGGCCGTGACCCGCACCTTCAACCACCGGGAGATGACCCTGCGCATGACGATCACGCCCATCGTGGACGAGATCGGCGCAACCGCCGGCGCGGTGGGCCTGTTCAGCGACGTCACCCAGATGGAACGCCTGGAGCGCACCCGGCGCGAGTACGTGTCCAACGTCTCCCACGAGCTGCGCACGCCGCTGACCGCCGTTCGCGCGCTGGTGGAGCCGCTGAAGGAGGGCATGGTCACCAAGGAAGAGGACCGCATGCGCTACTACGACATCATCTTGCGGGAGGTCATGCGCCTGTCCAGGCTCATCAACGACCAGCTGGAGCTGTCCCGCCTGCAGAGCGGCGGCGTGGCCATCGAAAAGAGACGCATGCAGCTGGACGATCTGATCTACGACGTGTGCGACCGCTACAACTCTATCGCGGAGGAGCACGGTCTGCAATTGAACATCGAGAGCGACCTGTCCAATTGTCCCAGCGTGTGGGCCAACGCCGACCGTGTGGAGCAGATGTTCATCATCCTGCTGGACAACGCCATCAAGTACACCGAGGCCGGCAGCGTGAACGTCCATGTGGGTTGGGATGAGGAGAAGGTCACCATCACCGTGCGGGACACCGGCATCGGCATCTCAGAGGAGGATCTGCCCTACGTGTTCGACCGCTTCTACAAGGTGGACAAGGCCCACAGCGGCAAGGGCAGCGGACTTGGCCTCTCCATCGCCAAGGAACTGCTGAACCGCATGGACGAGCAGATCTGGGTGGAGAGCGAAAAGGGCGTGGGCAGCGCGTTCAGCTTCACCGTGCACCGCAATCCACCCGCATCGGAGGAACAGGCAAGCTAAGACCGGAGGACAAGACATATGAAAAAATTTTTGATCGTCGTGGACATGCAGAAGGATTTCGTGGACGGCGCGCTGGGCACAAATGAGGCCCAGGCCATCGTGGAGAACGTGGCGCGCAAGATCGAGGCCTTTGACGGCGAGATCATCGTCACCTACGATACCCACGGGGAAAATTACATGCAGACCGCCGAGGGCAGAAAGCTGCCCGTGCCCCACTGCATCAAGGGAACCCCCGGCTGGCAGCTCAATGACCGGGTGGAGGCCGCGCTGGCGGGAAAGAGATGCACCCGCATCGAAAAGCCCACCTTCGGCTCGGTGGAGCTTCCGCAGGTGGTGGGAAGGCTGGCAGGCGGCGAGGACTTCACAGCGGAGTTCGTCGGCCTGTGCACCGACATCTGCGTGGTGAGCAACGCGCTGCTGGTGAAGGCCAGCTATCCCGAGATGGAACTGACGCTGGACGCGAGCTGCTGCGCGGGCGTGACCCCCGCGTCCCACCAGGCCGCGCTCACGACCATGCGGAGCTGCCAGATCAATGTTATCGGGGAATAATGTATATACGAAAATGGATGCCCGCGATCAGTCATACGAGCTGATCGCGGGTTTTTTGTCCGTAGGGCGGGATGCCCTCATCCCGCCGCAGTTTGGAATTATTCCCCTGTGGCTCCGATGTATTCAGACAGACAATCCCTCCGACACGGCTGCGCCGTGCCACCTCCCTTGTGTAAAGGGAGGCCTAATCGTTAAATTTTCAGCGGCGCGTAGCGTCGCTATATGGGGATTCTTAAGGGCATCATGCCCTTAAGCAGGGGTATAGGGGGCGGCGCCCCCTATTTCACTTCTCGCAATTGTTCTTCGGCGGCACCATATCCCGGGTAATTCTGGCGTTCTTTGGAACCGGCCAGGTGATGAAGGTGTTGCCGCCGATCACCGCGCCCTCGCCGATCACGGTGTCGCCGCCCAGGATGGTGGCGTTGGCGTAGATCGTCACGTTGTCCTCGATGGTGGGGTGGCGCTTCTTGCCCGAGAGCATCTGCCCGTTGCGAGTGGAGAGCGCGCCCAGCGTCACGCCCTGATAGAGTTTCACGTGCGCGCCGATTTCTGTGGTCTCGCCGATGACGATGCCGGTGCCGTGGTCGATAAAGAAATATTCGCCGATCTGCGCGCCGGCGTTGATGTCGATTCCGGTCAAGCTGTGGGCGTACTCCGTCATGATGCGCGGAATGAAGGGGACCTTTTTCTGGTACAGCTCGTGGGCCACGCGATAGACGAAGATCGCGAACAGGCCCGGATAGCTGAAGATCACCTCCGCGCGGCTCTGCGCCGCCGGATCGCCCTCAAACTCCGCCTCCACGTCCTTCACCAGCATGCGCTGAATCTCGGGAATCTGCGCGAAGAACTCCCCGCACACCTGCTGCGCGCGGGCCTTGACTTCATCCGCGTCCGGGTTTCCGTAGGAGAAGGCCAGCTTCAGCTGGGCGTAGAGCATGTTCCAGATGCGGTTCAGCGTATGGCCGAGGAAGTAATCGTCGCTCTCGTCGCTGAAATAGCCCGGAAACATCACCTTGCGCAGCTCCTCGATCAGCAGGATGATCTGATCCCGCTGGGGCATCTGCCGCTTCGGCCCGCGAAGAAAAATCTCTTCCCGACAACAGGTGTCGGAAATCTCCTTTACAACCTTTGAAATCAGCTCCTGCATCCTGTGATCCCTCTCCTTTCAGAAGTATTCTTATCGAAATCCGCGCCGCAAAATCACTTGCCCACGCAGAAATTCTGAAACACCCGGTCGATGACCTCCTCGGAGGCATCCTCGCCGGTGATCTCCGACAGCGCCTCCAATGCCTCGCGCAGGTCGATCTCGACCATATCCAGCGCAAGCCCCGCGTCAATGGCCTCCACCGCCCGCTTCAGCGCCGCCACCGCCCGCCGCGCCAAGTCGATGTGCCGCTGCTGGGTCATGCGATCCTCCATGCCGCCCTCCAGACGCACCCGCGCCTCCATGCGGCGAACCAGCTCGTTTAGGCCCGTGCCCTCCGCCGCGCTGATCTCCAGCGCACCGGGCACGGATATTTGCATGGGCAGGTCGGTCTTGTTCACGCACACGATGAAGCGCGGATCATTTTTCGCCTGCGCAAGCAGCGCTTCGTCCTCGTCCGTCAGCTCTTGCGAGCCGTCCAGCACCACCAGCACCACGTCCGCCGTCTCCACGGCCCGACGCGCGCGCTCCACGCCGATTTTCTCCACGGGGTCGTCGGTGTCGCGCTGGCCCGCCGTGTCGGACAGCTCCGCTGTGACGCCGCCCAGCGTGATGCGCTCGGTGAGCACGTCCCGGGTGGTTCCCGGCACGCTGGTCACGATGGCGCGCTCCTGCCTGAGCAGCGCGTTCATCAGCGAGGACTTGCCCACGTTGGGCCGCCCCGCCAGCACGATACTCGCACCCTCGCGAATGAGCTTCGCGCCGCGCTCGTCGCACCTCTCCTCGATGGCTGCGATGACCTTTTCGATGCCGTCCCACACGCGCTGGGCCGCGTCCGCTTCCTCCACCTCGTCGGGAAAGTCGGTGCAGGCCTCGATCAGCGCCATCTGCTCCTTCAGCTGCTCCGCAGCGCCGCGCACAAAGCCCGAAACGCCGCCCTCCAGCTGCCGCAGCGACGCGCGCGCCGCCGCCTCGGAGTTCGCGCCGATCAGGCTCATGACGGCCTCTGCGCGGCTCAGATCGATGCGCCCGTTCAGGAATGCCCTGCGGGTGAATTCGCCCGGCATAGCGGCCCTCGCGCCCGCCTGGATCGTCCGCTCCAGCACCCGCCGCGCGCACACGCCGCCGCCGTGGCACTGGATCTCGAACATGTCCTCCCGGGTGTAGGTCTTGGGCGCGGCATACCAGACCGCCATGACCTCGTCCAGATCATTGCCGTCCGCATCCACGGCATGGCCGTACATCATGCGGTGGGACGCGATCTCCCGGGCCTTGGCCGGACGGAAGCAGGCCTCAAGGATGCGCCGCGCGTCGCTGCCGCTGACCCGCACGATGGCGATGCCGCCCTCGCCGGGCGCGGTGGCGATGGCGCTGATGGTGTCGCGATTCATCATCTGCCGCCGGTGCGCACCGGCAGGATCAGGTGCACGTAGTCGCTGTCGCCCACGGGAGTCACGATGCAGGGCGAGACGGCGTTATTCAGGTTCAGCTCGATGCTGTCGCCGTCGATGAAGCGCACCACGTCGGTCAGGTACTTCACGTTGAAGGCGATGCTCAGGTCCGCGCCCTCCTGGCGGGTGGGCAGCTCCTCGCGCACGTCGCCGATCTGGGAGTGGGCCTCGATCACCATGCTGCCGCCCTCGATGCGCAGCATGATCAGATTGTTGCTGCCCTCGCGGGCGATCAGTGCGGCGCGGTCGATGCAGCAGCGGAAGGGATCCAGCTCCACCTCCACGCGGGTGGCGAAGGACTTGGGCAGAATCTGCCTGTACTGCACGTACTCGCCCTCAATGAGGATGACGTAGATCTCGGTGTTCTCCAGCTTGATGTGCAGCTTATTGCCGCCGAAGGACAGCTGAGCAAAGGCCTCCTCGTCGTCGGAGAGCAGCTTGCCGATGTCGCCCACCGCGCGGCCCGGGATGATCGCGGAGAACCTCTCCAAAACATCCGAGCACTTCGCCCGGCGCAGCGCCAGCCGGTAGCCATCCAGCGCGACCATGGTCACGTCGCCGCCGCCGATCTCCAGCAGGCAGCCGGTGAGCACCTCGCGCATGTCGTCCTGGGCGATGGCGAACTCCGTCTTTTGGATCATGTCGCGCAGCATGTCCTGAGGCAGGGAGATTTCCCGCTCGTCGTCCATTTTGGGGAGCCGCGGGAACAGGTCTGCGTCCTGGCCGGAGATGTTCGTGCGGGAGGATGCGCTGCGGATGGTGAATACGAAGCGGTTGTCCATGCGGATGTCCACCGTGTCGTCGGGAAGTCGACGCACGATCTCGCTGAACAGCTTGCCCGGAACCACGCCCCGACCCGGCTCGCTGATGTCCGCCGGAATGCGCGTGATGATGGTGATGCGCTCGTCCGAGCAGGTGAGCGTCAGCTCCTCCATGTCCGTCTCGATCAGCACGCCCTCCAGAATCTGGTTGGTCGTGCGGTTGGCCAGCGCCTTCGTCGCAATCTGAAGCGCCTCGATCAGCTTTGAAGTGGAGCAAGTGAACTGCATGTGATTGGCCTCCTGTTCGCTGAAGAATTACAGTATAAATATTTAAGGTAGTCGTAGGAGTAGAGTTGTGGATATTGTGGATAAACTCCCAAAACGCCTGTGCCGCAGCGCTTTTGGGCTCCTTCTTTATCAACAGTGCCCGTGGACTGCGGGTGGACAAGCCTGGTGGTTGTACACAGGGGGTACGTCAGGGGCGCTGCCCCTGAAACCCCGCTTAAGGGCATGATGCCCTTAAGAATCCT
>JAUNNK010000165.1 GCA_030537335.1 Clostridia bacterium | reverse complement strand
TGACGAACAGCGCGCCGTTCTTGCTCATGACGGTGATGTCGCTCATGCCGGCGATCACAGAGGCGATGCCGCCGCAGGGGCCCAGCACCAGCGCGACCTGCGGCACCACGCCGGAGATCGCGTTCGCCTTGCCGGCCATCAGCGCGTAGGCGTTCATCGCATCGATGCCCTCGTCCAGGCGCGCGCCTGCGGTGTCCAGAATGGCGACGACCGGAGCGCCGGTCTTTTCCGCCAGATTCATCACCTTCAGCACCTTGCGCGCGTGATCCGCGCCGACGGAGCCGCCCTTTACGGTGAAGTCCTGGGCATAGACATAGACAGGGCTTCCGTTAATCAGGCCGTAGCCCGTCACAACACCGGCCTCGGAATTCAAAACATCCAGCTCGACAAAGCTTGCAGCGTCCAGCAGCAGGCCGATGCGCTCTCTGGCGATGAGCTTTCCAGCCTTCTTCTGCTGAGCGCAAAGCTCCGGGTCGCCCTTCAGGATCTCCAGCTTGCGCTCTCGAACCACGGGCAGATTGCGTTCAACATTCATATTTTTCCCTCCATACTGCAAAATGTATAGCAAAAAACCAATGGAACCCAAGTTCATAATTTCTAGATTGTTTCCTATATTCCTGCTATAAATTCCGTTAAGTTTCAAAAACACATCAAATCTAGACCAAAGCTAGGCAATGCGCATGGGAAAGCGCGGTGCGCGGGCAGGTTTCGTCACAATCTTGTCGTTTGAGTATTTGCACAGCATCTGATATAATATAGTAGAATCATAATAGGCTCAATTTGCCCTCGCGGCAGATGATTTACATATTGAAAGGTGTTTCAGATATGCAGGCTGTACTTACCACACCCACGGCATTCGATCCGGCGTCCCGCCTCCACGGCTTCGCCCGCGGGCGCGACTACATGATGCGATCCGAAAAGCGCCCGGGCCACGGTCCCTCCGCCGGGAACAATGGCGGCAACCGCCCCCCGAAGCGCCGCCGCAGGCGCGCGGGCTTTTTCTACAAGCTGCTCACGCTGCTTCTGCTGCTCACGGTCTGGCCCGTGGGCCTACTGCTGCTGTGGCGGCGCAGGCTGCGCTGGGGCGCGCTGACCAAGCTGCTCACCAGCATCGTCACCCTGGCGGCCTGCATCGTCCTGATCGGCTTTGCGCTGACCGTGAACACCGGCAATCCCCAGTACACCGCCGTGCAGGACAAGGTGAATGGCTTCCTCGATACCGCCGCCGACTGGGTGGTGGAGGCCTCCGGCGTGGTTGCCGACCGCGCGGAGCTGGTCTACGAGGACGCGCGCAATCTGGGCGATGCGCTGTGGGAGAAGGCCAAGCCGGAGATCGCCAACGCCATCGACAGCGGCATCGTGCTGACCCAGCGTGCCAAGACCAGCGTGGAGGAACTGATTGAGCGCCTGACGGGTGATTCGACCGACGCCACCGCCACCCCCGAAATCGAAGCCTCCGCAAGCCCCGCGCCGGAGGACAGCGCCGCGCCTGCGGGCAGCCCAACCGCCTCCCCCACGCCGCGCCCCACCGTCGAGGTGCGCGTGAACGAGGGCGATGCCAGCATTCCGATCTACATTCCTGAAGTCACGCCCGAAACCGGCTCCGGTGAGGCTGTGGCGGCAGGCACGCTGCTGCGCAGCGGCGTTCTGAACGCGGGCGCGCTGCCCACCGCCCGTCCCACGCCCGAGCCCACCCCCGAAATCACCGAATTCGAGGTCAAGCCAGCTGCGGAAGCCATCGTCTACTACAACCAGGGCAGCGGCAAGTACTATCACATGACCACCCAGTGCGGCTCCATGAAGAGCGCGGACGAACACAGCCTGGGCGAGACCGCCGACAGCAACGTGCAAGCCTGCAACGTGTGCAACACCCCGGACAAGGCCCTGCTGGACGAGAAGTACATCGTCTGGACCGATGAAAACAATGCCGCGCACCTGAGCGACGCATGCGCCGCCTTCGAGGGCGCGTGGAATCTCATGGCCGCCGAAAGCGCCATCGAGGAGGGTCTGGAGGGCTGCGAGGCCTGCGGCGCGGACCGCTACCTCGCGCAGATCGCCGCCGGAGATCAGCCGATCGTAATCGAACCCGTGGCGACCGTGGAGCCCACCGCGACTCCCACACCCACCCCCACGGCAACGCCGACTCCCACGCCCACGGCAACCCCCACCCCGAGTCCGACACCCACAGCAACGCCCGCGCCCACGCCGCGCATCGTGACCCCCGCAACGCCCCTCAAGGCCGCCGGGGAGGCCACCGTGTACCACACCAGCAACGGCAAGTGGTATCACATGCACACCAGCTGCAAGAACATGACCAACGCCAAACCCTACACCCTGGCGGAATGCGCGGGCAACTACAAGCGCTGCAACACCTGCGCCGCGCCGCTGCCGGAGCTGGTGGGCGAGCACTGCCTGTGGCGGGACGAGAGCGGCCTGTGCCACACCTCGGACGAATGCGCCGCCTTCACCGGCGACTACACGCTGGTGCTGCGCGACGACGCGCTGGCCAACGGCTTCACCGCCTGCACCGACTGCGGCGCGGACGAGTATCTGATCCCCGATTCCATCATTCATTACGCGGACTGACCGCAGAACAGCTGCCACGGATTCAAGAATCCGTGGCAGTCCTGTTTCCCAAAAGCACTTTTCTCCGCAGAGGTTCCAAAACCTACGCCCTCCATCCCCCTCTATGCGCCAGTTTCCCCAAATTTCCGCACAAAATGAGAAATTTTGGTGTAGAAAAGGCAAAAAAATGCTGTACCAAATCCCCCTGACTGTGCTATAATAGGCAAGGATCATTTGTTTTGAAAGGACGGAAATCCCCATGGCAAAGAAAACCAGCGCCGCATCCAAAGGCTATCGCAAGAACGTCAAGAAGAAGCCCTTCCTGACGAAGAAGGAAATCATCGCGCTGATCGTCATCGTCGCCGTGATCGTTCTGGCGGTGGTGCTGTTCAACGTTCTCTACAATCCCTACATCTCCGCTAAGGACGTGCAGAGCAACGATATCATCACCTTCGCCTCCGCCAGCACCAAGGACAAGTACGTGCGCTTGGGCAGCGTGACCGATCTGGACGGCTACACCCGCGAGTCCAGCATCTCCACCGAATCGCCCGTCGGATCGAACAGCTACACCCCCGTGGACGAGAGCAGCCCCATGACGTATTTCTCCGTGTCCGGCGCGGTCGTGTCCCCCGCTTCCATGATCGACTACATGTATTCCTACTATAATCCCTTCGCGGATTCCATCAGCGATGTCATTGAGACCGAGGTGGACGGACACACCGCCTACATTTGCAGCTTCACCATGTCCGACTACGTCGAGGAGGAGGCCGCCGAAGATGGCGAGGCTTCCACGACGGACGAGACTGTCGAGACTGAGACTCCCGCAGCCGACGAGACTGCCGAAGCCGAGGCTCCCGCAACGGACGATGCCGCCGAGGAGGAAGCCGAACCCGAGCCGAACACCTTCTACCAGAACATCAGTATGTACATCGCCGCCGACGACTCCCACTCCATCGGCGTGAACGCCTACCATAAGGGCAGCGACGACAGCTACTACCTCTCCGATGACGAGATCGAGGCCTACATGCTCAATCTGGCCCAGGTCATCGTGTTCCCGGAGAAGTAAGCTCCGCCTGAGATACCAGAACCCGCGCGAAGAGATTTGCGCGGGTTTTTTTCGTGGAAGATCGCAACCGCGCCGCATGAAACGGCCCAATCACACCCCGCCCCGGAAAACCACCTCCCCGGCATCATATTTTCCCCGGAGTGCGCACAGGATAGAACAGCCTGCAACCTGGGGAGGAATCGCCGTGAAGAGAATGTTTGCGCTTGTGCTGCTGCTGTGTCTGGCTGCGGGATGCGGCCACGCAGCGGAGCTCGACCTGTACGCCGCGCCGGAGCCGGATGCGACAAGAGCGCCCTCGGTCTCGGACAGACTTCCGGAATTGTCCGAGGCGCCGCTGCTGGAGGCCCCGCCCATGAACCTGAACTGCGCCGCCGCGCTGTTGCTGGAGCCGGAGAGCGGGCAGATTCTGTTCGAGATGAACGCCGATGCGCCCCGAGCGGTGGCGTCGGTCACCAAGGTAATGACGATCCTGCTGACGCTGGAGGCCATCGAGCAGGGCCGCATCTCCGTGGATCAGAGTGTGGCCATCTCGGAGAAGGCCTCGGGCATGGGCGGCTCCCAGGTGCTGCTGGACACCGGCGAGGTGCAGACGGTGGATGTGCTACTCAAGAGCATGATCGTCGGCTCGGCCAATGACGCATCGGTGGCGCTGGCGGAGCTAATGTACGGTTCCCAGGAGCTGTGCGTGGATCGGATGAACGCCCGGGCGGCGGAGCTGGGCATGGCGCACACCCACTTCGTCAACTGCACGGGCCTGCCCGCCGAGGGCCAGCACACCACCGCCCGGGACGTGGCGCGCATGACCATGGCGATGCTCCGGCATGAGCTGTATTTCCGCTACTCCGGCGTCTGGCTGGACGAGGTGGATCACGGCGATGGCCGCGTGACCCAGCTGACCAACACCAACAAGCTGATCCGGCTCTACGACGGCTGCGACGGCGGCAAAACTGGCTCCACCGAGGAGGCCGGGTACTGCATCGCCGCCACGGCCCGACGCGGCGACATGCGTTTGATCGCCGTGGTGCTGGGCGCGCCCAGCGGAACAGAGCGCTTCGACCTCGCCGGGAAGATGTTCGACTACGGCTTCGCCAACTACCGGCTCTATCCGGTGGCCCAGCGCGGCACAAAGATCAAGGGCACGCTGCCGGTGGAGGGCGGTCGGCCCGACGGCGTGAGCCTCATACTGGACGGCGATCTTACGCTGCTGGTCACCAAGGGTAGCGAGC
>JAUNNK010000023.1 GCA_030537335.1 Clostridia bacterium | reverse complement strand
GTGGCCTCGCTGGCGCGCTCCACGCAGAAGGACATCGACTGCGCCTGGGAGGCGGCTACTCTCCCCATCGACGCATATCCATTTGATACTGCCATTATACGGCGCAATAAAGGGAATGTCAAGAAAGTCGGTGAAACTTAAACTGCGCGCGCCCTTTGCTGGGTCGAATGGACAGAAAATTGTATGCGGATTCCCGAAAGTTCTTCGAAAAACCCTTGACAATTTCACACACAATTACTATAATTGGTGATACAGGTGATGAGGGGAAACAAGATTCTGTCGCTGCTTTTAAGAGAGTCGGCGGTAGCTGCGAGCCGATACATGCGTCAGAATGCATAACTCTTCCCGGAGCCGGCGCGTCGAAAGATTTTCGGTAAGCGTGTCCGCAGCGGCAGCGTTAAGGGCCGGGGCCTTGTCTGAGGCCGCAGAGGGCAGAGTCTGCGCAAGCGTCTGCCAAAGCAGGGTGGTACCGCGTAATACACGCCCCTGACACATCACGATGGGTCAGGGGCGTTTTTTTGCCCATGACCTAATTTCGGAGGAAAGATAAATGAAAGGTTTTGAGAAGTACATCCCCTTTATTCCCCAGCCCATTGAGAACCGCACCTGGCCCGACCGGCTGATCACGAAGGCGCCCGTGTGGTGCTCGGTGGATCTGCGCGACGGCAACCAGGCGCTGATCGATCCCATGAACATGACGGAGAAGCTGGAGATGTTCCACATGCTGGTGGACGAGATCGGCGTCAAGGAGGTCGAAATCGGTTTTCCGTCCGCATCGGACACCGACTACGCCATCTGCCGCGAGCTGATCGAGGGTGGCCACATTCCCGACGATGTGACCATTCAGGTGCTGGTGCAGGCGCGCCCCCATCTGATCAAAAAGACCTTCGAGGCCATTCAGGGCGCGAAGCACGTGATCTTCCACTTCTATAACTCCACCTCCACGCTGCAGCGCCTGGTGGTGTTCCGCACGGACGTGGAAGGCGTGAAGAAGATCGCCACCGACGCTGCGGATCTGATCTACGAGATGGCCCAGCCGGTGATCGCCTCGGGCATGGATCTGCGCTATGAGTACAGCCCCGAGTCCTTCATGGGCACGGAGATGGACGCCGCCGTGGAGATCTGCGCCGCGGTGCTGGATCATCTGCATGCCGACGCGGAGCACCGCGTGATTCTGAACTTGCCCACCACCGTGGAAAACTGCATGCCCAATCAGTTTGCCGACGAGCTGGAATACTTCATCCGCAAGCTTCCGGGCCGTGAGCGCGCCATCATCTCCCTGCACCCCCACAACGACCGCGGTTGCGGCATCGCCACCACGGAGATGGGTCTGCTGGCGGGTGCGGAGCGCGTGGAGGCATGCCTGTTCGGCAACGGCGAGCGCACCGGCAACGTGGATATGATCACGCTGGCGCTGAACATGTTCAGCCAGGGCATCGATCCCGAGCTGGACTTCAGCCGCATGGACCGGGTCATCGACATGTACCAGCGCTGCACCAAGATGAGCGTGCCCGAGCGCCAGCCCTACGCCGGTGATCTGGTGTTCACGGCCTTCTCCGGCAGCCATCAGGACGCCATCAACAAGGGCTTCAACTACATGGAGGAGACCGGCACAGACAAGTGGATGGTGCCCTATCTGCCCATCAATCCCAGCGATCTGGGCCGCAGCTACGAACCGGTGCGCATCAATTCCCAGTCCGGCAAGGGTGGCGCCGCCTTCATCATGAACCACAAGTTTGGCTTTGACATGCCCAAGGCCATGCACGCGGAGTTCGGCGCCATCGTGCAGCACGAATCCGACCGCCAGGGCGTGGAACTGAAGCCCGACGTGATCTACGGCCTGTTCCAGAAGGAGTATCTGCAGGTGGACGGCCCCTATCGCCTGCTCAGCAACCAGCTCAAGGCCGACGTGGTGGACGGCGTGGCCCACTCCCACTTTTACGGCAAGCTCCAACACAAGGACACCGTGTTCGAGGTCACCGGCGACGGCAACGGCCCCATCGACGCCTTCTTCAACGCCATCCACGGCGAGCGCATGGATCGCTACGCCTTCATCGACTACAAGGAGCACGCCATCAGCACCGGTTCCGACTCCCAGGCTGTGGCCTACATCCAGCTGCGGGACAAGCAGGGCCGCGACATCTTCGGCGTGGGCGTGGACCACAACATCTCCATGGCGTCCATCAAGGGCATCCTTTGCGCCATCAACCGCGCCCGTCGCATCGAGCACGAGGAAGCCGCTGCCCAGGCCTGAGCGCCATGAGCACCCGATATTTCCAACGAAATCCCCGCCGCATGCGGGGGTTTTTTAAATGGAGAAGTGCGCGTAATGTCTGCCGATTGCCTCCAATGCGCACGACCGCGCAACCCGCTCGAACGCGCTCCCCTTTCCCTGCAGTGGCATCCCTCACTTTCTTCGGCATACGCTTTCCCAAGTCATAACCACCCGTTGAACGGGTGGTTTGACCAAGCCCTATAAGGGCTTAACTCCTGTGGTAGCCCTCTAAAGAGGGCATCGAAATAATTATCAACCACACTCTTAGCTTCGCAAATCCCTTTTCCAGGGATTCAAATTGCGTTCTATTCATACTTGTACAAATTCGATAGCTTGCTATTCCCAGTGGAGCCACATTGGCCATGTGGCTCTATGTCTTTTGCTAAAGCAGTTTTTCTCTACCCCCAGTTGAACTGGGGGATTTATAACGCCTATTCGGCTTACATTGAAAACGCAGCGCCCTGCGACCGGAATTGGCCGCAGGGCGCTGTATATTGTTCGATTTATTCCTCTGCGATGTAGGCCACGCCGACGCAGCCGCGTCCCAGGTGCGCGCCGAGCACCGGGCCAATCCGGCGGCGCTCGATCTCCCGATCCTCGCGCGCCAGCTTGATCGGCAGCTTCTCCGCAGCCTCCGCGCCGAGGAAGTTATCCACCAGCACAAGGCCCTTTGCGTCCTTGCAGAAGTTGCACAGCTTATTGGCCTGATCCAGCCGTCCGCGCGCCAGTCCCGCCGAGACCACCGCGCCGTCGCGGATCTCCAGGATGGGCTTGATGTTGAGCATCGTGGAGACCGACATGCGCACGCTGCCCAGGCGGCCGCTGCGGCGCAGGGGCGCCATATCGTCCACGGAGAAGCAGATGCGCACGCGCTCGCGCAGCTTTGCAATCTCTTTCGCTACGGCTGCCAGCTTGGCACCGCTGCGGATGCGCATGCGCGCCTCGCGAATCAGCAGATACAGGCCGGAGCAGGTACTCAGGGAGTCCACGATTTCGATGCGCTGCTTCCCCACCTCCTTCGCCGCCAGCACGGCGTTGGCGTAGGTGCCGCTCAGGCGCGAGGAGATGGTGAGACAGAGAATCTCGTAGCCGGCATTCTTCAGGCGCTTGAAGGTATTGATGAAGCCGTTCAGCGAAGCCTGGGAGGTATGCACGGTGTCGATGTGCTCCGCGACCTCCTGCTCGGCGTGGGTGTCCGCCTCAATGCAGCCCTCGTTGAAGCTCTGATTGTCGGAAAAGGAGTAGCTCATGGGCACCACAACGACGCCCAGTGCCACCGCCTCTTCATGGGTGAGATAGGCAGTGCTGTCGGTTACAATGGCGATCATTGGCATCCACCCCCGATCTTGCGAAACTTTTGATACCGCCGCTCCAGAAGCTCGTCCGCGTCCAGCGCGGCGCTGCGGCGGAAGGTTCCGGCGATCTCCTCCTTCAGGTGGGACATGTCCACGCCGCCCTCCTGAACCGAAGGAATGATCCTTTCGATCACACCGAACTCGTAGAGATCCTCCGCAGTCAGCCGCAGGCTCTCCGCGGCCTCCCTTGCGTGGTTCGCATCCTTCCACAGGATGCTCGCCGCGCCCTCCGGTGAGATGACGGAATAGTAAGCATCCTCCAGCATCCAGACCTCGTCGGCAACCGCCAGCGCCAGCGCGCCGCCGCTGCCACCCTCGCCGATGATGATGCTGAGCACGGGCGTGCGCACGGTCATCAGCTCGGACATGTTCTCAGCGATGGCCTGTCCCTGTCCGCGCTCCTCCGCGCCGATGCCGCAGAATGCGCCGGAGGTGTCCACCAGACAGAGGATCGGCCGGTGGAACTTCTCCGCCAGCTTGATCTGGCGCAGCGCCTTGCGATATCCCTCGGGATTGGCGGAGCCGAAGTTGTGTTTGAGTTTGTCGGCGGTGTCGGTGCCCTTTTCGACGCCGATGATGGTCACGCTCATGCCGCACAGGCTGCCGATGCCAGCAATCACGGCGCTGTCGTCGCCGAAGCGGCGGTCGCCGTGCATCTCCACAAAGACGTCGGTCATCGCATCGATGTAGGCCCTGGCCGTTGCACGGCCCGCACTGCGCGCAGCCAGCACACACGCGTATGCCTTCATGCCTCCGCCTCCCTTCCGTGCAACCGCAGAAGCTCCGCGATGCGTGCTTTCATCTCCCTGCGGTCGCAGATCATGTCCACGAAGCCCTTCTCCAGCAGGAATTCGGAGCGCTGGAAGCCCTCCTTCAGCTTCTGACGGATGGTCTGTTCGATGACGCGGGGACCAGCAAAGCCGATCAGCGCGTCCGGCTCGGCGATGGTCACATCGCCCTCCATGGCAAAGCTCGCCATCACGCCGCCGGTGGTGGGATCAGTGAGCACCGCGATGTACAGCCCGCCGTCGTCCGAATGGCGCTTGACCGCGCCCGAGGTCTTGGCCATCTGCATCAGCGACAGCACGCCCTCCTGCATGCGCGCGCCGCCGGAGACGCAAAAGCCGATCACCGGCAGATGCTCCCTGCGGGCAAGCTCGAACAGCCGCGTGATCTTTTCGCCCACGGCAGTGCCCATGGAGCCCATGATGAAGGCGGATTCCATGGAAAAGATGCAGGTTTTGATGTTTTCAATGCGGCACAGCCCGGTGATTACGCCCTCGGTCTCTCCCGATTGTGCCCGTGCCTGTTCAAGCTTCGCAGTATAGCCCTCGAATTGCAGGCGATCCTCGCCGTGCAAATCCTTCCAAAGCTCCTCAAAGCTACCCTCGTCCGCAATCAGCTCGATGCGCCTGCGCGCGCCGATGCGGAAGTGGTGCCCGCAGGACGGACAGACCGAGGCGTTGCTCTGCAAGTCCTCGTCCGCGCACATCGCCTTGCACTTCGGGCAGGAGACGTAGAGCGCATTCGGACTCTCCGGCTGATCGGGCGCGCTCAAGCCCGCATCCTCCAGTTCGATGTTCGGACGGCGGAACAGATCTTTATTCAGCATCGCTTACCTCCCATCCAGATACGCCGTGGTGTAGGTCCCGTCCTGAAAGCCGCGTTCAGCGATCAGATCGGACTGCATCCAGCCGGTGTGCTCCACGCCTTCGATGACCATCTCGCACAGCGCGGCCTGCATCTTGCGAATCGCCTCCGCGCGGGTCGGCGCGTGCACGATGAGCTTGGCCACCATGGAGTCGTAGAAGGGCGGAATCACATAGTCCTGATAGAGCGCCGTGTCGAAGCGCACCATCGGGCCGCCCGGCACGTGCAAAAGCGTCACCTTGCCCGCGCAGGGGCGGAAGTTCTCCGCCGGGTTCTCGGCATTGATGCGGCACTCGATGGCGTGGCCGTGAAGCGTTACATCCTCCTGCCTGAAGGGAATCTCCAGACCTGCTGCCACGCGGATCTGCCACTTGACCAGGTCGATTCCGGTCACCATTTCCGTCACCGGATGCTCCACCTGAAGCCGGGTGTTCATCTCCATGAAATAGAATTGCTTGTCCTCAGTCAGCAGAAACTCCACCGTGCCCACGCCCTCGTAGCCCGCAGCCTTTGCCGCGCGCACGGCGGCGTCCAGCATTTTTTCACGCAGCTTTACGTCGACTGCCGGAGACGGGCTCTCCTCGATCAGCTTCTGATGCAGGCGCTGCATGGAGCACTCGCGCTCGCCCAGGGTGATCACGTTGCCGTACGCGTCGCAGAGCAGCTGCACCTCGATGTGCTTGACGTTCAGCAGCAGCTTTTCCATGTAAACTTCGCCGTCGCCAAAGGCGCTCTCCGCCTCGGCCCTTGCGGACAGATAGGCGTTTTCAAGCTCTTCCTCAGCATCCACGCGGCGAATGCCGCGCCCGCCGCCGCCGGAGCGCGCCTTGATCAAAAGCGGATAGCCGATGCGCTGCGCTTCAGAATGCAGCTGCTCCACGCTCTCCACCAGGTCGCAGCCCGGAACCACGGGCACGCCGGCCTCGCGCATGGTGCGCCGGGCCTCGTCCTTGTCGCCCATCTTGCGGATGATCTCCGCCGAGGGGCCGATGAACTTGATCTTGCAGCGCTCGCACAGCTCGGCAAAGCGCGGATTCTCTGATAACAGACCGTAGCCGGGATGGATGGCCTGCGCTCCGGTGACGATTGCTGCTGAAAGCACCGCCGGCATATTCAGATAACTGCCCGATGCGGGCGCGGAACCGATGCACACACTCTCGTCCGCCAGGGCGACGTGCAGCGCAGTGCGGTCCGCTTCAGAAAAAACCGCCACCGTGGAAATGCCCATCTCCTTGCAGGCGCGAATCACGCGCACCGCAATCTCTCCACGGTTGGCAATCAGAATCTTTGGAAACAAATACAAGCCTCCTGTCGCTCGAACATCGCAGGTCAACGCCTGCGCGCATCACTGCTGCGTGAGAATGAAGGACAATTCGCCGGACATACACAACTCGCCGTCCACGCGCGCCTCGCCGCGAACCACCAGCAGATTGAGCTTCTGGCGGATCAGCTCCGACCGCAGCTCCAGAGTCTCACCCGGGCGCACCATGCGGCGGAAGCGAACCTTGTCGATGCCCGCGTACAGGGCAATCTTGTCCTTAAGCGCCTCCTGGAACAGCATGCAGCTCGTCTGCGCGACGATTTCACACTGCACCACGCCGGGCATCACCGGATTTCCGGGGAAGTGTCCGTCGAAGAACCACTCGTCGCCGCGCGCGCGATACCTGCCGTAGGCCGCGCCGTCCTCGCCGAGCCAGGCTTCATCCAACAGCAGCATGCTGCCGCGGTGCGGCAGAATCTGCATGATCTCTTCACGATTCATTGCTATTTCTCTCCTAACAGAGCTTGAACAGCGGCTGGCCATACTCCACCACATCGCCGTTGTTCACGCAGATGTCCACGACCTCGCCGTCCTGATCGGCGGTCAGCTCGTTCATCAGCTTCATGGCTTCGATGATGCAGACCACGTCGCCCTTCTTGACTCTGCTGCCGATCTCCACGAAGGGCTTGGCGTCGGGCGAGGGCGATGCGTAAAACACACCCACCATCGGGCTCTTGATCTCGTGCACGCGGTTGAAGTCCACCGCAGCCTCCTCGCGGACGACCGGAGCAGGCGCTTGCACCGCCGGAACCGTAGCGGGCGCGGGGGCGGCCACGACGACCTCCCCGCGCGCGCACTCGATGCGGATCTTGCTGTCGTTTTCGCTGATTTCCAGCGCGCTCAGGCCGTTCTCGCGAACGATCTGGGCCAGTTCCCGGATCTGCTTGATGTTCATACGCACCTCCGCAGCGCGATGACCGCATTATGTCCGCCGAAGCCGAGGGAAACGGACAGCGCCGCGTCCGCCTGAACCTCCAAGGCCTCGTTGGGCACGTAGTTCAGGTCGCACTCCGGATCCGGCTCCTGGAGGTGGATCGTCGGGAAGATCACGCCCCGAGACAGGCTCAGCGCGCAGGCGATGCACTCGATGGCGCCCGCCGCGCCCAGCATGTGGCCGGTCATGGACTTGGTGGAACTGATCAGGGCGCCGCGCGCACGCTCCTCGCCCAGCGCCTTCTTGATGGCCATGGTCTCGATGGAGTCGTTCAGGTGGGTGCCGGTGCCGTGGGCGTTGATGTACAGCGTGCCCTCGGTGCAGTTCATCTCCTCATAGGCCATGCGGATCGCGCGCGCACCGCCCTCGCCGTCGGATGCCGGCGCAGTGATGTGGAACGCGTCGCAGGTATTGCCGTAGCCTGCCAGCTCGGCGTAGATGTGCGCGCCGCGCTGAAGTGCATGCTCGTACTCCTCCAGCACCACGATGCCCGCGCCCTCGCCCATGACGAAGCCGCCGCGACGCTTGTCGAAGGGCAGGGACGCCGCATCGGGATCGTCGGACTCGGTCAGCGCCTTGCAGTTGGCAAAGCCGCCCACCGCCAGCGCGTTGATGGAGGCCTCGCTGCCGCCCGCGATGATTGCGTCGGCGTAGCCATGATGGATCGCGCGATAGGCCTCGCCGATGGTGTTGGTGGAGGTGGCGCAGGCTGTCACCACCGGAAGGCTCGGGCCCTTGCAGCCGAAGCGGATGGCAATATTGCCTGCGGCGATGTTGGAAATCATCATCGGCACGAACAGCGGCGAAATGCGGGACGGGCCGCGCTTAAAGAGCTTGTCGCACTCCGTAAGGATGGTGCTGATGCCGCCGATGCCGCTGCCCACGTACACGCCCAGGCGCTCCGGATCCACCTTGCCCTCGATGCCGCTGTCCGCAACCGCCTGAATGGCGGCCGCCATGGCGTACTGGGTGAAGAGATCCATGCGCCGCGCGTCGCCGCGGGCGATTCCGTGATCCTCAGGCTTGAAATCCTTGACCTCGGCAGCCACGCTGATCTTCGTGTCCGAAGGGTCGAAGCGGGTGATCTTGCCGATGCCACAGACGCCGTTTTTCAGGCTCTCAAAGACCGATTCAAGTTCGCAGCCGATGGGCGAAATCGCGCCCATGCCGGTAATGACAACTCTGTTCATAGTACCTCCTGATGAAGCAATTCGATCCGTACGTTGCACAGAAGAAAACGCTTCTTATATATACATGCCGCCGTCCACCTTCAGGACGCAGCCGGTGATGTAGCTCGCCTCGTCGCTTGCCAGGAAGCGCACGGCATTGGCGACGTCCTCGGGACGGCCCATGCGGCCCATGGGAACCTGCTTTACGCCCGCGTTCAGTGCGGCCTCGTTCATAGAGCGGGTCATGTCCGTCTCGATGAAGCCCGGTGCGACGGCGTTTACGGTAATGCCACGGGAAGCGACCTCCCGGGCGATGGTCTTGGTCAGTCCGATGAGGCCCGCCTTGCTGGAAGCGTAGTTGGCCTGACCGGGATTGCCCATCATGCCCGATACCGAGGAGATGTTGATGATGCGGCCCGATCTGCGGCGCAAAAAGCCCGGCAGACAGGCGTGGATCATGTTGAACGCGCCAGTGAGGTTCGTGTCCAGCACCGCGCGGAAGTTCTCGGCGCTCATGCGCATGGCCAGGCAGTCGCGCACGATGCCGGCGTTGTTGACCAGGATGTCCGGAAGGCCCAGCTCGTCGCTGACCTGCTTGAAGGCTGCAGCGGCCTGGTTTTCGTCCGAGACGTCGCACTGCACGCAGATCGCGCGCACGCCCAGTCCCTGAAGCTGCTGAACGGTCTCCTCCGCAGCGTCCCTGCGGCCCGCGTAGAGCACCGCCACATCGCAACCCGCCTCGGCGAGCTTCAGCGCGATGGCGCGGCCGATCCCTCGGGAGCCGCCTGTAACCAGAGCAATCTTACCCTTCATGGACGATTCCCTCCCTCAGCTTTTCGATGTCCTCCGGTTTTTCCACGTTGAATACGCGCACAGCTGCGCTGGTCTTGCGAATCAGACCCGAGAGGGTCTTGCCCGCGCCCAGCTCGACGAAGGTATCCACGCCCGCAGCGATCATGTTTTCGATGGTCTGCTGCCAGCGCACCGGATTGCAGATCTGTTTCGTCAGCAGCTCCGCACTGTTTTCGCCGTAGGGCTGCGCGTTCAGGTTTGCGTAGAGTGGAATCGCCGTCGCGCTGAGCGGACGGTTTTTCAGATATTCTGCCAGTTCCGCAGAAGCGTCGCTCATCCAGGGCGTGTGGAAGGCGCCACCCACCTTCAGGCGCATCATGCGCCCGCGCGCCGCCGTGACCTTCTCGGTCAGGGCATCGAAAATCTCCGCTGCGCAGGCGACCACGGTCTGTCCCGGGCAGTTGTAGTTGACCGAATAGGCCTGATTCGGGAATTCCCGGCAGATCTCCTCCACCTGCTCCGGCGTCAGGCGCAGCACAGCGCCCATCGCGCCACTGACCTTCTCCGAACAGCGCTGCATGGACTCGCCGCGGCGAACCACGAAGCGGAACGCGTCCTCCAGGGACATGGCTCCTGCGAAGCCCACCGCGGCGACCTCGCCCAGCGAGAAGCCCGCGCAGCAATTCGGCTGCACGCCAGCCTCCACCGCCGCAGCAGCGCAGGCGCTGTCCACGGCAAACAGGCAGGGCTGGGTGTTGATGGTCTTTGCAAGATCCTCTGCGCTTCCATTGAAGCACATCTCCAGCGTGCCGGGGCGAATGGCCTCCAGGCGGTCAAAGACCTCCCGGGCAGCCTTCGACTGCTCGTAGAGCTCCTTGCCCATGCCTGGAACCTGCGCGCCCTGGCCCGCAAATACAAATGCTACCGAACCCATTTGGTTCCCTCCGACAGCAGCTTCTCCGCCTCGGCGAACATCTCGCGGATGATCTCCGCAGCAGGCTGCTCCTTCTTGACGATTGCGGCGATCTGGCCGGCCATGATGGTGCCGCGCTCCATATCGCCCTCGACGGCGGCCTTGCGCAGCGCACCGGCGCCGAACTTCTCGATCTCCTCGTTGGTTCGCGTGGAGTCGTACTCCATCGCACCCATGTCGCGGGAGAAGGGGTTCTTCATGCAGCGCACTGGATGACCCAGGCGCTTACCGGTGACGACGGTGTCGATGTCGCGCGCCGCGAGAATCTTCTGCTTGTAGTTGGGGTGCACCTGGCACTCCTCGGCGACGAGGAAGCGGGTGCCCACCTGCACGCCCTGCGCGCCCAGCATGAACGCTGCAGCCACGCCGCGGCCGTCGGCGATGCCGCCTGCGGCCAGCACGGGGATGTCCACCGCGTCCACGACCTGGGGGACCAGGGTCATGGTGGTCAGCTCGCCCACGTGTCCGCCGGATTCGCAGCCCTCGGCGATGACCGCCGTCGCACCCTCGCGCGCAACGCGCTTGGCGATGGCCGTGGAGGGAACCACGGGAACCACCTTGATGCCCGCGGGAACCCATTCCTTCATGTAAATGCCGGGCAGACCGGCACCGGTGGTCACGACCGGAACCTTTTCCTCCAGCAGGACCTTGGCGACCTCGGCTGCGTGGGGGCTCATCAGCATGACGTTCACGCCGAAGGGCTTGTCCGTCAGCTCACGGCAAGCGCGAATCTCCTGTCGCAGGTACTCGCCGGGCGCGTTCATCGCGGAGATGATGCCCAAACCGCCCGCATTGGAGACCGCCGCAGCCAGCTTGTGCTCGCTCACCCAGGCCATGCCGCCCTGAAAGATCGGATACTCGATGCCGAGCCGATCACAGATATCGGTATGGATCATGCCTTCGCCTCGTCAATCTTGGCAACCAGCGCCTTCATGTCCTTGACCTCGGGATCCAGCTCGATGCTGATGCCCATCTCGTCCTCGATCTGCATCACGAGATCTGCAACGTCCAGGGAGTCCAGAGCCAGATCTTCGAAGGTGGAGTCCATGGTGATGGTGGCAACGTCGATTCCCTTATAGTCGGCCAGCTTGGCTGCGATGGTTTCAAAAGTCATGATTGGTTCCTCCTCAAATTCTCAGCTTTGTTTGTTTTATCTGGAAGGGAATTATTCCCTGGTCCATTCAAGTATGCATGCGCCGGTGGTCAGGCCCGCGCCAAAGGCGCTCATGGCCAGCAGATCGCCCCTGTGGAAGCGGCCCTTGCGGTTCTCCTCGTCCAGCAGAATCGGAATGCTGGCGGAGGAGGTATTGCCCCGCACCGCGACGTTCGTCGGGAACTTCTCCTCCGGCTGCTTGAGGCGTGTGCGCACCGCGTCAATGATGCGCTTGTTGGCCTGGTGCAGCAGGAAGTGGTCGATCTCGTCGATGGCCACGTCCTCGTCCTCCGCGACCTCCTTGAGGCCAGAAAAGGCGTGGGACACGGCGAACTTGTAGATCTCCGGGCCGTCCATGTAGAGGCCCTGCATCTCCTCGCCGTGCTCGATGAAGGGGCTGTTGCCCGAGTGCACGTTGAAATAGAGCGGCGTGGCGTTTCCATCGCTGGTGAGGTTCGCGCGGAAGCGGGCTTCGCCACCGTCGAGCACCACCGCACCCGCACCGTCGCCAAACAGCACGCAGGTGGAGCGATCGGTCCAATTGGCGATGCGGCTCATGCTCTCAGCGCACACCACCAGCATGCGCTTCGCCTTTCCGGCCTTCAGATAGGCGTCGGCCAGATCCAGCGCGTAGACGAAGCCGGAGCAGGCGCCGTTGATGTCCACCGCCGGGCAGCTTGCGCCGATCTCCTTTTGCAGCAGGCAGGCCAGCGACGGTGTGACCGTGTCCGCCTGCACCGTGGAGCAGAGGATGTAATCCACATCCGCAGCGGTGAGGCCCGCATTCTCCAGCGCGTTCCGCGCCGCCTGTGCGCCCAGCTGCAGAACCGTCTCGTCCGTCATGATCTGGCGCGAACAGATGCCCGTGCGCGTGCGGATCCACTCATCGCTGGTGTCCAGAAACTCCGTCAGGCGTTCATTCTCCAGCGTGAATGCCGGCACCGCGCTGCCCGTTCCCAGAATTCTCATTTGCTATTCTTCCTTTCCGTTGACACATTCCCGAATGCTCTCCTCCATGAAGGCATTCATCTTTCTCAGGCCCGTGGCGATTGCCTCGCGCTCCGTGTCCGTCAGATCCTTGGTGATGGCCCGCACCATCTTTCGATGGAACAGCCTGTGCGCCACCTCCGCGCGCCTTCCCTGCTCGGTCAGCAGGATGCACACGCGGCGCGCATCCACACCGGAGCGCGATTTGGTGATGAAGCCCTTGTGCTCGAGTCGCTTGACCATCGCCGTGACCGAGGGCGGCGTGATGTCCAGATCCTGTGCCAGATCCGTGATGGTCACGTCCTCCCCCTTGTGCTTGCCGATGCTCTCCAGCATGTGCATCTCGTGCAGGCTCAGTTCGCCGCTGCTCAGCTTGCGCAGCATGAGCTCCTCCACCTTGCAGATCGAGCGATAGGTTGTGGTCAGCATTTCATTGAATGCATGCAGAAAGGGATCCATCTGTCGGGCTCCTTTTTCTTTAGTTTGCCTAACAAATTATATTTCCCGTATATTGGTTTGTCAAGCATTTTTCGCAAAATGGGCGTTATTTGTGCCGCGATTTCGTCCGCTTTCGGTCATGAAATGTAAATTTTCAGGCATGTACGGCCGTTTTCCACACGAAGAACGGGCCGCACGCCCTGCGCACAGCCCGCCTGCTATATGAGATTCGGTCATAAACCGTTCATTCAGGAGCTTGCGCTCCGGAATTACTTGAAGAGGGTGAAGTGAGAGAACACGCTCGCCAGGGTGTTGGCCACGGTGGACATGGTCTTGATGAAGATGTCCAGCGCCACGCCGACCACGTCCTTGCGGGTATCGCCCACGGTGTCGCCGGTGACCGCCGCCTTGTGCGCCGCGGAGCCCTTGCCGTGGCCCTCGAGGCTGCCGGACTCGATGTACTTCTTGGCGTTGTCAAACGCGCCGCCGGAGTTGCCCATGAACAGCGCGCGGGGAATCGCCACGATGGTCGCACCCACCAGCAGGCCGCCGACGAACTCCACGCCGAAGAGGAAGCCGCCCGCGATGGGAATCAGCAGCGCCAGCACGGAGGGCAGCAGCATCTTTTTGAGCGCCTGCTTTGCGGCCATCTCGATGCAGCGGTTGTAGTCCGGGCGCACCCTGCCCTCCAGCACGCCGGGCACGGATAGCTGGCGGTCGCCCTCATCCGCCATCAGGCGGGCGGATTCGATGGTATTGTCGGTCAGCAGTGCGGAGAAGTATTCGATCAGTGCGCCGCCGATGATGCCGCCCGCAATGACCACGAAGGAGGCGATGTTCAGCACCGGCTCGGCATTGACGGAGGTGTAGTTGCTGACGTAGGCCACGATCAGGGAGACTGTGGCGAAGGCCGCGGAGCCGATGGCGAAGCCCTTGCCGATGGCGGCGGTGGTGTTGCCCACCGCGTCCAGCTTGTCGGTGATCGCGCGCACGTTCTCCGGCAGGTGGCAGGACTCCGCCAGGCCGCCGGCATTGTCCGCGATGGGGCCGAAGGCGTCGATGGATACGGTCGCGCCCACGAAGGCCAGCATGCCCAGCGAGGACAGCGCGATGCCGTAGGTGCCGCAGAGCTTGCCGGAGAGGAACAGCGCGATGCCGATCACCAGCACCGGCAGCAGACAGGATCGGGAGCCGATGGCGTCTCCCTTGGTGATGACGAAGGCCTCGCCCTCGGTGGCGATCTCCGCAAGCTTGCGGGTGGGCTTGAAGTCCGTGCTGGTGTAGTACTCGGTGATGGAGCCGATGGCGATGCCGCTGACGATGCCCAGCACGCTGGACAGCCAGGGCGAGATCCATCCAAGGCGGAAGCTTTCGTACAGCGGAACATTCTTAAACACGATCAGCGCCGCAAAGAAGCCGATGACGACGGTCAGCCCCGCAGAGATCCAGGTGGCCAGATTCAGCTCCCGGGACGGATTGTCGCCCATTTTTCGCACGGAGGCGTAGCCCAGGCCCAGCAGGCAGCCCAGCAGGCCGCCGCCCGCCAGCACAATCGGGAAGACGCAGGTCGCGTTGAAGGTTGCACTGGTGATGGCAGTGTTTCCGCTGGAGACCGCGCCGTTGAAGATGGTGACGGCGATCATGATGGCCGCAGCCATGGTGGCGACGAAGCTCTCCAGCAGGTCGGAGCAGTTGCCGGCGATGTCGTTTACGTTGTCGCCGATGAAGTCCGCCACCACGTTGGGCACGCGGCTGTCGTCCTCGGGCATGTCGTGGCGGAGCTTGGCCAGGATGTCGGAGGAGATGTCCGCCGCTTTGGTGTAGTTGCCGCCCGCGACGCGGTTGAACATGGCCACCAGCGAGCATCCCAGAGAATATGTAGAGATGCGCATGATGGAGGGATTGCACTCCAGATTGGCGATCAGGCCGCTGCCGACAGCATCGATGTCGACTCCGCGCCAGATGATCAGCACCAGGATCAGACCCAGCATGCCGAAGGCCTGGACGCTCAGACCGCTGATGCTGCCGCCGCAGAGGGCAACCTTTACGGTCTCGCCGATGGACAGGGTCTCCCGGGCCCTGTTGGCGGTGCGAACGTTTGCATAGGTCGCGCTGCGCATGCCCAGGATGCAGACGCAGCTGCTCATGCACGCGCCCAGCAGAAAGGTTACGCCGCTGGTTCTTTCTACAAAGAGCGTAAACACTGCGGCGACCAGAATCACCACGACCGCGATGGTCTTATACTCGGTCTTCAGGAAGGTGGATGCGCCGCTGCGGATGATGCCCGCCATTTCGACCATTTCCCGCGTTCCTTCCTTCATCCTTCGGATGCGGAAATAGTTGAAGAAGATGTAGGCGATTGCTAGCACGATTACGCAGAGTATGATGGTCCACGCCATAGGTCTTTCCCTCCGTTTTCCTTTGTTTGCAGGTGCGGCGTGCGTTTTTTCGCCGGGCCTGCGCTGTAGTATTTCCTCTGGAAGTCCGCAATTTTTTGCCGTCTGCGAAAATCCAAATCACGATTATTGTACAGCAAAGCGGCGCTAATTTTCCGGAAAGAAAGGGGATTCCGCGTATAGAATCCGGCAAGATGGGATCGATCTGTGCTATAATGTACACAAGGAGTTTTGTCGGATGGAAGGAGGCCCCGCATGAAGAAGATCACATGGAAGCAGGCGCTTCGGGATGCGCTGGTGTCCGCCGGCTTCCTCGGGCTGGCGGTTCTGATCTCCGGGCTTCTCTCCCAGCTGCACAACGACAGCAACCCCTTCGCGCCCTCGCTGTTCATCCTGGCGGTGGCCCTGATCGCCCGCTTCACCAGCGGCTACGTCTGGGGCTTCATCGCCTCGGCGGTCAGCGTGATCTGCGTGAACTACATCTTCACCTACCCCTTTCTGGAGTTCAACTTCTCCATCTCGGGCTATCCGCTGACCTTCGCCTGCATGCTGCTGGTGTCGGTGCTCATCAGCACGCTGACCACGCAGATCAAGAAGCAGGAGCAGCTGCGCTTCGAGATGGAGCGCGAGAAGATGCGCGCGGATCTCTTGCGCTCGGTGTCCCACGACCTGCGCACGCCGCTGACCTCCATGCTGGGCGCAAGCTCGGTGCTGATGGAGGACGCAAATCTCAGCGATGCCGACCGCATGGATCTCGCCCGGGAGATCAACAAGGACGCGCGCTGGCTGGTGCGCATGACTGAGAACATCCTCTCCGTGACAAAGTTCAGCGGCGAGGGCGTGAAGCTCAAGAAGGAGGCGGAGGTCGTCGAGGAGGTGCTGGGCAGCGCCATCGGCAAGTTCCGCAAGAATTACGGCGACATTCCCATCAGCGTGGACAAGCCGGACGAGATCCTGGTGACGGACATGGACGCCACGCTGATCGAGCAGGTGCTGATCAACCTGCTGGAAAACGCGGTGATGCACGGCAGAACCACCACGCACATCGACGTGCGCATCGCCCGGGAGCGTGGGCGCGTGCGCGTGACCGTGGAGGACGACGGCGCGGGCTTTGCGCCGCAACAGCTCCCCCACGCCTTCGACGGACAGAGCTCCGTCCGGGAGGGCGATCATCCGGACGGACGGCGCAACATGGGCATCGGTCTTTCCGCCTGTCGGGCGATTCTCCACGCCCACGGCGGCGACATCCAGGCATACAATCGAAAAAGCGGCGGCGCGGGGGTCAGCTTCTGGCTGCCGGATGAGGAGGATGCGTATGGCGAATGAGCTGCGCAGCAAAATTCTGGTCGTGGAGGACGATCCCGGAATCTGCAAGTTCCTGAAGCATACCCTGGTCGCGGAAAACTACAATGTGATCCTGTGCGAGACGGGCAAGGACGCGCTGGAGATGATCTCCTCCCACTGCCCGGACTGCATCCTGCTGGATCTGGGCCTGCCGGACATGGACGGCAACCAGATCATCCGCAGCGTGCGCTCGTGGACCAGCACGCCCATCATCGTCATCTCCGCCCGCAGCATGGAGCAGGACAAGGCCGACGCGCTGGATCTGGGCGCGGATGACTACCTCACCAAGCCCTTCGGCAAGATCGAGCTGCTGGCCCGCATCCGCGCGGCCATCCGCCACACCCGCACAACGTCGCAGGACGAGGGCGTGGCGCTCAACGGCATATTCGAGGTCGGCGAGCTGAAGATCGACTACAACCGCCACCGGGTCTACCTCGCCGGACAGGACACCAACCTCACCCCCAACGAATTCCGCATTGTTGCGCTGCTGGGCAAGCACGCTGGGCAGGTCATCACCTACCGGGCCATGCTGCGCGAGCTCTGGGGGCCGTCCGCGAACCGGGACAACAAGATTCTGCGCGTACACATGGCCAGCATCCGTCGCAAGATCGAACCCAATCCCGACGAGCCGCGCTACATCTTCACGGAGATTGGCGTGGGCTACCGCATGAGCAACGGCGAGGACTGATCGAAATCAAAATATATAGGGCACTCCCCTGCTAAGGGAGTGCCCCGATTTATGCTTTGGATTCAGTTTACTTGCACTTGTAACTTGCGCACATGCTCTCGTCGCTGGCCTTGCCGCTGTGGCAGTTTGCACAGGGCTCCACCTGAATGCTGGACAGGGAGCAGTACTGCTGATCGTCGCAGTGGTATTCGCAGCTGTCCACGCGGCAGCGAATGGCGTTGTTTGCCTGCTTGTGACTCATGTTCACTCACCTCATTCATTGTTCTACCGTTTCCGGCGAGTTTAACATGCCCGCTTACCGCCGCCTTTATGCGCCCGGTCGACAGATTCTGGAAAACGCACGCTACTGCATCCGCTGCTCCAGCTGTTCAAGCGCCGCCTTCAATTGCACATCATTCTCTGGATCGGGCACGCCGGTGAGGTTGTAATAGCCCTCCGGCGCCTCCGCAACGATGTCCGGCGAAACGCCCGTGCCGTGGATGCAGCGCCCGGACGGAGTGTAGTAGGTAGCCGAGGTATACTGCATGCCTGCGCCGTCGCTCTCAAAGACCAGCAGCGACTGCACAATGCCCTTGCCATAGCTGCGTGTGCCGACGAGCGTGCCCCGGTCGAAGTCCTGCACCGCCGCCGCCAGGATCTCCGATGCGCTGGCGGACATGCCGTTGATCAGCACCACCAGCGGAACATCCCAGTATTCCGCGTCCGAGCTGTAGGTGATGCGCTCGCCCGCGCGATTCTCCACGTAGACCACCGTGCCCTCCGGCAGCAGCAGATCCGCAATCTCCACCACGTCGGTCAGCAGTCCGCCTGGATTGTTGCGCAAGTCCACCACGAGACCCCGCACGCCGGCGCTCTGCATCTCTTCCATGGCCGCGCGGAAGCCCTCCGCGTCGTCGCCGCTGAACTGGTAGATCTCAATATAGCCGATGTTGCCCTCCAGCACGGCGCAATTTACGTTGGAGACGTGCACATCGCCGCAGGTCAGCGTGCGCTCGAGCAGCTCGCCCTCCCGGCGCAGCTGGAGCTCCACCGTGCTGCCGCTCTCGCCGCGCATGCGGTCCACCGCGTCGCTGAGCTCCTCCGCGCTGCCGCCGCTGACCGGCACGCCGTCCACAGCCACGATCCGGTCGCCCGCCTGTGCACCCGCAGCGTCCGCAGGGCCGCCCTCGTACACGCGAATGATCTCGATCTCGCCGTCCGCGTTGTTCTGCACCAGGATGCCCAGGCCGCTGTATATGCCCTCGCTCTGCGCGTCGTGACGCTGCAGCTCGTCGGGCGTGTAGTAGAAGGTGTAGGGATCCTCCAGCGCGTCCATCATGCCCCGAATCGCGCCCTCGATCAGCGCGTCCTCGTCCACCTCCTGATAGTAGTCCTCCACCAGCGTGCTGCGAATGGCTTCCAGCCGCGCATAGCGGGAGAGCAACTCCCCCACCCTGCCGACCCTGCCCGAGAGCAGCAGCACCGTGGTCGCGCCCGCGGTGCAGGCGATCACAAGCACCCATATCAGCGCCAGCAGCAGCGCATTTCTTCTCCTCATGCCCGCCTCCCTGGAATCACATTGTCTTTTTGCATATGCCGTAAGTGCGCGCGGACGTGGGCTTATCCCAGCCCGTGCGCGAACCTTTTCCGCTTGTATGAAAACGCGACGGCCTGACTGGCCGTCGCGTCCGGTCTTTCCTATGGATTCTATGTTGCCCTTTCCCTGCTGATTACAGCCGGTTCTTGCGGGGCGTGGTGTTCTTTCCCAGCAGCATCATCATCTTGAAGGTGACTGCGTCGTCGAAGTTGCGCAGATCCAGGCCGATGGCGCGCTGCACCTTCTCCAGACGGTACACCAGCGTGTTGCGGTGGATGTAGAGCTTGCGCGCGGTCTCGGACAGGTTCAGGCTGTTGTCGAAGAAGGCCTCGATGGTGTGCACCATCTCGTCGTTGAACAGGCGCGCCGTCTTGCGATTGAAGATCATGGAGTTGTAGCTGCTGCACATGTCGGTGGGCACGTCGCTGAGGAAGCGCTCCAGCAGCAGGTTGCGATAGACGAACACGTTGCGGTTGCTGTGGTAGACGCGGCCGACATTGATGGCGCTGCGGGCCTCCTCGTAGGCCTCCGGAATGCTGACGAGATCGTCGCGCGGGTTGGAGATGCCGACGTACACCGCCGTGCCGTTCTCCGTGAGAAAGCTCATCTCGATGGCCTTGGCGTACTCCTCCAGCTCGGCGAAGTTGACCTCCTCGTCCACGCCCTTGAGCATGGCCAGGGAGTGGCGGCCAACCTCTGCCAGCAGATCGCCCTCATCGCCCTTGCCATCGTTGAGAATCTGCATGGCTGCCTCCGCCTCAATGTCCACGAAGTAGAAATACAGCACGCAGCGCTTCTTCTCCACCGGAATGTTGTGCTCGACGGCGAGCGCCTCAAATTCGGCGCTTTCTATTTCGCCGCGCAGCATCAGGCGCAGGGACTGCTCGCAGCTGGTGTGGCTCATGTCCTCGCGCAGGATCAGGTTGATCAACTCCGCGCAGAGCACAGCACATTTTTTGATTTCTTCGCTGTCGCCCTGCAGGCAGATATAGATCGGCTGCTCCTCGGAGGTGCCGATCAGCGTCACGCCGCCGTAGATCAGCGGCATGGTGGGATTGGTGCGCATCGGTTCGGGCAGATTGAACACGCGCTGATCGCCTTCCGGCAGAATCACATTGCCGTTGGCGTCCAGCAGCAGCGCGGAAAGGTCGATCATATCCAGAATGCGGGCAATTTTGATGGTAATTCGATGATCCAGATACATAATTTCCCCTTGCCTTTCTGTGTAGATTGACGTAAATAAGCTCAACACAGCTCGAATTATATTCCGATTTGTGCAAACCGTCAAGCAAGTTCCTGTTTCGTTTAGGAATATCTTGTAAATTTCGGGTCAAAAAACACTTCTGTTTCAATGATTGGGTACAATCTGACCTCCGAAGTACCAACAAAAAACCGCCCCATACGGAGCGGTTCTGATGGATAAATTACTTTACGGCTGCCTTTGCCTTCTCAGCCAGGGCTGCGAACGCTGCGGGATCGGAGATGGCCAGCTCGGAGAGCACCTTGCGGTTGATGTCCACGCCGGCGACCTTCAGGCCGTTCATCATCTTGGAATAGGACAGGCCGTTCAGGCGGGCCGCCGCATTGATGCGGGCGATCCACAGGCGACGGAAGTCGCGCTTCTTCTGCTTACGGCCGATATATGCATAACGCAGGGAACGGCGAACCTGTTCGCTGGCTGCACGATACTGCTTGCTCTTCGCGCCAAAGTAACCCTTGGCGAGCTTCATTACCTTACGCTTTTTCTTCTGTGCGTTCACCGCACGCTTAACTCTTGCCATTCTTGATTCGCCTCCTTACTTGTACGGGATCAGTTTCTTCATGGTCGCGCCTTCGGTCTTGGTCAGGTACGCGGCCTTGCGCAGGTTACGGGTGCGCTTGGTGGGCTTCTTGGTCAGAATGTGACGCTTGAAGGCCTGCGCATGCTTCACCTTACCGGACTTGGTCAGATTGAAGCGCTTCGCAGCGCCCTTATGGGTTTTCTGCTTGGGCATGGGGGTTTCCTCCTCTCATCTGTGGCTATGCGTTAATTCGCATCCTTGGGGGCAATGAACATCGACATGTTGCGGCCTTCGATCATCGGCTGTTTGTCAATTGTTCCATAGTCCTTGATTCGCTCCGCAAAATCGTGCATGACCTCGCGTCCGATTTCAGAGTGCGTGATCTGGCGACCACGGAAGCGGATCGTTACCTTTACCTTGTTGCCATCCTGAAGGAATTTGATGGCGTTCTTCACGCGAACGTCGATGTCGTGATCCTCGATGGTAGCGGAAAGGCGCACCTCTTTAACCTCAATGACCTTCTGATTCTTGCGAATCTCACGCTCACGTTTGGACTGCTCAAAGCGGTACTTGCCGTAGTCCATAAGCTTGCAGACCGGCGGTTTGGCCTGCGGCGCGATCTTGACCAGGTCGAGCTGCTGCTCGTCAGCCAGGTTCAAAGCCTGCCGGATGGGCATCACGCCCAGCTGTTCGCCGTTCTGATCCACGACGCGCACCTCGCGGTCGCGAATCTCCTCGTTAATCATGAGATCGTTAATAAGGATGCACCTCCCATAAAAGTTCAGGTAATGAAAAAGAGCAGCGCGCAGCGCCACTCTTCAAACACCCATGCAGGGTTATTTTCCATGAGAACCGATGCAATATTCTCGCATGGTGAGAAGTGGACGCTTCTGCTTACTGGATTATTATAGCATGCTCCCCCCATCCATGCAAGGAGATTTTGCGTTAAGTTTTACCGTCAGCTGCGGATCCTCCCCACCAGGCTGAAGACGAGGAAGGCGCACAGGTTGACCAGCACGATGCCCGCGCCCGCCGGGATCGAATACAGGCAGGAGAGCATGATGCCGATGACGAAGCACAGCACGGAGATCACTGCTGAGGAGATCAGCACGTGGCGGAAGCGGGAGAACAAGCGCATGGAGGTCAGCGCCGGGAAGATGATCAGGCTGGAGATCAGCATGGTGCCCATCATGCGCATGCCGATGACAATGGTCACCGCCGTGAGGATGGCGATGAGCATGTTGTACAGCCCCGCGCGCGTACCCGTAGCCCGGGCGAAAGGCTCGTCGAAGGTCACAGCAAAGATGCGGTTGCAGAACAGCACAAACAGCACCAACACTACCACGGACAGACTGACCGACAGGATCACATCCGCCGAGCTCATGGCCAGTATGCTGCCGAACATGTAGTTCATCACGTCCACGTTCATGCCGCTGGTGAGGGACGTGACCAGCACGCCCACCGCCAGCGCTCCGGTGGAGAGAAGCGCGATGGCCGCGTCGCCCCGGATGCTGCTGCCCTCGTTGAGCCGCAGGATCAGAAAGGCCAGCGCGATCACCACCACCAGCGTGAACGGAAGCGGAGACGCGGAGATTGCGCCGCACAGCCCCGCGATGCTCCCGCGCAGTCCCTGCGGCAGGAAATCCGGCAGGGATTGGGCCGTCACAAAGCCCAGCGAGGCCGCGATGGACAGCGCGCCGAAGCCCACGTGGGACAGGCCGTCGCCGATCATGGAGTAGCGCTTGAGCACCAGCGTCACGCCCAGCAGCGCGGCGCAGAGCGACACCAGCACGCCGACGATCAGCGCGCGCTGAATGAAGCGGTACTGCAGATAGAGCCCCGCCTCCTGAACCGCCGCCGCCAGTGATTTGAAGTTGAAAGAAGCCAACAGCACGACGATCACGATCAACGCAGCCAGCGCAATCGCCGCGGCGCGCCTGCCGCGGTGGCCCTTCGCCTGCGTGGAGAGCAGGCTCTCCAGAAATCTGCCCATCACTCCACCATCCCTTCCATGCGCTGCCGCCTGTATTCCTGAATGGAGCCGCAGAAGCTGACGCCGCGATCCACCACCAGCACCTTGTTGGCGTCCGCCATCGAGCCGTGCAGATCGTGAGACACCATCACGATGCTGACCCCGTGCTCCCGATTGAGCTGGCGGATCAGGCCGTAGAGCTCTTGCGTGGATCCCGGATCGAGTCCGGTCACAGGCTCGTCCAGCAGCAGCAGGGCATCCGTGGCGCACAGCGCGCGCGCCAGCAGCACGCGCTGCTGCTGGCCGCCGGAGAGTGTGCGGTAGGACTTGCCGCTCAATTTCTCAATGTCCAGCAGCGCCATCTTCTCGTGGGCCTTGCGCTGGAGATTCTTTCCATAGAAGAAGCGCGATCCAAGCTGATTGATGCAACCGGAGAGCACGACCTCCTCCACGGAGGCTGGAAAATCCCGCTGCACCGCCGTCTGCTGAGGCAGATAGCCGATCTGGTTACGCCGCAGGCCATCGCCGTAGCGCACCGCTCCGGCGCAGGGATGCACCAGACCCAGCATGGCACGCATCAGCGTGGACTTGCCGGAGCCGTTCTCGCCGATGAGAACCATGTAGTCGCCGCGGTTCACCTGAAAGCTGACGTGCTCCACGGCAGGAACGCCCTCAAACGCGATGGTCACATCCCGCAGGGTGATCAGAGCCATGCTCCGCGCCTCCTTTCTGTTCCGACGCACAGCGCGCGCAGATCCCCACGAGGATGGTCTCCCGGGGATCGACCTGAAAATTGTGCTCCGTGCGGATGTGCCGGGCCAGCGAATCCATCAGTTCGCAGTTGACGTGGTAGAGCTTGCCACAGCTCTTGCACATCATGTGAAAGTGGGCATCGCATTCGGAGCTGTCAGCGATGTGCTGATACTGCATCACGCCCTGGGCGCTCTGGTATTTGCGCACCCTACCCTGCTCGGCAAGCTGCTCCAGGAAGCGGTACACGGTGGTGCGGCCGATCTTCTCGCCATGCTCCTCCATCTCAAAGACCAGCTCGTCCACGGAGTAGTGCTCCAGGTCGTGCTGCTTGAGAAAGGCCAGCATCTCGCGCTTCTGCCGCGTGTTGTACTCCCCGCGCATCTCAGTTCAAGCCCTCCTGAAGCGCCGCGATATTGCGCTGCATCAAGCTTACGTAGGTTTCGCCCGCAGCAAAATCGCTCTCAGTCACGTTCTGCATGGAGTAGAAGGTGCGCACCTGCGCGCCCGTCTCGGCGGAGATGGCCTGCGCGGTCCGTCCGTTGCTCAGCTCCAGCACGTAGATCACGGGAATCCCATCCGAAACCACCCGGTCGATCAGCGCAGCGATGGTCTTTGCGCTGGGCTCGCTCTCCGAGGAGCAGGACGGGAAGGCCGCGTACCAATCCAGGCCATATTCCTTTGCGAAGTACAGAAGCGGAAAGCGGTCCGCAAAGACCAGCTCTCGGCGCGCGGCGTTCGCCACCACATCGCGAATCTGCGCGTCCAGCGCTTCGATCTCCGACACATAGTTCTGTGCGTTTTCACGGAAGAGCGCCTCGTTCGCCGGGTCAATTTCGCACAGCGCGTCCGCCATCGCGTTCACCATGGCGCAGGCGTTGATCGGGGACATCCAGATGTGCTCGTCGTACTCGTGCTCCTCGTGATGCTCATCCTCCGCGCCGTGGTCGTGCTCCGCCTCGATGCCCTCCACGCAGTCGAAAAAGCGCAGGGTTCGGGGCGCACCGCTGCCGAAGGAGCTGAGGATGTCCGTCACCCATGTGTCGCTCTCGCCACCCACATATGCAAAGAGATCGCAGCCCGCCAACGACAGGATGTCCGACGGCGTGGGCTCGAAGGAGTGCACCTCCGCGCCGGGCTTGATCAAAAGCTGAATCTCCGCCCGATCTCCCGCAACGGCGCGCGCAATGTCGTAGCAGGGAAAGCTGGTGCAGACGATGCTGCGCTTCTCCCCCGCCGCATGCGCCGTTCCCAGCGCGCAGGCGGTCAGCGCAAGCAGCAGTGCGATGCAAACGAGGGTTTTGAGTTTCCGCATGGGTTGTCTCTCCTAAAATTGATTTTGAAATTCAATTCCGATTTCATATTATAATGCCCCGCGCGGCACTTGTCAATTCATTCTCCCGCATTCGCCGGAAAAACTTATGTGAATTGTGCATGAGAAAGGAGCTCCGCAAATGCGGAGCTCCTCCAACAGAATCAACCCAGGATAATTCCAATGATGATGGTGATGACAAGCAGCGCTGCCACGACGCCGACGATGATGTCCATCGTGCGCAGGGAGACCTTGATCTTGTCATACAGTCGGCCGCGAACACGGTAGGTATGGGCGAATTTCTGATCGCCAGTCTCCTCCAGCAGCTTTTCTTCAAGACTCTCCTGCGGCTTCACGTCGCGCCCTCCATGCTTTTCGGCACGCTCCATCTCGGCGCGGGCACGTCTGGCGGAATCGTCCAATCCGTTTTGGTAGAGCGCCATCTTACTTCTTCGCGATGTACTTGCGCACGTCGATGGCAACTGCCAGGATGATGATCAGGCCGCGAACGATGTACTGCAGGTAGGGGTTGATGCCCAGGAACAGCATGCTGTAGTTGATGGCCTGCAGGATGATCGCGCCGATGACAACGCCCTGGATGGTGCCGACGCCGCCGGAGAAGGAGACGCCGCCGATAACCGCAGCGGAGATCGCGTCGGTTTCGTAGTTCAGACCGGCGTTGGAGCCGACGGACAGGATGCGGGCGGCCTCCAGGAAGGAAGCGATGCCGTACAGCACGCCAGCCATCAGGAACACCAGCATGATGGTGCGGGGCACGTTGACGCCGGAAACTGCGGCAGCTTCCATGTTGCCGCCGACTGCGAACATGTTCTTGCCCAGGCGGGTCTTGTTCCAGATGACCCACATGATCACGGCGATGACCGCAAAGTAGATGACCACGTACGGCACGCGTATACTTCCAAGGCTGAAGGCGCCGCCCGCCCAGTTCTTGAAGTTGGACTCAAAGGAGGACAGGGCCTGGGACGTGCCGGACGGCTGGGCCTCGATGAACAGGCAGCAGCAGCCGTATGCGATCAGCTGGGTGCCCAGGGTGATGATGAAGGCATGCATCTTCAGATAGGCCACGCCGAAGCCGTTGATCAGCGAGAAGATGACGCCGACGGCGATTGCGGCCAGCAGCGGAACGATCAGGGGCAGCTGCTTGGTCATCTGGGGGAAGTAGCGGTTGGCAAAGGTTACAGACTGAACCAGGGAAGCAGTGACGGCCGCAGACAGACCAACCACGCGACCGATGGAAAGGTCGGTACCGGCAAGAACGATCAGACCGGCCACGCCCAGCGCCAGGATGCCCTTTGTGGACGCCTGCTTCAGAATAGCCAGGACGTTCTGCATCGAAAGGAAGGACGGGTCGATGATGCACACGATCACCAGAATGGTGATCAGGATGATGTACAGAGCGTAATTCAGAAGGAACTGGCTCGGCTTCATGCTCTTCTTCAATTTCTTCGTTGTTTCTACGTTTTGCATTGTTCACACCTCAATCAAACGTATTTTGCAGCGAGTGCCAGGATGGTTTCCTGTTCGCCCTGCACACCGCCAAAGTCCTTATCGCGCTCAACGATGCCCGCCAGATGCCCGTTGGACATGACGGCTATGCGATCGCAGATGCCGATGAGCTCAGGCATCTCGGAGCTGACCATGATGATGCCCTTCCCCTCTTCCGCCAGCTTGAGGATCAGCTGATAGATCTCAAACTTGGCGCCGACGTCGATGCCGCGCGTCGGCTCGTCCAGAAGCAGAACTTCCGGCTCCGTCAGCAGCCAGCGGCCGATGATGACCTTCTGCTGGTTGCCGCCCGAGAGGTTCCGGATCAGCGTGCGCTGGGAAGGCGTCTTGACGCGCATGCTGTCGATGACCCACTTCGCGTCCTTGCTCATCTTCGCGCCGCTCAGAAGCAGCTTTCCGTATGCGCGAATGTTTGCAATGGCGGAATTGAAGGTGATGTTCATCATCGGGAAGATGCCGGTTGCGCGGCGCTCCTCCGTCAAGAGCGCAAAACCATTCTTGGTGGCAATGTTGGGCTTCCTGTTGTCGACAACCTTGCCATTGAGCTTGATCGTTCCGCTCTCCTTGGTGTAATAGCCAAAGATCGTGTTGAGCAGCTCGGAGCGGCGGGAGCCGACCAGACCCGCAACGCCCAGCACCTCACCCTTGCGCAGATTGAAGCTGACGTCGTGGAAGGTGGGTTCGTACTTGCCGGAGAGATTCTCCACCTCCAGCATCACTTCTCCGGGCACGTTGTGCTTCTCCGGGAAGCGCTGAGTCATGTCTCGGTTGACCATCAGACGAATGATTTCGTCCGTGCTCAGCTCCTTCGCGGGGCGGGTTGCGACCCACTGGCCGTCGCGCATGATGGTTACATCGTCGGAGATGCGCAGAATCTCATCCATCTTATGGGAGATGTAGATGATGCCAACGCCTCTAGCGGTCAGTTTTTCAATGATTCGGAACAGATGCTCCACCTCGTTCTCCGTCAGAGAGGAGGTCGGCTCGTCCAGAACCAGGATCTTCGCATTGTAGGAAACCGCCTTGGCAATTTCCACCATCTGTCTCTGCGAGACGGAGAGGTTGCCGATGATTTCCTTCGGGTTGACGCTGATTTCCAGCTCCTGAAAGACCTGCATCGTTTCGTCGTACATCTTCTTGTGATCGACGAAACCATACCGGAGCGGAATGCGGCCCAACCACACATTCTCCATGACGTTGCGGCGCAGCACCTGATTCAGCTCCTGGTGCACCATCGCCACGCCATGATCCAGAGCGTCCTTGGGATCCGTGTAGGAAACCTCCTCGCCCTCGATCTTAATCGTACCGGCATCCTTCTTGTAGATGCCGAACAGGCATTTCATCAGGGTGGATTTGCCGGCGCCGTTCTCGCCCATCAGGGCATGCACCGTGCCGGGGCGCAGCATCAGCCGTGCGCCGTCCAGAGCCTTGACGCCTGGAAACTGCTTTTCGATGTCAAGCATCTCAAGCAGATACTTAGTCTCTTGCATTTATCAATCACCGCACTTTTCTAAGGTGGAGACCCATCAGTTTTCGATTATCCGAAGCCAGGTTCTCATCATATTCGCCGGTTTATTCCAAATACAGCCCTTCGGATGCATTCTCCTGGCGTATTCCAAGAAACGGGAAGAGGTGGACTTGCACCTCTTCCCGTTCTGGGACCCGGTTAAAGGCTCATTTCAATCCGTCCGTACAGAAGATTTGAGATTATTCAACCTCGGTGATCTTCGCATAGGGGATACGCACGGCCTTGTACTCGGTGGACTCATCGGAGTACTCATAGCCGGTGCCTTCCAGCCACTCGTTGCCCAGCAGCATGTTCATGGCGATGCGGATGTTGGCCTTGCCCATCGCGACGCCGTCCTGCTTGACGGTAGCGGTCATGCCGCCCTGGCGCATGGATTCCAGACCAGTGTCGGTTGCGTCAACGCCGATGACGACGATCTCCGGATCGCCCTCAACGCCGGTGTTGTAGCCGTCCGCGTTCAGAGCCGCGACAACGCCCAGAGCCATGTCGTCGTTGTTGCAGAACACGACTTCGATCTTGCCCTTGTTGGCCGCCCAGACAGCGTTCATGCCGTCCAGAGCCTGCTGGGTATCCCAGTTGGCGACGATGGTCTCGGTGACAGCTTCCATCTTCAGGCCGCAGGCTTCAGCGGTCTCGACGCAATACTGGGTGCGGGCCTGCGCCTCGGTGTTCTGGGGCTCGCCCATGAACACGACATACTGCAGCACGCCGTCGCCGTTCAGGTCGATGGACGGATCAGCAGCGTACATGTCGGCCAGGATTTCGCCCTGCATGTCGCCGGCTTCGCGCTCCAGGGTGCCGATGAAGATGGAGTTCTGCAGAACATCAGCCATGGTCTCGGGGGCCAGGGGCTTGTTGTAGAACAGATACTGCACATCCGGATAATCCTTCGCGATGTCGATGATGGCTTCGCCGGAGTTGACGTCCGCCAGGTTGACGATGACGAAGTCATTCTGCGCGAAGATGGTGGGAGCCTGCTCCAGCTGGGTTGCGATCTGGTCGTTGGCATCAACAGCGTTCAGGTTGATCTTCACGCCCAGTTCTTCGCCGATCTCAACCGCCGCCTGCTCCATAGCCAGACGCACGGAAGAGCCGTAAGTGTCGTTGAACTTCCAGACCAGGACGCCGATGTTGTATTCGGACTTTGCCTCTGCGAGCGCCGCGACTGCGGAGAACGCCAGAACCAGTGCCAAGAGAACTACCAGGATTTTCTTCATAATGGATTCCTCCTTGTTGTTTTGTTATTCCAGGGGCAAATGCCTCCGTATAACCAGCTCGATGCGGGCGTCCCTTCCGGCGACCGCTGCGGAAAATACATCCGAAACTGGGGGTGTTCTTCCACCAAACGCACATAATGTTATATGGATATTCTAGCGCATATCGTCAGAAATGTCAAGGCAATGCGAATATTTGCGTAAAAAAAGATACTGATGACGCAATAATTTTGCCTTAATTGAC
>JAUNNK010000164.1 GCA_030537335.1 Clostridia bacterium | reverse complement strand
CTGCATTTTTTCTCGTTCCTCGCCTGAATTTATGCTTTTAGAAACACACTCTAGTTGCTTATAGATGATCTGTCTCCGATACTTCGGTGCAAATACGATGTGGTGCTTTCATCTCCACTTACTATGTGATAAACTTCTTACGTCATCTTTCATGATGATGCCTCCTTGCTATCTCCTTGTGGTTGCCAGACCACTTTCAGTACAGCATTGGAGGCCTTTTTCTTCACCCCCCGGTTGAACTGGGGGTTTCATCTTGCTTTTCGGCGCACAATGAAGCAGGGACTGCGATGCCATGATGGCGTAGCGGCCTCTGCTTTGTTTGCACAAATGACGATAATCATAGGGGGAAAACCGGAACAGCCAGCCCGGGGATCGAGAAGGTCTCGGGGAACGGGCGCTTGCGATCGCGGCAGGGGATCGGCTGGGAACCGGTTCTGGGCGGTCACGCGGCGGCCCGGTTGCGGGTGACGAGCTTGTCGATGACGATGCCTAGGATGATGAGCAGGATGCCGAGGCCCTTGCCGAACGACAGCGAATGGAAGAACAAGAGGTCGATGAGGATGCCCGTTGCGATCTGGCCGATCAGCATAAAGATCGTTGCGTAGAAGGTGTCCAGCTTCTTGTAGGCGAAGATGTTGAGCAGCAGGCAGATCAGACCGAACACGCCGGCGGTGTAATAATAGGCGGGGACGGTCAGGTATGCGGAGAAATTGGGGTGAAAGCCGGAGAGCGCGATGAACAGAAGCAGACCGCCGAGAGAACCGCCGAAGGAAGTGACAAACCCTCCGTCGATTGCCGAGCCCACGGAATCGGAGATCTTTACGTTCAGCGTGCGCACGATTACCGCGCAGCAGCCCAGCAAAATGGCCAGCAGCAGCATCGGCATCGGCGTTCTTGCGCTGTCGGAAGCGCCGACCAGATTGATGGAGAGCACGCCGACCAGTATCAGGATGAAGCCGGGGATGCGACTTGATTTGAAGCGCATGATCTGCGCGTTGAACAGGCCGAAGTGATCGATGACGGCGGATATGATGATCTGTCCGGCGACGGAGCAGCAGGTCGTCACGGCGCTGCCCATCCGGGATACGCAGACACCGATCAGGCCGACCACCACCATTGCGAGGGGTCCGCTCAGGGCTTCGGGAAAGCGCGCCCTTCGGATCGAGGGCAGTCGGTGCTGGATCAGGGTGAGATAGGCGAAAATCAGCGTCGCCTGGGTCGTAAAGCTGAGAAAGGACGCGCCGATTGCGCCGACAACCGGAGCCATGAGCCCGTTGATGCTGTTCTGAAGCGTAACCGTAATGCCCGCAAAGATTGCAAAGAGAACGTATATCATGACAGTATCAGCCTACTTTTCATTGGTATCTTATCTGGAAAACGGGAACCATCTGCGCAAACAAATCTACTGTATTATAAAGGATTCATTGTGGGGTGTCAACATCCTTTCCCTTGGGCGCTGCGCCTGCAATGAGCTCTCCATCTATTGGGACGTATGCCGGTGTTCCCGCAGGGAGAATCGGATATGCTTGACCGGAAAAGCAACCTCCACAATGAAATTTACAAATCCTGTACTTTCTGGTATAATCAGGGAAAATACGAATTCGGGATGTGAACCGTCGTGCACAAGTGTCAAATCAGCTTTATCCGCGAGAACAGAGTTGCAGAGGCGGGGGAGGGCACTTCTCTCCTGCAGGTTCAGATCGACGCGGGCCTCCAGCCGGACGCGCCCTGCGGTGGTCGCGGAACCTGCGGCAAGTGCGTCGTGCAGATCCGTGCGTCCGCACAGGAGGAATGGCGGAGCGTGCTCGCCTGCCAGACCGGCGTGCAGTCGGATCTCGAGGTGCTCACGCCCCTGCCGGCGCAGCGCGCGCAGATTCTCACCGACTCCGGCTGCGCATCCGGCGAGGAACTGTCGCCGCAGGTGGCGTGCGTCGAAGTGCGCGTTCCTGTGAACCGTCCAGGCGAGAGCGTGGCGGAGTGGGAGCTGTTCAAGGCGGCGCTGCGCGAGGTCACCGGGCGCGAGGACTGGCAGCCCAGCCTGAGCCTGGCCGCGAAGCTCGCGGGACTGAAGAAGCGCAGCAAGAGCGCCGCGCCGCTGTACGCGGTGATCGATGACGGCCGCGTGCTGGACGTGTGCGATGCGCCGCAGCAGGTTTACATGGCGGCTTTCGACATCGGCACGACCTCCATCGCGGGCTACCTGCTGCGCACGGATTCGCCGGAGCCCATCGCCGCCCGGGGCATGCTTAATCCCCAGCGGCAGTTCGGCGCGGACGTGATCTCCCGCGCGGACTACGCGCTGGAGCACGGCGCGGAGGCGCTGGCACAGTGCGTCCATGAAGCCATCGACGGCATGCTCGGCCAGCTCTGCGCGGACGCGGGGGTGGATCGCCGCAGCGTGTACGCGCTGAGCGTCGTGGGCAACACCTGCATCCACCACCTGTTCCTGGGCCTCGCTCCGGAGTCGCTGACCGTGACGCCCTACAACCCCATCATCAGCGAGGCGCTGCTGCTGCGCGCCGCCGACTTCGATCTTCATGCGCACCCGGAGGCCACGCTGCGCGTCCTGCCGGTGATCGCCGGCTTCGTGGGCGCGGACACCGTGGGCTGTTTGGTGGCGGAGAGCTGGGAGCGCGTCGAGCCCGTCACACTGATGATCGATATCGGTACCAACGGCGAGATCGTGCTGGGCAAGCGGGATCGGATGATCGCCTGCTCCACCGCCGCAGGCCCGGCCTTTGAGGGTGCGAAGATCAGCTGCGGCATGCGTGGCATGCCCGGCGCCATCGATCGCGTGCGCCTGGAGGACGGGCAGCTGCGCTGGCACGTCATCGGCGACTGCGCGCCGGTGGGCATCTGCGGCTCCGGGCTCATCGATCTGATCGCCGCGCTGCGCGCATGCGGAGAAATTGACGAATCCGGCAAGCTCGCCAGCGGCGCGGAGTACCGCTTGGAGGGCACCGACGTGGTGCTGACCCAGCGCGACGTACGCGAGGTGCAGCTGGCCAAGGCGGCCATCTGCGCGGGAATTGAGCTGCTTGCGGGGCAGCTGGGCGTGACCCTGGAGGAGATCGAGCAGGTGCACCTGGCGGGGGCCTTCGGCAATTACATGAATCCCGACAACGCCTGCGCCATCGGCCTGATTCCCATGGAGCTGCGCGCGAAGATCCGCTCCATCGGCAACGCGGCCGGCGAGGGCGCGAAGCGGGTGCTGCTGGAAAAAAATGCATGGGAGCGCGCATCACAGCTCGCGCGGCAGGCGGAATTCCTGGAACTGGCCTCGCTGGGTAGCTTCCAGGACACCTTTGTGGATGCACTGGAGTTTCCGGAACTGGAGGGTGAGCAATGATTGACTATGAAGCGCTGAGTCAGCAGGGCAGGGCCTGCGGTTTTACCCACGTGGCGCGGCTGGATCCGGCCACCATCGAACTGCGAGAGGACGTGCGCGCCATGTGCGCCTCGGGCAAGTGCCGCATGTACGGCAGGAGCTGGAGCTGTCCGCCCGCATGCGGAACGCTGGAGGAGCTGCGCGCGCGTATCTCCCGCTATCACGAGGGCATCCTCGTGCAGACGGTGGGCCAGCTGGAGGACAGCATGGACGGCGAGGGCATGATGGAGGCCGAGGCGCTGCACAAGCAGCACTTTTCCGACATGCACGCGCTTCTGCGAAAGGACTATCCCGATGTGATGGCCATCGGCGCGGGCACCTGCACGCGCTGCAAGCAGTGCTCCTATCCCGATGCTCCCTGTCGCTTTCCCGATTACATGACCTCCTCCATGGAGGCCCTGGGCATGCTGGTGCTCGAGGTCTGCAAGAACAACGACCTGACCTACTACTACGGCCCGAACACCATCGCCTACACCAGCTGCTTCCTTCTGAAGTGAAGGATTATTAACCAAGACAATTCCAAAATGTGCGCAAACCTCCACGCGGCGCGGAACAAAAAGCACTGCGGTGGAGGTTTTGGCATTTGACGGGCTGTTTTTCGGAGAGATTATGCGTCGGAGGGGCGCTTCTCGTCCGTGATCCGAGAGGCGGTGATCTTTCTCGAGATGCCGCTTCTGGACCGGTAGGCGATGGGGGTCATGCCCTCGTGCGCCTTGAAGCGCTGAATGAAGTGGGAGATGTCGCAGAATCCCAGCTCCTGGGCGATGCGCTCCACCGACCAGTCCGTGGTGTCCAGCAGATAGCAGGCGTGGCTGATCTTCCGGTTCATCACATATCTGGAGAAGGAGACGCCCATCGTCTTGGAAAAGCGGCTGGAGAAATATGCCGGATGATAGCTGAACGCCGAGGCAACCTCGGTGAGCGTAAGCCTGCGGTCGATGTTTTCATCGATGTACTTCAGAATGCGTTGGTTGATGGAATTGGGCTTGTTTTCCACTTCCACATGGGCGCAGATGCACATCAGTATCTGGTAGAGCACATTGCTGATCCTTGGACCCTGCTGCTTGGGCTGGTAGAGCACGGAGGTGCACAGATCCACGACCTCCCGGAAGACTGCACCGGTATAGATTGGCCCGCCTACGTCCAGGATGTGGGAGGTCAGCTGCGAGCTGTTGCCGCCGCTGAATTCCACCCACAGCAGTCCCATGGGATCCCTGGGGTCGGAGGAATACATGTGACCCTCATTCGCCGTGAGAACAAACAGCTGTCCGGCTTCAACGCTGCGCGTGAGTCCTCGCACGGATACGCTGCCGCGCCCGTGCAGAACGCAGTGGATGAGGTTGTAGCGGTAGGAATCGTCCCGGGAGACGAGAAAATCATCCGGAGTGCGCAGCACAATCCCCGCACGGCTCGCCTGAACGTACAGGCCGTCCAGGTCGATTGAGTTGGGGGAGACATAAAAAACGTCATGCGGGCAGCTACCGACAATGTCGTTTTCCAGATCGTCATAGTACTGATTGTGCTTCATATTATCACCTGTGTGAATTATACAATAACATCTAAAGAAAGTCCATAAGTATAGATGTGATATCATTGAAATCCTAACTGTGTTCGTCAAGTGAAAAGTGACGCAAAAGGTCACCCAAAAAGTTAGCAGCG
>JAUNNK010000022.1 GCA_030537335.1 Clostridia bacterium | reverse complement strand
GCGACCAGCACGCCGCGCTGTTCGGCCAGGGCTGCTTCGCGCCGGGCATGTGCAAAAATACATACGGAACCGGCTGCTTCGTGCTGATGAACACCGGCTCCACCCCCGTCAAATCCCAGAACAACCTGATCACCACCATCGGCTGGCGGCTGGACGGCAAGCCCCGCTACGCCCTGGAGGGCAGCGTGTTCGTGGGCGGCGCGGTGGTGCAGTGGCTGCGGGACGAGATGAAGCTGGTCTCCACCGCCGCCGAGACCGCAGCCGTGGCCGCCTCCGCGCCGGACAACGGCAACGTCTACTTCGTGCCCGCCTTCACCGGCCTGGGCGCGCCCTACTGGGATATGTACAGCCGCGGCACCATCGTGGGCCTCACCCGGGGCACCGGCCGCGCCCACGTGGTGCGCGCCGCGCTGGAGTCCATCGCCTACCAGTCCACCGACGTGATCAACGCCATGTCCAGCGACTCCAGCATGAAGTCCACCGTGCTTCGCGTGGACGGCGGCGCCAGCGCCAACGATTTCCTGATGCAGTTCCAGGCGGACATCCTGGGCGTGCACGTGCTGCGGCCCAAGACCATCGAGACCACCGCCATGGGCGCGGCGATGCTGGCCGGGCGCGCGGTGGGCATCTGGAACGACCGGGAACTGAAAATCCTGCCCCAGCCGGATCGGGAGTTCCAGCCGAACATGGACGAGGCCGAGCGCAAGCGCCTGCTCCGCCAGTGGACGCGGGCGGTGGAGTGCAGCCGCGGCTGGGCGCGTGAGGACGACTGAGGCCGATTGCACGCCGCAGATTTCAGGGACGCAGCTATGTACGCGCCGCAAGTCGCGCACAGGCGCGTCCCTTTCTTTCGTATGTCCCGCTTATCTCAACCAGGGACCCGGATGCGGCCAGGGTTTCCTTGCGCAGGGATCGCAGTCGCAGTGCGGATGGTTCCCGTGCGGGTGATGGCAGTGCGGTCGGTTGGATCTGCGCACGCAGATGCTCAGATTGCCGTTGCAATCCACGCACAGCTCCACATCCGCAAACTCACCCGGACAGGCCGGGTTCTGAATGCGCACACACTGGCAGTCCTCGCAGGCGAGCGTGGGCGTCCAGCAGTCGCAATTGCATCTCTTGCCGTCAAAGAGCGGCATGCGCAGGCTGCTCTGCCCGCAGCAAGGCTGCGGGAACAGGGGCGTCTTTCCACACGACATACTTCTTCCTCCTCCCGGCCGATTCGTTCGGCCAGTTCTTACTATGAAAGCCGCCGCAGCTGTGTGCGAAATTTGATGAAGCGCGCGAAATGTGGTATAATAAAAATAAAACCAGTATTGACTCAGGAGGCAACTCATGAAAACAAACGTCCGGGCCGAAATGAAGAACGTCCTGCTGATCCTCGCAGGACTCATCTTCTGCGCGCTGGGATTCAATCTGTTCCTGATCCCCAACAACATTGCCGCCGGCGGCTTCACCGGCATCGCCCAGCTCATCAACAGCCTCACCGGCTTCCCGGTGGGCACCATCGCGCTCATTTTGAACGTGCCGCTGTTTCTGGTCTCCATGAAATCGCTGGGACTGCGCTTTGGCATCCGTTCGCTGGCGGCAACCATCGGCTTTTCCCTGCTGCTGGACTATATGCCCCTGCCGGTGATCACCCATGACCTGTGGCTGTCCACGGTCTACGGAGGGCTCGTATCGGGCCTGGGCTTCGGCCTGATCCTGCGCGGCAGCGCCACCACCGGCGGCACCGACATGCTCGCAAGCTTGATTCACCGCCTGATCCCCTCGATCCGCGTCAGCGTGGGTATGTTCATCATCGACGGTCTGGTGATCCTGGCCTCCGCCTTCGTCTACGACACCGCCGCAGCCATGTACGCGCTGATCTGCATCCTGATCTCCAACGTGGTGATCGACTTCGTGCTGGAGGGTCCGAACTCATCCCACTCCTTCTTCATCATCTCGGACAGGAGCGACGAGATCGCTTCCCGCATCATGCAGGAGCTGGATCGCGGCGTGACCGGCCTGGAGGGCATGGGCATGTACAGCCAGAAACACAAGCGGGTGCTGCTGTGCGTGGTCAGCCGCATGGAAACCGTGACCCTGCGGCGCATCGTGTTTTCCGTGGATCCCAGGGCATTCGTGATCTCCGCCAAGGCCCACGACACCTACGGCGAGGGCTTCAAGGATCACGATTGAGCTTGCATGAATATGCCGCCCGGACGAAGATGCGTCCAGGCGGCGTTTTTGTTGTATCTTATTCCGTCACACTGACTTTCTCGATTCCAGCTCCATGGGCGCGATGTCGGGCGAATCCGTCACTGCAGCCGCCCTTCTCGGCGGGAACACCGCCACGTGTTCCCGGCCATCGTCCACCAGCTCGATCCACTCCCCCGCCACCGGCATGCCATCCAGCGTGACCTCCGCAGCGGAGGCCGTCGAGCGCAGGCGGTAGCGGCTCGATCCGCACTTCAGCGCGATCCCGGCCTCGCTCCAGTCGCCCAGCAGCGCGGCCATGCGCACCCGGTTGCCCCTGCGCTCATAGCCCAACAGAGACGCAAGCAGCGTCAGCATCCAGCCAGCCGAACCCGTGTACCAGCTCCAGCCACCGCGCCCCGCGTGCTTCTCGTCGGTGTAAATGTCCGCAGTCATCACGTAAGGCTCCACGCGGTAGATCTGCGCCTTTTCCATGCTGTCGGAGTGGTTCAGCGGCAGCAGCATTTGAATGGCCCGGTGCGCCCGCCGCGCGTCCCCCATGCGCACCAGCGCCAGGGCCAGCCAGCATGCGGCGTGGGTGTACTGCGCGCCGTTCTCCCGGATTCCCGGCGGATAGGCGGCGATGTAGCCGGGATCGAAGTCCGCGCCGTCGAAGGGCGGTGTCAGCAGCCGGATCGCGCCCAGCTCCTCGTCCGCCAGCCCACGCCATGCGGCGTTCATCGCGGACCTGCAGCGCGCCGGATTCAGACCGGCCAGCACCGCCCACGCCTGGGAGATGGCGTCGATGCGGCAGCAGAGGGATGCATGCCCGCCGAGGACCCGCCCGTCGTCTGCATAGGCCCGCAGATACCACTTTCCGTCCCAGCCCTGGGCCTCCACGGCGGCGCACATGCGCTCGTTCAGCGCGGTGAGCCAGGCGCGATCCGCGGCGTTCGGCGCGATCCGGGCATACTCCGCCGCGCAGACCGCCAGGAATTCGCTCAGCCACACGCTCTCGCCCCGGCCCTGCGCGCCCACGCGGTTCATGCCGTCGTTCCAGTCGCCGCTGCCCATTTTGCACAGGCCATGCTCGCCGAAGTCCGCTGCCTTCCGGAAGGCGCGCATGCAGTGCTCGTGGAGGCTTGCGCACTCCGTGGAGGGCTGCATCTCGGCGTAGACGTCCTCCCGATCCTCCGGCAGCTCCACTTCCTTCAGGAAGGGCGCGCAGTCCTCCAGCACAGCCTCGTCCCCGGTGATGCGCACGTACTTCGCCGTCACGTAGGGCAAGAACAGCAGATCATCCGTGATTCGCGTGCGCACGCCGGTGTAGGGCTCGTGCCACCAGTGCAGCACGTCGCCCTCGGGGAACTGCCGCGCCGCGCAGTACAGCAGGTGCCGCCGCACGCGCTCCGGCTCCTCGTGTATGAGAGGCAGCATGTCCTGCAATTGATCGCGGAAGCCGTAGGCCCCGCCCGGCTGGTACAGCCCCGTTCGCCCAAAGATGCGCGCGTTGCGGGTCTGCGCCTGCAAAAAGCCGTTGGCCAGCAGGTTGATGCGCTCGTCGGGCGTTTCAAATTGCAGCTTCAGTTCCTTCTGCACAGGAACCGCAGGCCAGGAAGCCCGCAGCGCACGCACCCGCGCATAGGCCGCGGCCACGCTCTGCGCGCCGCCCAGTGCAAAGCGCCTGCAAACCTTCTCACCGGGTCGCAAGTGCAGCGGCAGCCGCAAGATCCAGCCGCCCTGGCTCAGTTCCAGCGCATCCAGGCCCCGGGGCGACATCATGTCTCCGCCGGCGTAGAAATCCAGCTTGCTGCAGCCCGCGCGCGCCTGCAAATCGTTCGCCACGAAGTAGCCCACGCCGCCGGTTCCGCTGGCGAAGCATGCGCCGAAGCGCGACCAGGTTCGCAGCATGCTGCCGTCCGTCGCATCCGTGCCCATCAGCCAATCCACGAGGCCCGCAAGATACCACTCCCGCGTCCTTCCGCTGCGGTTTTCCAGCTCCACGTCAAACAGAACCTCATCCCCCGCGCAGCGCACGTCCAGATGGAAGCGCAGACCCGTCGCCGCGGAGTCAAAGCTGCTCACGTCCGGCGCGTGGTGCACCACGAAGTCCGTCATGGGACGGTCACCCGGCAGCAGGCGCAGATAGCGGCGCTCACGATCGTCGATCAGATAAAACATCCAGCCCCATCCCTCGCGCAGCACGTCGTTTGTAAAGGGCGTGATGCGGCCGCTGCGGCTGTTTCCATGCCAGGCGAAGCCGCCGCCCCGCTCGGTGAGAATCGCCCCGGCGCACTCCGAGGCGAGCACGTTGCTCCAGGGCGCGGGCGTCATGCGGTCGCGGTGCAGGCAGATTGCGTAGGCTTCGCCGTCGAAGCCGCCATAGCCGTTTGCATAGCGCAGATCATTTGGCATTTCGACGGCTGCGGGCGGCATGGCCGCGTATTCGGCCCCTTCGCGCTGCTCCAGCGCGCGCAGAGAAGCGCGAAGCTCGCCGTCGCCCTCGATGCAGATCGCCGCGATTCGCCGCAGAACCTGCCAGGTCTCCTCGCCCATGTTCTGCTTCTCCAGCAGGAAGGCGCCGCCCGGCCTGCCTCGCAGGCCGCAGAGGTGGCAGGCGTTGATGCGATCCTCCAGCGCATCGCGCACCGGCTGCTGATAGTCGTTTCCATGGTCGCTGACCAGCACCAGATCCGTCTGCACGCCCATCATGCGGTAGAAGCCATGGGCGCGAATCAGCTCCCGCACGCCCTCCATCCGCTTCTCGTCCCGCACCACTGCCAGCAGGATCGGCAAATCGCCGGAGATGCCGGTGCTCCACAGCGCGCGGCGCTCCGCAGGAGCACAGGCTTCAAAGCATTCGTTCTGTCCGGCGCGAAGCTGGGGATCAAAGATCAGTGCAGCGGCGCGCTGCAGCGTGCGGTGCATCGGCGCGTCCACGCCCGCAAAGCGCAGCGCCGCTCGGGCGCGAGCCTCAGAAAGCTGCATCGCGCGCTCCGCCGCAGCCGGGAGCGACAGATTCTTCATCGTCACCTCCCGCTTCTCTTCGTCGATACAGGCCAGGGTAAAGTGTAGCGTTCGCTTCTCGCCCGGTTCCAATTCAATTGATATGCGCAGTGCTGCACAGGGATTGAGCACGTGGCCGCAGGTCCCGCTGAGCTTGCACGCGACGCCGCCCGGCTCCCCCAGGGAACCCATGCGACCGACGAGCTTGTCCAGATCCGTCTCGCACGCGGCATCGGTCGCGCCGGATATGAGGTAGATCAGCTGCGGATGCGCCTCGCCCTTCTCCCGGCTCCTGCGCCGGAACGCCAGCGCTGTGGGTGCGACGCGCTCGCTCTCCACAAACAGGTTCTGAAACACCGGATGGGCGCGCATATCCCGATCTGCGGCCAGTGCGACCGCCATGCAGCCGGTCGCCTCCAGCCGCCGCGCCGCATCGCTGCGGTTCTCCAGACGGAGCTGCTGGATCAGCGCGCCGCTTTCTGGAGAGACCGCGACCCGCAGCTCGGCTTGCACGCCGTTCAGCCGCAGGAAATAGCGCGCGCAGCCCGCATCGAACTCCACCCTGCCGCTGCCGAACACGGACTCCGCGCCGGTTTGCAGATCCTTCAGGTGCACGTACATGCCCTCGTGGCGGTTCAGCAGGTCGCCGGAGAAGCGGTTCAGCTGCACCCCGTCGTGCCAAGCAAATACCGCGCCTCCCGCCGTGGCCAGCGCCGTGGTGTCGCCGCCGTGCAGCAGGTGCACATCAGCCAGATAGCGTTCGGGCCTGCCTGTGCGCGCAAAGCTCCGTTCGCGGCGCTCCGCAGCACGCGGCAGCGCAGGTTCCGGTCTGCGTCGGCGCAGCCGCTGGTTGTTGCGACGCTCCTGAAGCAGCAGCTTCAGCGCCCGGGCCTGGGGAATCTCCATGAAGCGCCGGGAAAGCAGATCCTCCCGCAGCGCGTTGCACAGGGCGCAGAGAATCATGCCCTGGTGGTGCGCCATGTAGCTTCGGATCAGCCGGGGTTCGCCGTCGGAGCCCGCGTGCAGATAGTCCGCAGCCTCGTACATGCCATAGCGCCCGCACCAGCCCAGATCGCGCATGCGGCTGAGGTTGTCCGCCGCGGCAGCGGGCGCACAGCACAGCGCCAGCGCGGACGCATAGGGCGCGACCACGTCCTGCACGGCGCTGCCGTCCAGCGCCAGCTCCCGAAGTCCAAAGGCGCGGTACTGGTAGTTCAGTTGGAGGTCAAAGGCATAGTAGCCCGACTCCGAGACGCCCCAGGGCCGATTGCGCCGCTTCGCAAAGCCCATCTGCGCCGCCACAACCGCACGGCGGGACGCTCCGGCAAGGGAGGTCTCACAGCTGTGCAGCAGCAGCTCCGGCATCAGGTATTCAAACATCGTTCCGCTCCAGGACTGCAGCGCAGCGCGGCCGTCCACCTCGACTGCGGGTCGGGAGAGCCTCTGCCAGTGCTCCACGCCCACCTGTCCCAGCATGATGGCGGTGTAGCTCAGGATGCGGGACTCCGAGGCGTAAAGGTCGTAGTGAGAGCGGCTCAGCTGACCGCTCTCCACGTCCATGCCGATGCAAAACAGCTTCCGCTCCCCATCATAGAGCGTCGACAGATCCATGCCCTCCGAAAGTGTCCGCAGGCGCGCGGAGAGCCCCGCAGCGTCGCCCGCGACCTCACGAGCGCACAGCAGCAGCGCGCCCGCCAGGTTACCGCTGTCCACGGCAGACACGTATCTCGGGCGCAGCGGCGCGAGATCGTTGAGATCGTACCAGTTGTACAATTGTCCGTTCCACTTGTCCAGGCGCTCCAGCGTACACGCCGTTGCTGCCATGCGTCCCAGCATCTCCGTGCGGGAGATCAGATCCAGCGAGCAAGCGGCGACGCAGGACAGAAGGTACAGGCCGATGTTCGTGGGCGAGGTGCGCTGGGCCGCGCCCGCAGGCGGATCCATCTGGACGTTGTCCGGAGGAAGACCGGGGCCGTCCAGGGGCACATAGGCCTCGAAGAAGGCCCAGGTTTCCCCCGCCAGCTTCTCCAGCATACGCTTGCGCTCCGGCGAGAGCACGCGCGGCGCGTCCTTCTTCTCCTTCACCAGATCCTCCGCCCAGCCGGGGCCCACCAGGAACAGCAGGGCCAGCGCCAGCACCGCCGGAATCCAGAAGGGGCGCAGCAGCCCCGGCAGCAGCAGCATCGCGGCGACCCGTCCCGGCGTGCGCAGGCTGCGGGGATCGCCCGCGGATGCATCGGCGGCGGGCACCCAGTCCATCAGATGCTTATGGGACACCGCCAGTCGGTACAGTGTGCGCAACACCGCGTCCAGCATGTGTTTCACCTCCAGCGGCAGCATGGAAAGCCGCAGCGTGGCGCGCCGCCAGCTCTCCCGGCGCAGCGGGTGCAAAAGCGCGTCAAAATAGGCCAGCGCCAGCCCCAGCAGGAACGCCCGCGGCTCGTCCAGCCACATGGAGTGAATCAGCAGGCCCAGCAGCGCGGGCGCGTACAGGCTCCGCAGCAGGTTGCCGACCATCTTCATCCGATTTACAGCGGAGACGCCCCGCAGCTTCATAAGCACCGGCAGCAGCTGCCAGTCGCCGCGCACCCAGCGATGCTCCCGGCGCAGCGCGGCGGCAGGATTGGACGGCGCGCCGTCATAGAAGCTCACGTCGCCCACAAAGCCCGCGCCGCAGAGGATGCCCTCGATCAGATCGTGGCTGAGAATCTCGTTGTCGTTCAATCGACCCTCCGTGGCTTCCACGAAGGCGCGCACGTCGTAGATGCCCTTGCCGGCAAAGTTGCCGTGTCCCGTCATGTCCTGATAGAAGTTGGACACGGACGCCGGGTAGCCGTCCACGCCGCCATCGCCTGCGGTCAACTCCACCCAGGCGTTTTCAACTGCGTCCGCCGTCATCTGCATGTTCGGCTGGAGCACGGCATAGCCTCTGCCGGTTCCCGGGCGGTTCAGCGGATGCAGCATCGCGCCGATCAGCTTTTGCAGAGCGCCCGGCAGGTACTGCGTGTCCGCGTCCAGCGTGACCACATAGCGGTACGCCCGCGCCGCAATCCGCTGCGCAGCGTCATGCTCCGCACCGAAGGCTGTTTCCGCCTCAGGACGGTTCAGGATCAGGTGATTTAATGCCGTCAGCGCACCGCGCTTGCGGTTCTCGCCCATCCAGCGCTCGTCCACCGCACGATAGCTGCGAGAGCGGTGCAGGTAGAAGTACTTTTCGCGGCCAGCGTCCGCGTTCAGGCGCGCCACGCCCTCCCGCGCCGCAGTCAGGATGGCCTCGTCGTCCCCCAAACAGGCGCTGTCCGCGTCCCGGAAGTCGCCCAGCAGCAGGTAGTCGATGTTGCCGTCGGTCTCCAGGCAGCCCAGCGCCTCCATATGATCGATCATCTCCCGGGCCCGCGCCTCGCTGCTGAGCAGCACCGGCAGCGCAACCAGCGTGCGCGCAGCATCCGGCACATGCCGCAGCTTCAGCTTCAGGATGTGTCCGGGGCGCACGAAGCGCGGATAGAACCGGCTGATCAAATGCGTCGCCGGAACCCAGGCCAGCAGCAGCGCATAGGGCAGCAGGATTCTCCGTCCGATGGCCAGCATGCACAGCGCCATCACGAGAAGCGCGCAGAGCGCAACCACCGCCACGCTGATTAAGCCGCTTTCATCAATCGTCCAGCGCGAGACGCGCGCGCCGTTCGCCTCCGCCAGCGCCCGCGCGCCCGCATTTGTGGCGAAATACCAGCACACGCTTGACTGGGGATCGTCCCGACCCTGCTCCCGCTTCGCCTCCCGTGCGAGCTGCAGGGCACAGCGCACCAGCGCGCGCTCCTCCATGCCCAGTTGCCGGGAAATGCGCGCGACGCGGCTGCGCACCCTTGCGCGGGAAGCGCCGTCCATGTTGGCGTAGAGGTTGGCCGGATCGTCGCGCAGCTCCGCGTCTGCCACCGACAGTTCCTCAAAGCAGCGCCGCCAGTCGATGGCGTCCAGCAGATGCTTGAGCTGCTTCAGGTTTTCCAAACGCATGCAGCAGTCCGCCACGATCCTGTGGGCGCGCTCCACCGCCCAGTCCGCGCGTTCGCCGCGCTCCGCAAGCAGCCTGCCCAGCCGCTTTTGCAGCTCCGGCTGCTCCTGCTCGTCCGCAAGGCGCAGCGCCTGCTCCAGAAACACCGCGCCGCCAGTCGCGCCCCGTCCGCCGCGCCGCACCCAGTTTTGCGCGCGCTCCCGATCCTCTGCACAGCGCAGCACGTCCCGCGCCACGCGCTCCAGGCCCTCGCACAGCGCGATGTGCAGCGCGCCCGGCATGCGCTGAAGCTCGGCCATCGTCAGCGGCTGCAACGCGTCGAAATCGGAAATCTCCTTCATCAGGCGCTCCTTCGCCAGCGCGGCCTCGCCATTGGAGACCATGCGCCGCGCCAGAGCGAGGATGCGCAGCTCTCCCCCCGCCGCAGGCAGCCGCGCTCCCGCCTCCGATTCCGCCTGGCGCAGACAGGCCTCCATGCGCCGCGCGTCTCCGTTCAGGCGGCGCAGCGCCTCGTCCGCAAGCGCGCCGGGACGGTTCAGTTCCGCCGCACGCTTCAGTTCCGCGCGCAGGCGGCGTGCCGTTCCCCGGCGCAGCCGCAGCTCAATCCGCCCGTTGGGACGCAGCGCGGCGGCAAAATCGCGCAGTTCCCGTGGCGCACGCCCGCTTCCTGTCTCGCTGAAAAAACGCTTCATCGCTGTTCCTCCTGCAAAAAACCAAAATAACAGCAACAGTATGCGCCTTTTTTTGCCCGTTCATGCCAAATCCTAGCAATTCCCCCGCCAGCATTCGACCATCATGTGCGGATTTCCCTTGCCAAATCCCCTTCGATCTGCTAAGATAAAGGCACTTGCAAGCACATCACGGAGGATAACGAACATGAAAATCTCAAAGCGGGACGCGCTGGCCTGGTTTGAATTCTTTGCAGCCCTGCCGGAGGGCGAGGAGCTGCTGCCCCACCAGCAGGAGATCGTCTACGCGGTGCTCTCCCAGATCGAAGCGGCTGTGGAGCACCGCAACGCCGCGTTGATGGCGGAGATCCCGGGCCTTCAGTCCCTTCAGGGCCGCACGCAGTATGTGGGCAATGGAGAGAAGTTCTCGAAGGGCTGCAAATCCTGCCTGCTGGGCACGGGTCTGAGCGCCATCCGCAAGACGAACAAGTGCAACGTCGAATGCCGCTTCTGCTACAACTACGGCGAACTGGACTGCCAGCCGCCCATCGGCGAGGGTCTGTGGGAAATCGGCGGCACGAAGGTGCGCGAGGAAGACATCGACCTGCTGCTCAGCATGGGCAACGCGCCCACGGGCGTGTCCTACGTGTACCTCGAGCCCTTCATGGAGATCGAGGTCTACGAGGGCATCATCCGCCGCTTCCACGCCCACGGCATCCACCAGCACATGTACACCAACGGCACGCTGGCCAACGAACAGAACCTGAGGATGCTGGGCGAAGCGGGCCTGAATGAGCTTCGCTTCAACCTGGGCGCAACGAACTGCGCAGATAAGGTGATCGAGAACATCCGCCTGGCGAAGCGCTTCATCCCCAGCGTGGGAATTGAGACCCCCATGACCCCGGAGTTCTACGACACCTTCCAGCACAAGAAGGACGCGATCCTGTCCACCGGCCTGGACTTCATCAACTGCGCGGAGCTGCACCTGAACCCCAACAACATCGCAAACTACGAGGGCGAGCCCATGTACATGCACCGCCTGGGCTACATCTCGCCCATCTGGAGCCGGGAGCTGACACTGAAGCTGATGAAGCAGGCCGCAGAGGAAAAGTGGGACGTCGCCGTGCACGACTGCTGCAACCACACCAAGTTTGCCCGCGACCTGAACCTGCGCGCCAAGGAGGGCGGCTGGTTCGGCGCGAGCAGCTACGCCTGCGAGTTCCCCGGCATCCCCTACGAATTCTTCCTGCCCACGCTGGAGGACGACAGTCTGCCCTTCGTGCAGGAGGAGCCGCTGCCGGAGGGCTACCGACCCGGCGAGCTGGTGTTCTGAGCGCCGGAAGGGAGGGTCATAAGCCTTGGAACAGACGCTATCCGTCCTTCAGGGACTGCCGCTGGAGCGCATTCTCATCGGCATCGCGGTGCTGGTGCTGTGTCTGGTGGTCAGCCGCATCCTGATGAAGCTGTTCGCCCGCTTTCTGGATCGTGCGAAGCAGATTGATCCCTCGCTGCACAGCATGCTCCGGGCCGCACTGCGCTTCGTGCTCTACTTCATCTCGATCCTCTTTGCCGCCAACGTGCTGGGCATCCCCATCAATTCCTTCCTTGCGCTGTTCTCGGTGATCGGCCTGGCCGTATCGCTGGCGGTGCAGGGCGTGCTGAACAACCTGGCCGGCGGCATCATCATCCTGGCCAGCAAGCCCTTCTCCCTGGGCGACTACATCGAGACCGACGCGGTGGCGGGCACGGTGAAGGAGATCGGCATCCTGCACACCCGGATGATCTCCGTGGACGGCAAGATGATCTTCGTGCCCAACAACCTGCTCTACACCTCCAAGCTGGTCAACTACACCTCCTCGGGCGCGCGGCGCATCGACCTGAACCTGAGCGCCGCCTACCACAACCCGCCGGAGCAGGTGCGCGCCGCCGCAATGGAGGCCGTCGCCGCCGTGCCGGGGATCCTGACCGACCCCGCACCCCAGCTGCTGGTGGAGGCCTACGGCGACAGCGCCATCCAGTACACGCTGCGCTGCTGGGTGCGCTCCATGGACTACACCAACGCGCGCTACGCCCTGAACGAGGCCGTGTACGGCGCGTTCGCCAAAAATAACGTGGAGATGACCTATCCCCACGTCAACGTTCACATGCAATAGTTTTGAACTCCCTTCCTGTCGGCGGTTTTCGCTTCACGGTTAAGCTGCGCCCGTCCGGGGCACATTAGCTGCGCGGCGCATCTCCATTCACCGCCGCACAGGAAGGGAGTTTTCATGAAACGCATCGCTTTTTTCGACGCGAAGCCCTACGACCGGGAGAGCTTCGACCGCGTCAACAGCCAATACGAGATTCACTACTACGAGGACAAGCTGAACCCGGAGACCGCGCGCCTGGCTGCGGGCTTCGACGCGGCCTGCGCCTTCGTCAACGACGACATCGGCACGCAGACCGTGCGCATCCTGATCGACGAGGGCGTGGGTGTGCTGGCCATGCGCTGCGCCGGCTACAGCAACGTGGACTTCCAGACCGCCGAGGGCAGGCTCACGGTGGTGCGCGTGCCCGCCTACTCGCCCCACGCCGTCGCGGAGCACGCCATGGGCATGCTGCTGACGGTGAACCGCCGCCTGCACAAGGCCTACATCCGCACCCGGGAGTTCAACTTCAACATCAGCGGCCTCACCGGCGTGGATCTCCACGGCAAGACCGCCGGCGTGATCGGCACGGGCAAGATCGGGCGCGCCTTCATCGAGCTGTGCCGGGGCTTCGGCATGCGTGTGATCGCCCACGATCCCTATCCGGTGGAGGGCATCGACTACGTGCCGCTTACGCAGCTGCTCCATGAGAGCGACGTAATCTCGCTCCACTGTCCGCTGACCCAGCAGAGCTATCACCTGCTGGACGAAGCGGCATTTTCCCAGATGAAGCGCGGCGCGTTCATCATCAACACCTCCCGCGGCGCGCTGATCGACTCCACGGCACTGTTGAAGGCGCTCAACGACGGCACGGTGCGCGGCGCAGGTCTGGACGTATACGAGGAGGAGACGGAATACTTCTACGAAGATCGCTCCATCGAACCCATCCGGGACGACGTGCTGTCGCTGCTGGTGTCCAAGCCCAACGTGCTCATCACCTCCCACCAGGCCTTTCTGACCGAGGAGGCGCTCTCCAACATCGCCTCGACCACTCTTTCCAACCTGGACGAATACTTCTCCGGCCAGGAGCTGACGAACGAGGTGCGCTACCACCGGGAGTCGGGCAGGGTTGTAGAGGATCCGCGCCGCCTGAAGCAGGCCCGCAATTGAAGCGCTCCGCACAAAAAATCTCCCCTCGAACAAATCGAAGGGAGATTTGTCTATGCTCATTCACGCTGCCTTTTTGCGTCGGGAGGGCAGCTCGCTGACCACCGCCGCGCCCAGCACCAGAATTGCGCCAAGGCCGCTGAGCAGGCTCATATGCTCCTTCAGCACCAGCGCCGAGAGCAGCACGGCCACCACAGGATCGATATAGCTGAGGATCGCCGCCGTCTGGGCTTTCAATTGCATCAGCGAGCCAAAGTACATGGCGTAGGCCATGCCGGTGTGCACCACACCCACCACCAGCAAAAGACCGATCGTTCCGGGAGTGAACGTCAGCGCCCCCAGTTCCTCCGTCAGCAGCACGTAGGGCAGCAGCACCGCCGCCGAGCTGCCCAGCTGCACGATGGTGCGGTCGTAGGCGGGCACGTCGCCCAGCTGCTTGTTCATCAGAACCACGCTGGCGTATAGCACCGCCGCGCCCAGGCCCAGCAGAACGCCCTTCAGGTCGGAGCTGCCGCCGCCCGTTTCCAACACCCCGGAGACGAACACCATGCCCAGCAGCGCCGCCAGCACGCAGATCATCTTCTTCGCCGTCAGGCGCTCGCCCACCACCAGCGGCGAGGCAAGAATCACGAACATCGGCGCGAGATAGTAGCACAGCGTGGCCGTGGCGACGCTGGTGTAGTTGTAGGCCTCGAACAGCAAAATCCAGTTCACGCCGATGGCTGCGCCGGACAGGCACAGCATCGCGAATTTCCTGCGCACCGCCGTGCGGTTCATGCCGCGCTTTCTTAGAACCATCACCAGCAGCAGAAACAGCATGCCGATCAGGCCGCGGGTCATGGCCACCAGGCTGGACGGCAGCGGAATGTAGCGCCGGAAGATGCCGATGGTGCCAAAGATCACCATGGACAGCGTGAGTTTGAAGGTCGCGTTCATATTGCGTCTCCCCCGTTGGTATTCTGGATTTCGTAGAGAAAGATGGTGACCGCCAGCAGGTCCGCGCTGCCGCCGGGGCTGAGGTTCTCCCGCACGAAATCATCGTTCATGCGGCGCAGATCGTCCATATCGAAACCCTGCAAGCGCAGCGCCTCCGCCCGTGACTGCACGCTGCGCAGGGCCTCCGGGCCACGACGGCGCAGGATGTTGCTATCCTCCACGCAGGCCATCAGCGCCAACAGCGCATGCAGGCAGGCATGATTGAACAGTTCTTCGCCCCGCATGCCAGAAGCCTTTCCACGTTGAAGCGCGGCCACCAGCGCCGGAAGTCCACAGTCGCGCGCGTGGGGAAAGCCCGCAGCAGCCTCGCCGCGCACGCCGGTGCGCCCACTGTTCAGGTACTGCACCTCGCCGCCGGTATGCGCATTGTCGGGACAGAGCGCGGTCAGATCGCCCAGCGCAGGCTGGGCAAGCTTCGCCGCCCGATCCAGGATCGACTGAACCGTCGCGCCCTCGCCCTCCATCGCCGCCGCGCAGCAGAGGATGCCCAGCGAGAACAGCGCGCCCTTGTGAGTGTTCACGCCGCCCGTGGCCGCGAACATCGTTTTCTCTGCCTCGATCCCGCGCTTCCGCAGCACCGCAAAGACATTCTCCGGCGCTGCATCGCGCATCGCAAGGCCAATCCGGGCACAGTCCGCAAACCAGGGCCGCAGCGAATCGGCGCTCTTGCAGAACAACTTCAGATCCATGTCCCGGTGCGCACCGCTGTTCTCCCGATCCACCAGGCCCGGCTTCGGCGTGACGTTCGCCTCCCGGATCAAGGCCCGATGGGCCAGCTTCCCGACCTTCGTGGCAAGCTTCTCATCCAGAAAGGCAAAAATGATCTCATGGGCGCACGCCGACAGCTCCCGTGCGCTGTGGGCGCGGCTCCGGGCGCAGGCGCGCACAGGGCCGCCGCAGATCAGGCAGCGCCGCTCCATCGGACGCTCCAGCTTGCGCCCGTCCGCATCAATCACATCGATGTCGAACAGCCGCCCCAGCGCGTCCATTTCCTCAAGGACGCACATGCGCGCCTTCAGCTCCTCCGCCGGTGCGTCCGCCGCCCAGATTTCCTCGCAGCCGGTGAACGCAAGCGTCCGCTCCCGGGCCGCCACGGCGATTCCGTCCGATGCCAGCGCAGCCTCAATGCGCCGCGCGCCCTCCAGAAACGCCCGCTCGATCCATTCGTCCCGCTTGATCTCCCCGGCGATGTTCATCGTAAAGGAAATCAGCGGCAGGCCATGCGCCAGCAGCATGCGCCTCTGCCGCTCCACCCGCGCGTCCCGCGCGGAGAGCACGTCCGCCACCGTCACCGGGCGCATATTCATGCAATCCATATTCATCATGCGTCAGAAGTGCAGCGAACCGGGCTGGAGCTGGCGCTCGTCCCGGATGCGGTTGATGCGCTCCTCCAGGTAGAGCATGGAGCCCTCGTCGATGCGGTAGTCGAAGCACACGAGGGCTCCGTCCGTGCGATAGCCCTCGATCATGCGGCTCAGCTCCGGGTCGCAGTACTGTTCCCAGTCCGGGGCCACGACCACCGCGTCCAGGCCATCGAAAAAGGCCGTGCGCCCATCCGCATCGCCCGCCTCCAGCACCCGCAGTCGCCGCCGCACCTCCTCCGGCAGCTGCTCGGCCACCAGTGCGGCAAGGCCCGGTTCCGCGCAGACCACGCCCAGCGAACCATCCGCGCATCTCGCCAGTGCGTAGGCGCTCTCCGGCGGCACGCAGAAGGCCAGCTTGATCAGCTTCGATCCGTCCGGCAGGATGGATTGCAGGCGCTGACCGTCCCGGGCGGAGGCCAGAATCACGTCGGACTGCTCGTCCACGCTGTAGGGGTACTCCCGGAGCTGCTTGAGCTGGCAGACGCTCACCCGCACATTGCCCAGCTGAGAAAGCTGGCGCTCCAGTGCGGCGCTCAGTTCCACGTAGTCCGTGACCATCGCGACGCGCACCCCCGACCACCGCAGGCCCCACTCCCGCATCTTCAGGTTCAGGAAAATCTGAATCTCCGAAGGGGAGAAGTTCAGCTCTGTAAGCTTTCGGATCATGCGGTCAATGGCTGTCATGGCCATCACCTTGCGGCTGTCCCGATCCTCCCGCACGTACTTGACGAAGGTTCCCCGGCGGCGGGTCATCTCGATGTCGCCCATCTCCTGCAGGCGGTCGTACACCCGCTTGACCGTGCCGCAGGACAGGTGCATCTGCTCCGCCATCTCCCGCACGGTGGGCAGCTGGGTGCCCGTGGGCAGCACGCCGCTGCGAATCTCCGCGTTGATCTGGTCCACCAGTTGGCGATAGATCGGTATGTCGCTGTCGGGATTGATGCTGTATCTGTGCATCCGCCGCCCTCCTTCGCACTATTCCTGGAATGAAAACCGGGGGATCGCCCGTTCACGCGGCAATCCCCCGTCAAAATCAATCATCGTTTACGCCAGCGTGTCCAGATAGGCCTGCTTGCCGGTCTGGTAGAGGTTGTTGCCCTCGCTGTCAATGACGACCACCACGGGGAAGTCCTCCACCTCCAGCTTGCGGATGGCCTCCGCACCCAGATCCTCGTAGGCGATGACCTCCGCCTTCTTGATGCACTTGGACAGCAGCGCGCCGCAGCCGCCGATGGCGCCGAAGTACACCGCGCCATACTCCTTCATGGCGGAAATGACCTCGTCGTTGCGCTTGCCCTTGCCGATCATGCCGGTCTGGCCGATGGAGATCAGCGTGGGGGAGTACGCGTCCATGCGGTAGGACGTGGTGGGGCCTGCGGAGCCGATGGCCTGACCGGGCTTGGCCGGGGTCGGGCCAACGAAGTAGATGATGGCGTCCTTGATCTCCAGCGGCAGCTCCTTGCCCTGTGCAACCAGCTCACACAGGCGCTTGTGGGCAGCGTCGCGGGCGGTGTAGATGGTTCCGGTGATGGTGCAGCTCTCGCCGGCCTTCAGCGTGCGCGCCACCTCGCGCGTCAGGGGCGTCTGAATCTTTCTGGTCATTTAAATCACCTCCGACTGATGGCGGGTCACATGGCAGTTGATGTTGACGGCCACGGGCAGTCCCGCGATGTGGGTGGGGCACTTCTCGATGTTCACAGCAAGCGCCGTGGTGCGTCCGCCGAAGCCCTGCGGGCCCACGCCCAGAGCGTTGATCTTCTCCAGCAGCTCATCCTCCAGCGCCGCATAGAAGGGATCCTCGTTGTGGGAATCCACCGGGCGGGTGAGCGCCTTCTTGGCCATGAACGCGGCCTTGTCGAAGGTTCCGCCCACGCCAACGCCCACCACCACGGGCGGACAGGGATTCGGGCCAGCGTCCTCAACCACCTTCACCACGAAGTCCTTCACGCCCTGCAGACCATCGGAGGGCTTGAGCATCTTGATCTGGCTCATGTTCTCGCTGCCGAAGCCCTTGGGGGCTACGGTGATCTTGATCTGCTCGCCGGGCACGATGTTGTAGTAGATCATCGCCGGGGTGTTGTCGCCGGTGTTGACGCGGTCCAGGGGATCGCGCACCACAGACTTGCGCAGGTAGCCGTCCTTATAGCCCTGACGCACGCCCTCGTGGATGGCCTCCTCCAGATTGCCCTCCACGTGCACGTCCTGACCGATGTCGATGAACACGCAGGCCATGCCGGTGTCCTGGCAGACGGGCACGTTGTTTTCGTCCGCGATGCCGTAGTTTTCGATGATCTGATCCAGGATGCCCTGGGCCACCGGAAAGGTCTCGTTCTTCCGGCACTCCACGATGCAGTCCTTCAGGTCCTTCGTCAGGTGACAGTTGGCCTCGATGCACAGCCTGCGCACGACCTCCGTCACCCTTGCCGCTTCAATGTTCCTCATGGTTTCCTCCTTTATATGCAGTCTTATTTCACACTCAGAATTTCGTCGATCTGCGTGCCGTCGCGGTAGATGACGTTCGCCACCCTGCGACCGCCGCGGGCGAGCTTCGCGGGCTTTCCGGTGATGCGCTCGGCGATCTCCTTGAGTTCATGGATGTCCACAACGTTCAGTCCCGCGTCCTTCAGGCGCTGCTTTAGCTCCGCATTCTTCGGATTGACCGCGATGCCCCGCTGGGTCACCAGCACGTCGATGTCCCGGCCCGGCGTGGAGATGCAGGACACGTGATCCGTCACGATGGGCAATCTCGCGCGGAACAGCGGCGCGATGATCATCGACAGCTTCGCACCGGCAGCGGTGTCGCTGTGGCCGCCGGAGCCGCCCATGATGTAGCCGTTGGAATCGGTGTGGACGTTGACGTTGAAGTCGGTGTCCACCTCGGTCGCGCCCAGAATCACCACGTCCAGATTGTCCACCACGGCGCTGGCCGCGGCGGGACTGGCGTAGTGCATGGCGGAGATCTCCTGATGTGCCGGGTTCGTGCGGATGGACTCCACGGCCTTCAGGTCAAAGCACTGCACGTCCATCAGCGAGCGGAAGCAGCCCGCGTTGAGCATGTCCACCAGATAGCCGGTGATGCCGCCGGAGGCAAAGGAGCCCTGAATCTTCTCCTTCACCATCACATCCATCAGGAACTTGGCCGCGGCCAGCGACGCGCCGCCCGCGCCGGTCTGGAAGGAGAAGCCATCCTTCAGAAGCCCCGAATGCCGGATGACCTCCACCGCGCTCTGGGCCATCACCAGGCCCACGGGGTCGCGGGTAATCTTCGTGGTGCCGGACACGATGCCCTTGGGGTTGCCGATGGCGGGAACCTCCACCACGTAGTTGACGTAGATCTCCGGGATCGACCAGCCCAGCAGCGGATAGGGCGCCAGATTGTCGGTGATCACGATGACCTGCTTTGCATACATCGCGTCCGGGAAGGCGTAGCCCAGGCTGCCGCAGGCGGAGGGGCCGAATTTTCCGGTGCAGTTGCCCATGGGATCGGCCGTGGGCGCGGCGATGAAGGCCACGTCGATGGGCGTGTTGCCCAGGGCGATGTCCCGGGGACGGCCGCCGTGGGTGCGGAAGTCCACCGGCTCGTCCATCAGGCCCTCGGAGATGCGGCGGCCCAGTCCGGCGGACATATAGTTCGTATTGATCTTGCGCACCACGCCGTTCTTGATGTGCTCCTCCAGCGCGGGTGCGTGCACATCGAAGATGGAGCTCGCGTTCAGCGTCAGTTCCCGGATGCCGAGGTTCGCGATCTCCTCCATCACCATGTTCAGCGTGTAGTCGCCGTTGCGCAGGTGGTGGTGGAAGGACACGGACATGCCGCTCTTCAGTCCGGAGAGCTCGATGGCCTCCCGGAGGGTCTTGACCAGCTTCGTGCTCATTGCGCCTCACTCCTTCCCATGCCCAGCTCCTCCGCCATGGCGATGGTCTGCTGTGCGCGCGCCACGATGGGCGCATCGATCATCTTGCCCCGCAGCGCCACCGCGCCCTTGCCCTGCTCCTTGCCGATGCGGATGGCCTCCATGACCTCGTAGGCGTAGTCCACGTCCGCCTGGGTCGGGCTGAACACCTCGTTGATGGCCTGCACGTGGCGGGGGGAGATGGCGGACTTGCCTGTGAAGCCCAGGCTCTTTGCGTACTGCGCGTCCACGTAGATGCCCTCGTCGTCGTTCACGTCGGTGAAGGGGGTGTCGTAGACCTCGACCCCCGCAGCGCGTGCGGCGCAGACCATGCGGCAGCGGGCGTAGTTGATCTCGTTGCCCTCCTTGGTGCGCTTGCAGTGCAGGTCGGCGGTCAGATCCTCGCCGCCCAGAAAGATGGCGGCCACGCGCCCGGACGCGCGGGCGATCTCAAAGGCGTTCTCAACACCCAGGGCCGTCTCGATCAGCGGAATCAGCCGGACGCTGTTCTTCTCCATGCCCAGCTTGGCTTCCAGTTCAGTGATGTAAGCGTCCACCGCGCGCACATCCTCCGCGCAGCCCGTCTTGGGCGGCATGATGAGGCTCGGACGCACAGGGATGATTTCGTCCAGATCCTTCTTCCAGAAGGGGGTGTCGATGGAATTGATGCGCACGATGACCTCGCATTTTCCGAAGCCCATCCTTCCGATGGCGTTGCGCACCAGGATGCGGGCGGAGTCCTTCTCCGTGGGGGCGACCGCGTCCTCCAGATCGAGGATCACCGCGTCCGCGCCGAGAATCTCGCCGTTTACGATGATGTTGGGCGTGTTGCCCGGCAAAAACAGCATGGAACGACGCATGATTACTCTCCTTTCGCCCGCACAATGGCGGTCTCCACACGGGCCCGGATCACGCAGTCCAGCGCGCCGCGATCCACCACGCGCAGCTTTGCGCGCTCCACGCCCTGCTCGGCGAGCACCCCGCCCACCACCCGGCGAATGTCATCGCCGAACTGCTGGGCAACCACGGAGTCCAGCTCGATTTCGATGCCCGCGTCGCTGGGCTCCAGCTCCACATACACGTCGCTGGATTCCAGCGTCCCCGCAGCGGCGCGCTTCACGATTTCGCTCATACCAAATCGTCTCCTTCATATTGTCCAGTTCCCGCGCCCCATTCTGCGCAGGAATTGTTCTAGATCATTCTGCCAATATTATATAATAGAATTGCGTTTTTGACAACTATGATTTCTTTACTTTTCCCCCGCACTCTGTTATACTCAAACCATAAACTGGGGGTGGAGGTGTATGCATGCATCTTAAGACCGGGCAACCCATGCGCGGCCAATCCCTGGAAAAACTAAAGGCGTTTCTGCGCCTGTGCGGACTGGATTACGACGCGGGCGTGGACTTCACCGCTGTTCTGATGGATGATGATGAGATCATCGCGACCGGTTCGCTGGATGGTTGCACGCTCAAGTGCATCGCCGTCTCCCCCATGCATCAGGGCGAGGATCTGAGCGCGCGCATCATCACCGAGCTGCGCCGCGAGGCCCTGGAGCGGGGCGAAGAGCATCTTCTGCTGTTCACCAAGCCCGGCAACGAGGCGATGTTTACGCCCTTCGGCTTCCATCCGCTGGTTCGCACGGCGGACTGCCTGCTGATGGAGGATCGCCGGGACGGCCTGGAGCGCTTCCTCGCGGGACTGTATCGCCCTGAGACAGATGCGGAGACTGGCTGCATCGTGTGCAACTGCAACCCCTTCACCCTGGGCCACCGCTATCTGATCGAAACCGCCGCAAAGCAGGTCGAGGTGCTGCACGTGTTCGTGCTGTCCGAGAAAAAGAGCCTGTTTCCCCCGGAGGTGCGCCTGAAGCTGGTGCGGGAGGGCTGCCAGGATCTCAAAAACGTGTTCGTGCACAAAACGGGTCCGTATATGGTCTCCTCGGCCACCTTCCCCAGCTACTTCATCAAGGACAAGGCCCGCGTGGATGAGATCTACTGCGAGCTGGACGTTCACCTGTTCGGCGAGAGAATCGCCCCGGCGCTACACATCCGGCGAAGATTTGTGGGTTCGGAGCCAAACTGCCCGGTGACGCGCTTCTACAACGAACAGCTGAAGGCGCGCCTGCCCGGATACGGAATTGAACTTACCGAAATCCCCCGCAGGGCATACGGCGGCGAGGCCATCAGCGCCTCCCGGGTGCGCGCCCTGATGGAGGCGGGAGATATCGAAGCGATCCGGCCGCTGGTGCCGGAGATCACCTGTGAAACCATCCGCCGCATGCTGAATCTGCGGCACGATTAGGAGGACGTTCATGGCCTACATCCATCGCATGCAAAAAAGCCTGATTCAGGCATCCTTCTTTGCGCCCCGCGGACGCACCCGCATCTACGACCTGGGCATGCAGATTTCCCAATTGTACCTGAGCCCCTACGACAAGCTGATCGGCTTCATCGGCGACGCGGGCTCCGGCAAGAGCGCGCTGGTGCGCGGCATGTTCCCCGGCCTGGAGCTGACCAACGACGACGACGGCGTGAACGTGCGCCCGCTTCCGATCCTGGACGTGGGCGACGTGCGCGGCTTCTACACGCCCCACACCTACCACCTGGACATCCGCTTCGAGACCGGCTTCACCCAGCCCCACATTCTGGCCGACGCGATCATGGAGGCCATCAACCTGGGCAAGCGCGTGATCGTGGAGCACTTCGACCTGATCTATCCCCTGCTGCCCCGCAACGCCGATTTGATGATCGGCGTGGGCGAGCAGATCATCATCAGCCGCCCGACCATGTTCGGCCCGGAGCCGGAGGAGTTCGTCAACAACGTACATAAGTCCCTGCCCTATCGCCTGATGGCTCACACGGCGGAGGACCTGTGCGAGATTCACATGGATCCCGACCTGGTCACCAGCTGCAAGCACGACGACATCCACCACGGCTTCATCCTGGACTTCCAGGACCGCCCGCCGCAGATCGACCTGTTCGAGCTGGAGCGGCGCGTCAACGAGGACATCGCCAGGGACCTGCCTGTGCACTACGCGGACGAGTCTCACATCGCAGTGGGCGACTACATCCACGAATGCAGCGGCCCGCGCACCCACGTGTCCTCCACCGGCAAGATCACCGGCTTCAGGCTCTGCCCCGAGATCGTCTACGACAACCAGCAGAAGCGCTATCTGCTGATCGGCTTCATCGGCGAAAACTCGAAGCAGAATCTGGACGATCTGCTGAACAGAAGCCGCTACTGAGGCGGCACAAATCCGTTTCCCGCAGCCCGAGGGGCTGTGCGCCGTGCGAACAAGCACGGCAGATATCGACAGGAACCCGCAACAAACACAAAGGAGTGTAACAATGAAGAAGAAGGTTCTGGTTATCGGCGTAATCGGAGCGGACGTGCATGCGGTGGGCAACAAGATTCTCTACCACGCATTCACGGAGGCCGGCTTCGAGGTCGTCAATCTCGGCGTGATGGTGTCCCAGGAGGAGTACATCGCCGCGGCCATCGAGGCCAATGCGGACGCCATCGTCATTTCCTCCCTGTATGGTCAGGGCGAGCTGGACTGCCGCGGCATGCGCGAAAAGTGCGACGAGGCAGGCCTGAAGGGCATTCCGCTGCTGGTGGGCGGCAACATCGTCATCGGCAAGCAGAAGTTCGAGGACGTGGAGAAGCGCTTCAAGGAAATGGGCTTCGATCGCGCCTTCCCGCCGAACACCGCGCCCGAGACGACCATTGCGGCCCTGAAGGAGCTGCTGCACATGGAGGATGAAGAGGCATGAAACCCGTTCTGCTGATTGATTTCGGCAGCACCTACACGAAAGTAACCGCCGTCGATCTGGAAGGCGAGCGCCTGCTGGGCACGGCAGATTCCTATACCACGGTTCAGACGGACGTTGGCGAGGGTCTGGAGAACGCGCTGCACAAGCTGGAGGAGACCACCGGGCATCTGGAATATGAAGCCCGCTACGCCTGCTCCTCGGCCGCCGGCGGCCTGCGCATGATCACCAGCGGCCTTGTGCCGGAACTCACCGCTGAGGCTGCGCGCCAGGCGAGCCTGGGCGCGGGCGCGAAGGTGCTGAAGGTGTACTCCTTCCAGCTGACTGAGGACGACGTGGAGGAGATCCTGTCCATCAACCCGGACATCTTCCTGCTGGTGGGCGGCACCGACGGCGGCAACAGCGAGTGCATCCTGCACAACGCGAAGATGCTGGCCTCTGCGCAGTTTGACTTCCCGGTGGTGCTCGCGGGCAACCGTTCCGCCGCCCGGGAGTGCGCGCGGATTCTTAGCGGGCACGAGGTACACATCTGCGAAAACGTCATGCCCAGGTTCGGCGTGCTGAACACCGAACCCACGCGCCTGAAGATCCGTGAAATCTTTTTAAGCCGCATCATCCAGGCGAAGGGGCTTTCCAAGGCCGCTTCCCTGATCCAGGGCATATTGATGCCCACGCCCTCCGCAGTGATGAAGGCCATGCAGCTGCTGGCCGAGGGCTGCGAGGGAGAGACTGGCATCGGCGATCTGATCGCCGTGGACGTTGGCGGCGCCACCACGGACGTCTACTCCATGTCCGACGGCATGCCCACCGCGGCCAACACCGTGTACAAGGGGCTCCCCGAGCCCTACGCCAAGCGCACGGTGGAGGGCGACATCGGCATGCGCTACTCCATCCACGGCATCGTGGACGCGGCAGGCATAAAGCGGGTGAGCGCGCTCTCCGGTCTGGACGAGAAGCGCTGTGAAGAACTGATCGACATGCTCGCAAAGCACACCGACGTGGTTCCCGAACCCGGCACGGAGCTGGAAAGGCTGGACTACGCGCTGGCCTCGCTGGCCATCGAGACGGCCGTGAGCCGCCACGCGGGCAGCATGGAGGAGACCTACACGCTGATGGGGCTGACCTACGTGCAGACCGGCAAGGATCTGCGCAGCGTACAGCAGGTGATCGTCACCGGCGGCTGCCTGATCCACACCGCCCGCACCAAGGAGATCGCCAGCCACGCGCTCTATTCCATGGCGACCCCCATGTCCCTGCGACCCACCAGGGCCGAAATCCGCGTGGACCGGCACTACATCCTCGCGGCCATGGGCCTGCTCTCCGAATATTACCCACAGATCGCGCTGCGCATCATGAAAAAGGAGCTTGAAAACGATGGTTATTCAGAATAAGAGAATACCGGACGCCGAATTCCAGGCGCTCCGTCAGGAAGTACTGGCCCAGTGGCCGACCGGCAAGGACGTAAATCTCGAGGAAGCGGTTGCCTACCACAAGTCCATGCCCGAGAACCGCATCTTCTCCAAGAAGCTGATCGCCGCCAAGAAGAGCGGCCGCACGCTGATTCAGCCCCGCGCAGGCGTGCCGGTGGTGGAGCGCCACATCGAGCTGCTCCAGCATCTCGAAAAATACGGCGAGGCCGACCTGCTGCCCACCACCATCGACAGCTACACCCGCCAGAACCGCTACAAGGAGGCGGAGAACGGCATCAACGAGTCGCTGCGCCTGGATCGCGCCATGCTCAACGGCTTCCCGGCGGTGAACCACGGCGTTGCCAAGTGCCGTCAGGTCATCGAGAGCGTGAACGTGCCCGTGCAGGTGCGCCACGGAACCCCCGACGCCCGCCTGCTTACCGAAATCGCCTACGCCGGCGGCTTCACCAGCTACGAGGGCGGCGGCATCTCCTACAACCTGCCCTACTGCAAGAACATCCCCATGGAGCGCACCATCAAGGACTGGCAGTACGTCGACCGCCTGACCGGCCTGTATGAGGAGATGGGCGTGTCCATCAACCGCGAGCCCTACGGCCCGCTAACCGGCACGCTGGTTCCTCCCTGCATCTCCCACGCCGCCGCCATCATCGAGGCGCTGCTGGCAGCCGAGCAGGGCGTGAAGAACATCACCGTGGGCTACGGCCAGTGCGGAAATCTGGTGCAGGACGTTGCCGCCATCCGCTCCCTGGAGAAGCTGACCGAGGAATACCTGGCTAAGTACGGCTACAGCGACGTGGTCGTCACCACCGTGCTGCATCAGTGGATGGGCGGCTTCCCGGCGGACGAGGCCAAGGCCTTCGGCGTGATCTCCCTGGGCAGCGCCATCGCGGGCCTTGCAAAGGCCACCAAGGTCATCGTCAAGACCCCCCACGAGGCCGTGGGCATCCCCACCATGGAAGCCAACGCAGCCGGTCTGCGCTGCACCAAGCAGGTGGTGAACATGCTGGCCGATCAGGACTTCCGCGGCGACGCGATCACCACCGAGGAGGGGATCATCGCCGAGGAGACCCGCGCCATCGTGGACAAGTGCTTCGAGCTGGGCATGGGCGACATCGCCGTGGGCGTGTGCCGCGGCGTGGAATCCGGCGCGCTGGACGTGCCCTTCGCACCCTGCCGCGCCAATGCGGGCCTGATGCTGCCTGCCCGCGACAACAACGGCGCGGTGCGCATCCTGAACTTCGGCAACCTGCCCTTCAGCAAGGAACTGAAGGACTTCCACACCGCCAAGATCGAGGAGCGCGCCAAGGCCGAAAACCGCAAGGCCTCCTTCCAGATGGTCATCGACGACGTGTACGCCATCGGCAAGGGCCGCCTGGTTGGCCGCCCCCGCTGAAGCTTTGTGGAGGGGGAATAAATTCCCCCTCCACTACCACCCCCAACAAAAATCCGCCGCGCCGCAAGCGGCACAACGGATTTTTGCAAGGAAGCGATTTTGTAAACAAAATCAGCTGCGTGGTCGCCGCACAGGTCGCCGACCACGATTGAAGTGCGAAAGGGCTGCGGCTCTCTCGCGCTCTCCCGGGGTTTTTTCGACAGCCTGAGGGGAAAAATCCCCCCTCCCCGCTGAACAGCAATTCACATATTTACAGATATTTTGGAGGAGATTACCATGAAAATTCTGGACGTCGTATGTTCCCAGGGCCGCACGGGCTTCTACTTTGACGATCAGCGCGCCATCAAGAAGGGCGCGGGCCACGACGGCGTGTTCTACGTGGGCGAGCCCGTGACCGAGGGCTTCACCGCCGTGCGCCAGGCCGGCGAGTCCATCTCCGTGATGCTGATCCTCGAGGACGGCCAGATCGCCTACGGCGACTGCGCAGCCGTGCAGTACAGCGGCGCTGGCGGACGCGACCCGCTCTTCCTCGCCAAGGACTTCATCCCGCTGATCGACAAGTACATCAAGCCCCAGCTCGTGGGCAGGGAGGCCGACAACTTCCGCAAGCTCGCCGCCGACATGGAGGCCATCACCATCGACGGCAAGCGCCTGCACACCGCCATCCGCTACGGCGTGTCCCAGGCCCTGCTGGACGCGGTTGCGAAGGCCACCGGCCGCCTGATGTGCGAGGTCGTGGCCGACGAATACGGCTGCACCGTGTCCGACAAGCCCGTGCCGATCTTCACCCAGTCCGGCGACGATCGCTACGACAACTCCGACAAGATGATCATCAAGGGCGCGCAAGTGCTGCCCCACGCCCTCATCAACAACGTGCACGACAAGCTGGGCGAGCACGGCGAGAAGCTGGCCGAGTACGTCACCTGGCTGCGCAACCGCATTCTGGAGCACCGCCAGAACCCCGACTACGCCCCCGTGCTGCACATCGACTGCTACGGCACCATCGGCCAGGTGTTCGGCAACAACAACTACAAGGACATGGCGGACTACATTGAGGAGCTGGGCAGGCTGGCCAAGCCCTTCCACCTGCGCATCGAAGGCCCCATGGACTGCGACTGCGACCGCGAGACCCAGATTGAGGCCCTCGCCGGTCTGACCGCTGAGTTGGACAAGCGCGGCTGCGACGTGGAGCTGGTCGCCGACGAGTGGTGCAACACCCTGGAGGACATCAAGCTCTTCGCCGACGCGAAGGCAGGCCACATGGTGCAGATCAAGACCCCCGACCTGGGCGGCGTGAACAACACCATCGAGGCCGTGCTCTACTGCAAGCAGAAGGGCATCGGCGCCTATCAGGGCGGCACCTGCAACGAGACCGACCGCAGCGCCCAGGTGTGCGTGAACTGCGCCATGGCCACCCAGCCCGACCAGATTCTGGCCAAGCCCGGCATGGGCGTGGACGAGGGCTACATGATCGTCTACAACGAGATGCAGCGCATCCTGGCCCTGCGCGCCGCCAAGAAGGCCGCTGGCAAATAAGCCAAACATGAATTGGGGCTCCGAATCTTCGGATTCGGGGCCTTTTGCTTGACTTTCTTCCCGATTCTGGATATGCTATATACCAAATGAAACATTCCCGGAGGTAAATCCATGACCAACCAGCAGAAACTCAAACAGCTTTACGCCATTCTTAGCGAAGCGGAGGTCTATCAGCGCAGCATGGGCAAGCTCAACTTTGACATGATGTGCTGCGCCCCGGAGGAAGGCCTTGCGCAGGCCGGGGAGGATATCTCCGTGCTGGGCCGCCAGCTGCACAAGCTGACCCACTCCAAAAAGTACCAGCGCCTGGTGTGCGAGCTCCACGAGGACAGTGCGGGCCTGACGGACGTGCAGCGCAGGCTCGTCGAGCGCCTGTGGGAAGACCACATGCGCACGAAGAACTTCACGCCGAAGTTTGCCTTCGAGCTGGACTCCGCCCGCAACCACGCCTACGGCGCGTGGCTTGCCGCCAAGAAAGCCAGCGACTTTTCCCTCTTCCGGGACAGCCTCGCCGCGGTGATCGACTGCACCCGCCGCGCCATCGACCTGCGGGACGAGAAGCCCTCCACCTACTACAACGCCTGCCTGGACGACAACGAGAAGGGCGGCAGCGAGGATCAGCTGGATGCGTTCTTCGCGGCGCTGAAGGCGCGCATCGTGCCTCTGATGCAGCGCATCGTGGCCGAGGGCAAGCCCATTCGGGAGGACTTCCTCTCCCGACCCGTGCCGATCCCCCAGCAGGAGGCCTTCTCTCGCTATCTTCTGCGTCTGGAGGGCCTGCGGGAGAGCGCGCTGGTGCTGATGACCACCGAGCACCCCTTCACCGACAGCTACGGCCCGAAGGACGTGCGCGTCACCACCCACTACTACGAGGACAACTTCATCTCCAACATCTTCAGCACCCTGCACGAGGGCGGTCACGCACTGTTCATGCAGAACGAGCCGGAGGAGTTCCACGCAAACCACGCCGACAACGGCATGACCAACGCCATGCACGAGTGCATCTCCCGCTTCTACGAAAACCTGATCGGACGCAGCGAGGCCTTCATCCACTTCGTGTATCCGAAGCTGCAGGAGATCAGCGGCGATACCTTCGCCGACGTGTCCGAGCGGGAGCTCTACGAGGCCGTGAACATCTCCCGCCCCAGCCTGATTCGCACCGAGAGCGACGAGCTGACCTATTCCCTGCACGTCATGATTCGCTACGAGCTGGAGAAGGCCTTCATCAACGGCGAAATCACCGTGGACGAGATTCCCGCGCTGTGGAACGCGAAGTACGCCGAGTACCTGGGCGTTCAGGTGCCCGACGACGCGCAGGGCTGTTTGCAGGACGTGCACTGGACGGACAGCTACGGCTACTTCCCCTCCTACGCCCTGGGCAACGCCTACGGCGCGCAGATTCTGCGCCGCATGAAACAAGACCTCGACGTGGACGCCGCCGTGGCTGAAGGCCGTCTGGACGCGGTGCTTTCCTGGCTGAAGGAAAATGTGTTCTCCTGCGCATCGATGCTCGCGCCGGACGCATGGATTCGCAGGATCACCGGCGAACCCCTGAACGTGAACTACTATCTCGACTATCTGGAGGAGAAGTACACCAGGCTGTACGAATTGAAGTGATATGCTTGCACTGATTGTCGCTCACTCCCGCAACCGCGTCATCGGACGCAACGGCCGCCTGCCCTGGAACATCCCCGGCGAACAGCACCGCTTCCGGGACCTCACCATGGGCAACGCCATCATCATGGGCCGCGTCACCTACGAGGAGATCGGCCGTCCCCTGCCGGGGCGGATGAACATCGTCGTCTCCCGCACGCAGCGCTTCGAGGGGGAAAACCTGCTGACCGCAGCCTCGCTGACCGAGGCTATCGCGCTGGCCGGGAATCGCCACGCCTTCGTCTCCGGCGGCGCGCGCCTCTTTCAGGAGGCGCTGCCGCTGGTGGACGCGATGTACATCACCGAGATCGACGCAGATGTGGAGGGAGACGTGTTCTTCCCCGAATTCGACGCCTCCGCCTTCGACCGCCGCGTGGAGGCCCGCTTCGACGGCGCCTTGCCCTATGAATACGTGACCTACACCCGCCGTGCACAGTAACATGCACGGAAATACGATCTGTCAAATCTTTTATGTGGAGGGGCGAATTTCCTGGAATGCAGCCGCCCTGCAGTATGAATTGAAAGTTGACGGCGCAGACCCGCTCGCCAGAATAAAAACACTTCACCATCTGCTGAAAGAACGTGACCAGACAGCGCAATACAGAATAGAAAACCAATGAACGCAATTAGCCGTACAGTTCTTGAATGTCTGTACGGCGTTTTATAATGGAACTCATATGTGGAGCTTATTCAAATGTCCGATAGTCGTCGCGCAATGTACAAAAGGTAATGGAAAACCGGCTCAATAATAAAAGTTGGGGTGAGAGCAAAAGGGAAGACAAAGTAAGCCCAACCAGGTA
>JAUNNK010000021.1 GCA_030537335.1 Clostridia bacterium | reverse complement strand
TGCACGTCCGCGGGCCAGTACTTATTGAACAGCGAGGGATCGTCGCTGCCGTAGCCCAGGGCGGTGATGTAGTTGGACAGCGCGTCGATCCAGACGTAGACCACGTGCTTGGGATCGAAGTCCACCGGCACGCCCCACTTGAAGGACGTGCGGCTCACGCACAGGTCCTGAAGGCCGGGACGCAGGAAGTTGTTGAGCATCTCGTTGGCCCTCGACGGCGGCTGGATGAAGTCGGGATGACTCTCGATGTAGTCGATCAGCCAGTCCTGATACTTGCTCATGCGGAAGAAGTAGCTCTCCTCGTGGGCGGTCTCGCAGGGGCGGCCGCAGTCGGGGCAGAGGTTGCCCTCCTTCAGCTGGGTGGGGGTCCAGAAGGCCTCGCACTCGGCGCAGTACTGGCCCTCGTATTCGCTCTTGTAGATGTCGCCCTGGTCGTAGAACTGCTTGAAGATCTTCTGAACGACCTTCTCGTGGCGCTCGTCGGTGGTGCGGATGAAGTCGTCGTACTCGATGTTCATCAGCTTCCACAGATCCTTGGTCTCGGCCACGATCTTGTCCACGAACTGCTTGGGCGTCACGCCGGCCTCGGCGGCCTTGCGCTCGATCTTCTGGCCGTGCTCGTCGGTGCCGGTGAGGAAGTAGGCGTCATAGCCCGTCATCTTCTTGAAGCGGGTCATGGTGTCCGCCGCGACGGTGGTGTAGGTGTGGCCGATGTGCATGTTTCCCGAGGGATAATAGATCGGCGTGGTGATGTAGAATTTCGGCTTTTCGCACTGATTGCACATGTGCATGTCCCTCCTGATCGTTGATGAAAAAAGCGCCCCCTCGTGCAAAGGGGCGCTGGGATGCGCGGTACCAACCCTGTTCACCCGGAATTCCGGGCCTTGAATCCCTTAACGCGGGGCACGCCGGGCGCTACCTGTCGCGCGCGGAGCTCCAGAGCCATGTTCAGAGGCCCTGCGCCGCCGGTTCTCAGCTCCCCCGGCTCTCTTTGGGCGCAGAATCTCCCCCTACTCTCTCCTTCATCGCTGTTTTCATTCATTATAATGTGCATAAATTGCGCTGTCAAGCACACTTCTTAAAACATACTAAGTATGGTTTGCGTAAGTTGGCCAGTCTGGGGTATAGTCCTCATTGGCCTGATTTCCCCAAAGTCGCCATCCCTCTCTCGTCCCCCTTGCAAACATTTCCAAATATGGCCCAGGACTGCATGCCTCAACGATGGGGAAGATTTCGTCTGGTTTTCGAGAATGCTCTCTTTTTATTGTTCGGATTAAATTCACTTGGCTACGGGCTGGATCAAGGGTTCGATTTGGAGCACCTTTAATTCCAAAAAGAAGCAGCTCAGTAACATTTCTGAAATAAAAGCCAACCCCTCTTCCATCCGGTTGTCCATCCTTTCGGACTTTTTCCCAGACGATGTTCGTTTTATATTCAAACCCCCATGCTTTCATCACAGCAAGGCCCTCTGGTAGCAAGGCGTTTGGTACCCACAGATACAAGTGAGCTTTTTCATCAAGCACCTTTGCAACTGGCAGGTTTAGTATCTCTTCCAACTTCATTGTTGAGTATCGTGCCAAACGTTTGTGTTCAGGGGCCATTTTACCGGTACGATTTTGGAATTGCCATGGGGGATCAGCAACAATCGTTCGGAATTTTTCGTTCCCGCAGAATTCCAAAAAATCCTGAGCGGTTTCATAAAAAGAAATCGGTTCTGCAATCATTTTCATCACTCCGTTATGCAGGCATTTCGAATCCCTATTGCCAGAATTGGGCATCCTCCGTGTCGCCTAGAATCAAGTCTAGGCAACAATTTACCCATCCATGTTGTGCTTGCGCCATATTTGCTAAGAACATTCAGTTCACTAAAAATACTGTTCAGTTCTTCACTTCTGGTGATAATTATTCCGACACTTATGACATCGCATTCGTAATATGTTCTCATGGCAAATAGATCTCTGTCAAAAGTTTGATCTTTGCTGTTCCACTCAACGTCTAGCGCGACTCTGCCTTTTACATAATCAATATTATGTCCATCAATGTAATTAGTTATGATCTTTTCCCTATCGTGCTCAATGGCAAATCGGCCTCTTCGGTTCCCACGACGAGGATAGAACTTTATATGCAAATCTCCAGCAATGCGAATTTCTTTCCAGCCATACGGTTCAAGAACCAGTGCAAATTTGGGTGGAATCGGAGATTCATTTCCACCAGCCGCAATTATCTCATTCTTGCTGATGGACAATTTCCTGAGAGCTTCGATAATCTCAGCATATTCTCTCGGAAAAGCTTCAAAAAGAATCTCCGCAGCATGATTATAGTTATGAACTTCGTATTTTTCAAAGATGTCGCTGGGAATCCACTTCGTTATACCGTCCATTTTTGCCTCCCATAAAACATTCACTATTCTAATTATATCACATATATATTTTTTTGCCAATAAACTACGCTTCATAGGATTTATTCTATTATGAATCTTTACCGCTGCGAGATTGTATTTCGATCCCGGGCGATGTATAATGGAAAAAACAATGCAAGTGTTACCGAAGGAGGGTATTTTCATGAGCATACTGGTCACCGGCGGCGCGGGCTACATCGGCAGCCACACCTGCGTGGAGCTTCTCAACGCGGGCTATGAAATCGTGATTGCGGATAACATGTACAACGCCAAGCCCCAGGCCCTGGACGCGATCCGCAAGATCACCGGCAGGGACTTCGCCTTCTATGAGCTCGATCTGCGCGACCGTGCGGCCATGGAGGAGATGTTCACAAAGGAGTCCATCGACGCGGTCATTCACTTCGCCGGCCTGAAGGCCGTGGGCGAATCCGTGGCCAAGCCCATGGAGTACTACGACAATAACCTCTGCGGCTTCCTGGTGCTGGCGGAGACCATGGCAAAGCACGGCGTGAAGAAGCTGGTTTTCTCCTCCTCCGCCACCGTGTACGGCATGAACAACCCCGTGCCCTTCCGCGAGGAGTATCCCACCTCCGCCATCAACCCCTACGGCTACACCAAGGTGATGATCGAGCAGATGCTCGACGATATCTGCGTGGCCGATCCCGACTGGGCGGTGTGCAAGCTGCGCTACTTCAACCCCATCGGCGCCCACGAGTCCGGCCTGATCGGCGAGGATCCCAACGGCATCCCCAACAACCTGCTGCCCTACGTGGCACGGGTGGCCGCGGGCAAGCTGAAGGAGCTCTCCGTATTCGGCGATGACTACGACACCCCCGACGGCACCGGCGTGCGCGACTACATCCACGTGGTCGACTTGGCCAAGGGCCATCTGGCGGCGCTGAAGTACATCGAGACGAACAAGGGCAGCGAGGCCGTGAACCTGGGCACCGGCAACGGCACAAGCGTCCTGGAGATCGTGCATGCCTTCGAGAAGGCCAGCGGAAGAAAAGTGCCCTATCGCATCGTGGATCGTCGCGCGGGCGACATCGCCACCTGCTATGCCGATCCCCGCAAGGCCGAGGAGAAGCTGCACTGGCACGCCGAGAAGAACATCGACGACATGTGCCGCGACGGCTGGCACTTCCAGGAGATGCAGGAGAAGGACTGAGTTTTCTAATACGTTTAAACCGGCGACCGAAAGGTCGCCGGTTCTTCTCATGTGCAAAAGGCCCGCGCTTCTGTCCGGCGCAGGCCTTCAAATTCGAGTCAGGCCGCGTCCAGCAGCTCCGTCCATTCGTTGTCCACCACGATCCAGCCGGCTGCGCCGCCGTCGGTCGTACCGTAGCCCCAGGTGTAGCCGTCCGCCGAGAGCTTGCGCGTGACGGTGACCGTGGTCGGGCTCCAGAGGGTCGCCACCAACTCCGCACCGGTCTGCGCGCCGCTGCGCATGTTCAGCCCGCCCTCGGCGACGATCCGGTAGACCCAGGGGCCGTCCTCCGCCGCAACCGTGCTGTTCATACGGGTGAAGTCCACCACGATGGTTCCCCTTCCGGCGGACTGGTTGCAGTTGTAGCTGTAATCCACCGTGAACACCAGCTGATAGTCGCCGTCCGGCAGAGAGCCAAACCGCAGCCCGGTATCCAGCGTGGAGCCGTGCAGCGAATAGGCATACTGGCGGTTGGCCGTGGGCATGACGCTGACCGCATCGCCCAGGCGCACGCCGTTTCTGCGGAATTCCGCCGTGATCTTCGTCATGCGGTTGGCGCAGGAGATCGTGCCGGTGACGCTGGTGGTGCCGCTGATCGTCGCGCCGTCGATGTTGCCCTCCGTCCATTCGAGGCCCGGGCGGGCGTCGACCAGCTCGAACGGCCTGCTTTCGCCGCCCGCGTAGATGTAGGCTGCGTCGTAGAGGACAGTCTCGCCGTCCGCGCCAATCTTCTCCTCAATGCGCAGCCAGTTGTCCGTGCCGTTGTCGATCAGCTCGCAGGACACGATGCGGTCGCCCGCCTGGAGCGCGTCCACCGCCTCCGCCGAATCGAAGGGCTCGGCGCGCAGCGCGGCATTATCGCTCATGCGATAGACGCAGCTCTCCCGGCCGACGGTGGTGTACAGCTTGCGCGCGGGAGCCTCGCCGGGCGTGAACGTGATCATCGGCACGCCGCCGTACCAGCCCTTGTTGCCGTAATAGACGTACTCCCGATCCACCCAGTACTCGCGGCCGTAGGACTTCATCTCCGCCCAGGTTCCGCTCGTGCTATAGCGCCCGGGCACGTGCCATGCGCCGTCCCGGGTGGGGGCGATCGTGACCCACTGCTTCGCCATCGGGTCGCAGTAGTAGGCGTGGTAGCCGCCCAGGTGACTGAGGGTGGAGCCGGTGCTCGAATCGATCACGTGGATCTTCGAGCCGTCCGAGGAATAGCCGATGACGAGGATGTAGTGGCCCTCGTAGCTGAACATGCCGCAGCCTCCGGCGGCGAACAGCGCCCGCAGCTTGCTGTAATAGTTCGCCGCGCCCTCGTTGGGGGAAATCGCGCCGAGGGTGAAATCGGGATAGAGCGCGTTCACACCCTCCGCAAAGGCATAGCCGTAGTCGGCGGGGTGGGTGAGCTCCGCGATCTGCACCAGGAAGTCCTCCAGGTTCGTCCAGTTGTCGCAGCCCATCCATTGCAGGGCGTGCGCCACGGCAAACACGCCGCAGCCCGCGCGCTGCAGGCCGTACTGCTGCAGGCAGGAGGTCTTTCCGATGTAATCCTTGCTGCCCTGGCTGTAGATGTGAATGCTGTTGCTCGCCAGCAGATAGTCCGAGCCCTCCGGCACGGGCTGCACCACCGCCGCGCCGAAGAGGATACCCAGCCGGTCCGTCGAAAACTCGACGGCGCTGCCCACCGGAACGTCCTTCGCGACGGTCAGCGCGGAAGTTGCGCCGTCCGCCTCCGCCATGTGCAGCACGTCCAGGCTGGAGACGCCGACCTCGTTCAGCGCCACCGTCAGCGTGAGCGCTTCCTCCGGCGCAAACACACGTCCGTTCGCCGTGATTTCAATCTCATATGCAAATACGATCGTCCGGCCCGCACTGGCGTAGTCCTGCACAGCCTCCTGAGGCACGGCCTCCACCGTCAGCTCCGCGCCGAGGGGCATCCGGCCCGTGACGATCACGCCGTTCTGGGAGAGCACCTGCTCCACGCGCTCCTCTTTGACGGCCGGCTTGTCCTCCTCAGGCACGTCCGGCTCCACGGCCGCCGCTTCCTCCAGGCGGATGCGGTACGCGCCCGTGCGCTCGCTGCCGTCCTCCAGCATGGCGTGGATGCAGAGTCGGTACGCTTCCTCGGGATAATCGGCGATGGCCAGCGTCACGCGGGCCGCATCGCATTCGAGCTCCGCAAGCGGCTCCTGTCCGCATTCCCCGCCGTCGGGCCCGATTTCCACCCGGTAGCCCACCGCGTCGCCGTCAAATTCCCAGCGGAGCGCAAGCTCCTGCGCATCCGGGCCATAAACGATGACCAGCTCCCGCGCGCCCGCATCGTAGCTCCAGCCCTCCTCCACCACCAGTTCCGGCTCCGCCGCGTCGCTGCGCAGCTCCGGCTCGGGCGCAATGGGCATCGGATTGCTCCACGGATCCAGCTCCTGTACCTCCGGCGCGGACGTCTCCTCCGGAAGAGCTTCCCCGGCAGCCTCCATGAGCGCCACGCCCTCCGGGGCAGGACTATCCTCATTTGTGAACTCCGCTTCCGTCGCAGCGGCGGACGTGCTCAGCAGCATCGCCAGCGTCGCCAGAAGCGAAAGCGCCTCTTTCCATCTTCGCACAGACGGCCTCCATATTTTATGTTACAACAGTGTCATTTTTATATCGTAAATATTTAAGTTAAATATAACATGTGTGCGAATCAAAGTCCAATGCATTTTTGTTAAGAATTTATGTATCAACGGTTGGGGATGGTGATTTTCAGCTTCACGGGCTGCAGATTTGCCCATTTGCAGGCATTCCGGGGCAAGCGCGCCCGATTTGTGAACGTTTTTTAAACAATCCGGCTTTCCTGGAAAAAGGCCCTTCGATGAAGTTGAGATTCCCACAAAGCTGTGCTATAATCAGGTTCGGAATCTTGCGCAAGCGCATAATTATGGAGGGACCCGAGAAATGAATCTGAAGAAAATTCTGTGCGTCTGTCTGGCGCTGGTACTGGCGCTGGCCGTGACCGGCTGCAGCAGCAGCAAGGACATTCAGGCGCAGCTGGACGCCGCCAACGTGAGTGTCGCCGAGCTGCAGGCGCAGCTGGACGAGGCCAATGCGACCATCGCCGAGCTGCAGGCTGCGGCGGAAGCAGCCGAGGCCGAGCCGGTTGCCGCTGAAGCGGACGCCGCCACCGAGCCCGCCCTGGGCGACAGCGATGCGGAGGCGAAGATCGCCGAGCTGCAGGCGCTGGTGGACACCTACTATCCCTACTACATCGCCCAAATCGTCGCCACCTTCGGTGAGGACGGCGTGGTCTGGCTGGACGACGTGCAGGCCGCATACGACTCCGTGAGCGCCCAGTACGCCTCCTACGGCCTCGACCTTGCCGCATACGGCATGGAGGAGAGCGTGAAGAAGGACCTGGTGGACAGCGCCGTGGAGGACGCTGTGATTAAGGCCAAGGCCGCTGAGCTGGGCCTGGATCAGTTCGACGAGACCGCCCTGGCCGAGTTCGCAGCCTCTGCGGATGAAACCATGGAGAGCTACATCGACTACTACCTGGGCTACTACTACGCCGACGCGGAGGAGATCACCGACGAGATGCGCGCCGAGGCGGAGAAGTACTGGACCGACAACGGCTTCAGCCGCGAGGCCTACGCCGAGTCCCTGAAGAAGGACGCAATCAACGAGGCCGTATACGAGTACGTGACCAAGGACGTCGCCGTCACTGAGGAGGATATCCAGGCCGAGTACGAGACCCTGCTTTCTGAGAATCAGGAGAGCTACACCAACGACCGCACCTACAACTCCGACCGCAACGCCGGCGTGACCATCGCCTGGAATCCGGAGGGCTACCGCGCGGTGAAGCACGTGCTGATCAAGTTCAACGACGAGCAGTCCGCCCTGTACAGCGACCTGCAGAGCCAGCTGGACAGCCTGAACGCCGAGAAGGACGCCATCGTCGCGGCCCAGACCGCCACCGAGGCCCCCGAGGCCGAGGCGACCGCCGAGGCAACTGAGGAAACGGAGACCGCCGAGCCTGAGGAGACCGAAGCGCCCCTGCGCACGCTGGAGGAGGTCAACGCCGACATCGCCGCCTGCGCCACCGAGGTTGAAGCCCTCTACGCCCAGCTGATGCCCACCGCCGAGGAGGTCGTCGCCGCGTTCAACGCCGGAACCTCCTTCGACGAGCTGATCGCGAAATACAACGAGGATCCGGGCATGACCAACGAGCCCACCGCCACCATCGGCTACGCCGTTTCCGCCGACTCCACCACCTGGGATCCCGCCTTCACCGAGGGTGCGATGTCCATCGCGGAGGTCGGCCAGATCAGCGAGCCCGTGCGCGGCAGCTACGGCATCCATATCATCTACTACATGAGCGACGTCACCCCCGGCGAGGTCGCCCTGGATGAGATCCACGACGGCGTGGCGGAGGTTGCCCTGAGCGACAAGATCGCCGCCACCTACGACGAGCAGGTCGCGGCCTGGGTCGAGGAAGCCAACGTCGAATACTACTATTCCAACTTCGGCATCGCCGGATAATCGAATCCCACAGAGCCGTTCTGCCAGCGCAGGGCGGCTTTGCTTTGTCACCCTGAATCGGGCGGAGACTTGTTGAATTTATGGCAAAACATGCTTGACAGTTTCTTTGTGCATTTGTTATGATAGAAACAGTCGGTTTCGGACGGCAGAAGGCGGACGCATCCGCTTCGCCGGAATCGGGAAATCATAACACTGTCAGGAGGTCACAACATGAACAAATTCCTTGTCGCCGTGCTGCTTGCGGCACTGCTGGTTTCTGGCTTTGCGCTTGCGGAGGAACGCCCCTATGTGCGCCAGATTCATCAGAACATGTATATCAATACGCTGTTCATCACGCCTGAATCCTATCCCGAGGTTCGTCTTTCGACCGGTTTGTTGAGCTCCATGATCAGCGGGTATTCTGAACCCTGGGTGATCCGCTTCGGTGCGCCGGAGAACTCCCAGCTGCTGTCCTACAACACGGATGATTGCGCTTATATCAACCCGGATCAGGGAATCCAGTATTCCTATCAGGGCATGGATAACTATTCCTTTGAGAGTCTGCTGAACAAGTGTGAGAATGACGATTACATCGTTGCGGAAGGCAGCGAGGGCTATGCGGCGTATGTCGATCCCGAGGGGCAGTGTGCATACGCAGTGGTCGGCCTGCGCGAGATCTCCAAGTCCGCCAAGCTGTATGTCTCCATTTACATGAGCGATTTCCTCTCCTCTGATACGGTGGAGCGCCGCGCTTCCATTCTCGCAGAAACGATTTCCGCGGAGTGCACGCGCATCGTTGCTGAAAAGCGGGTGCAGCTGGAGGAGAATTTCTGGAGCACCAACGCCTATCGCGGCGTGAAGATGCCCAGCCTGTCTCACGGCAGCGATATGCTGGTCCTTGACTTTCCGCAGTTGCCCTTGCAGTGGGAGGACGGTACCAGCGCCATGGTCGAACCGTACCTGTATCAGCTCGAAGACAATCGCATGAAGCTGTGCGCTGTTGACGGCAAGAACTATCTGGAGATTGAAATTGAAATGGGCCGATACAGCTATGCAGTGAACAAGCAGGAGGATGAGCCTGATAACTGCCATGCCATCACCCTCTCCGATGGGACGCAGTATCTCGTGTATCTTCCCATTGATGAGAAGTATACAGAAACCTCGATGGCATATGCCGCAAGGCTGCTTGCAACGGATGCCGGTTACAACAAGAACGACGATCTCTACCTGAGTATCGATTTCTCTGGCAGTGGCAATAGGTGGTCCTCTGTGGAGCAGATTGTGCCGATACTGGAGGCGATGGCGCAGAACATGCGCATTGCGGATGTCAATGATGATCCCTATGTGCCCGGCGCGGATGCTCCGGCGGCAAGTGTGGCAGCGCCTGCGGCAGATGCTTCGGCAGCAGCGCCTGCGGCATCCGCATCCGGCTGGGTTTGTGAATCCTGCCAGCAGGAGAACAGCGGCAACTTCTGCTCCAACTGCGGCGCAAAGGCCCCGGCGACCAGCTGGGTCTGCCCCGCGTGCAGCGCGGAAAACGAGGGCAACTTCTGCGCCAACTGCGGCACGAAGCGCCCCTGACGGACGATCCCATAAAAAGAGCAGTCTCGGCCGCTCTTTCAGCTTGTCAAAGAAGTCCCATTGCGTCGCGGCAATGGGGCTTCTTTTTGCGCTGCCGACAGAATGGATCCGGCCCGGGAAGCCATAGGCAAAGCCAGCCGGAGTCCTTGGGCCGAGAAGTGTTTTACGCAGAAATGACTCGGGACTGACGTGCCTATGATGGCCTTCAGCTAGAATAAAACTGCGCCCAGGTGGCGCAAATCAAACTGGAGGTAGAATCCAATGAAAAGAACGCTTGGTATTCTGGTGGCACTTGTGGCGCTCGTTGCGCTGCTTTGTGTCCCGGCGGCAGCCGAAACGGTGGAACCGGCCTCTCCTGTTTACACCGATCCCTACATGGTTACCCTCAACCCCTCGACTGAAATGAACATCCTGTGGCTCACGAAGGAAGCCTGCGAGGGCTATGTGGAATACGGCCCGACCCCCGCGCTGGGCAATCGCGCGGAAGCGACGCTGTACGCGATCGACGGTCTGCGCACTTCCGCCACGGCGGAGGGCTATGATCCGATTCCGGAAAACAATCCGGAGCTGGAGGTCTACCAGCTCATCGCGGATCTGAAGGATCTGGAGCCGGGCAGCGTGGTCTATTATCGCGTGACCACCGTTCTGAACGGCGAAGAATATCCGGGCAACCGCTACTTCTTCAAGACGGCTCCGGAGCAGGGCGGCGAATTTGACTTCGCGCTTCTGAGCGACATGCAGCTCAAGGTCAAGACGAAGGAGACGGTTAAGTTCCTCGGCCAGCAGGACAAGGACTTCATCCTCTTCGCAGGCGATCTGTCCAACACGCCCTGGAAGGCGGGCGAGTGGTTTGACGTCGAAGGCTGCTATCAGGCACCCGGCGAGGAGGATCGCAGCTTCTTTGACTGCCTGCAGCAGTCGGATGAAAACTGCCATCTGATGCAGTACATGCCCATCTTCTTCTGCCCCGGCAACCACGAGGCGGACGACCAGCGGGTCTTCACCGACAAGGAGATGGCCGTGGACGACGCGAACTGGACCTGGGAGGTCTACATGCAGCTGTTCCGGCCCCTCTATCCCGAGCAGGAGTACGGCGTGGGCGGCAAGCGCTGGTACAGCGTGGATTACGGCGATCTGCACATCTCTTCCCTGAGCGTGGCCCGCTGGCAGAGCTGGGACGGCTTTGAGTTCCCCGGCTGGATCACCAAGGACGACATTTCTCCCGACAGCGCGCAGGTGCAGTGGCTGGTGGACGATCTCTCCGGCTCCGACGCGCGGTACAAGTGGGTTGTCATGCACTGGCACATGCTCAACCGCGGCGAGGACGGCTACTATCCGGTCTCCACGGCGATTGCCGATCCCGAGGATCCCACGAAGGCGATCTATCCCGACGGCGACTACTGCTGGGATGTGCTGCGCCCCATCTACGAGGAGTACGGCGTGGACGCGGTCAACTTCGGCCACAGCCATGTCTATGAGCGCTATATGATCGATGGAGTGAACTACATCGAAGCCGCGTCCATCGGCAACAACTACCGTGGAACCGCCGATCCCTACCATCCCTCCGGAAACCTGCCGGTTGTTGAGGAAAACAACTTCCGCTCCATCATGCTGGTGCATGTGGGAGAAGACGGCATGACCGCCAAGGGCGTGCAGGCCAGCGTGGAGGACAATGGCATCGGTTACATCGGCCGCGTGTTCGATACGTTCACGATTGCAGAGTAAACTGATCCGGCGAACCTAAGCGATCCCCCACCGCTTCCCTCGGGAATCCGGCTGGGGGATATTTGTATATTGGAAAATGTTTGCTGCGGCTTTTTCACTTGCCAGCATGGCCCGACTGTGATACCATGTTTTCAGCAATATTTCGGAGGGGACCGGCATGCATTTTACCGATGAACAGAGGCGCGCCATCGATGCACGGGGCACGAATATCCTGCTCAGCGCGGCGGCGGGCTCCGGCAAGACCACCGTGCTGGTGGAGCGCGTGCTGGAGCTGATCTCCTCGGGCGGAACGCGCATCGACCGCATGCTGATCGTCACCTTCACCCGCGCGGCGTCCTCGGACATGCGCGCCAAGCTGACGCAGGAGCTGGGCAGGCGCGCCGCCGCGGGGGACGAAGTTTGCCGCGACCAACTGCTCCTGATGGATCGCGCCAGCATCACCACGCTCCACGGCTTCTGCGCGGAATTTCTGCGCACCCACTTCGAGAGCGCCGGGGTGGATCCCGCGTTCCGGGTGCTGGACGACGCGGAGGCCCGCCGCCTGCTGGACGAGGCGCTGGACGAGGCCGTGGAGGAGGCTTACGCCGACCCTGACGACCGCCTGACCCAGCTGGACTACGCCCGGGGACCCAAGGGCGTGCGCGCCATGGCAGAGATCCTGCTGCGCCGTCTGGAGGAGCGCCCCGACCCCGAGGACTGGCTGCGCATGGCGTGCGCGCCGGACGATGCGCTCTGCCGGCGCTGGCTGGACGAAATGCTGCGTGCCGCGCGCAACGACGTGGATCGTGCGCTGCTGATGACCCGGCTGGCGCTGATGCACCCCGGCTGCAACGCGAACTACGCCGGCGCACTGGAGAAGGATCTGCTTGTGCTTGCGCAGATGCGCCAGATCGATTCTTATGATGAATTGCAGCGCGCGCTGGCGGGCTTCAAGCAGGCTCCGGCGGGCAAGAAGCGCGACTGCGGCCCGGTGGATGAGGCGGTAAAGAAGCTGCGCAGCGACGCAAAGAGCGCCATCGAGCGCAGCGCCCTGCGGGGGCTGGAACTGGGCACGGCGCTGTCCGACGTGAAGCTGCTCGCGCCCCAGCTTTCCCGCCTGGGCGAGATCGCGCTGCGCGCCCGCGAGGGCTACGAGGCCCGCAAGGCGGAGCTGTCCGCGCTGAGCTACGCCGATCTGGAGCACCGCACGCTGCGCTCTCTCAAGGACGACGACACTGCCCGCGCCCTGCGTCAGAGCTACGACTACATCTTCGTGGACGAGTATCAGGACACCTCCGACGTGCAGGAGGCGCTGGTTTCACGCATCGCCCGGGGCGACAACCTGTTCATGGTGGGCGACGTAAAGCAGTCCATCTACCGCTTCCGTCAGGCCGAGCCGCGGCTGTTTCTGGAAAAGTACGCCTCCTACGAGCGGGGGGACGGCGGCATGCTGCTGCCGCTGACGATGAACTTCCGCTCCCGACCGGCGATTCTGTCCTTCGTCAACCGCGTGTTCGGGCGCGCCATGCAGGGCGGCGACAGCGAGATCGTCTACGACGCGAACGCGCGGCTGAACCATGGAAATGCGGCGCTCACCGGCGGCGACGTGGAGATTCACCTGCTGCAAGCCCCGGACAGCAGCGAGGCCAGCGAGGATATCCTGGAGATGAAGACCTGCGAGCGCGAGGCGCTGTTCATCGCGGGCCGCATCCGGGAACTGATGACTGCGAATCCTGAACTGAAGTACCGGGACTTCGCCGTGCTCACCCGCGCCAAGCGGGGCGTGCTGGGACGCATGGCGGCGATCCTCACCCAGCAGGGCATTCCCGCCTTCGCCGACGGCTCGGAGGACTTCTATGAGTCGGTGGAGATTTCGCTTGCGCTGTCGCTGCTCAAGCTGGTGGCGAACCGACGCAGCGACGTGGAGCTGATCGGCGTGCTGCGCTCCCCTGCGGTGGGACTGAGCGCCGGGGAGTTGGCGCAGCTTCGCATCGCCCAGCCGGACGCGCCCTTCGTGGACGCGGCGCTGAGCTATGCCCGGGGAGAGGACGAGCTGGCCCATCGCCTGCGGGCCTTCTTTGATCTGCTGGAGCGGTGGCAGCTGATGTCGCTGTGCACGGAGCTGGGCGTGCTGCTGCGCACGATCCTGGAGGAGAGCGGCCTGTACGATTGCGCGGGAGCGCTGCCGGGCGGACCCCAGCGCCAGGCGAACCTGAACCGGCTGATCGCCAACGCGGCGGCCTTCGATCAGAGCATCTCCGGTGCGCTGACCCGCTTCCTGTTGCACACGGAGAAGCTCCGCGCTCGGGGCGAGGGCGACGGCGCGCAGCTGCTGGGCGAGAATGACGACGTGGTGCGGCTCATGACCGTGCACAAGAGCAAGGGCCTGGAGTTCCCCGTGGTGTTTGGCGCGATGATGAACCGGCGCTACGGCAGCGGCGGCCGGGGCGAGGCGCTGTCCGCCCACCGTGATCTGGGCCTGGGCTGCCTGTACTGCGATCCCGAATTGCAGACCCGCCGCAAGACCCTGCCCCAGCTTGCCATCGCCGAGCGAGAGAAGCGGGAGGACAGGGCGGAGGAGCTGCGCATCCTGTACGTGCTGCTGACCCGTGCGAAGGATCATTTGATCCTCACCGGCAGCGTGAGCAGCATCGATTCCGCCCGAGCCCGCTGGACTGCGCTTTCAGACGCACCGGGAGCCGCAAACAGCTATCTGGACGTGATCCTGCCCGCGCTTGATGAGGACGGCGGCGAATACGCGCGCATCGAGGCGCACCTCTCGCCCGCGGAAGCGCAGGAGGAAGCAGCCGATGTGCAGGAAGCGCTTGCGATCCCGGATGGGGCCGATGCGGAGCTGGTGCGGGCGATCACCTGGAAGTATCCCGACGAAGCGGGCGCGCGCATGCCTCTGAAGCTCACGGTCACGGGCCTCTTGCGCCAGCTTCAGGCCCCGGAGGCGGTGGAGGAGCTGGTGGAGCGCCCAGCGTTTATGTCCGAGGTTCCCGGTCAGATGACCGGCGCGGAGCGCGGCACGGCCTACCACCGGGCGATGCAGTGTCTGGAGCTTGCGCCGCTTAGGGGGCTTTCCGGGCGGGCATTGGTGGATGAAATCCGCGTTCAGATGGATGGGCTTGCCGCTTGCGGGCGCATCCGACCGGAGCAGCGCGCGGCGGTTCGGCCCTCGGCGCTTGCGCAGTTCTTTGCCGGGGAGACCGGTGCACGGCTGTTGGCGGCGGATGAAGTGCAGCGGGAGTGGCCCTTCAACGTGCTGCTGCGCGCCTCCGAGGCCCTGACCGAGGCGGAGGCCGCGGGCATGCCGGACGGCGAGATGCTGGTACAGGGCAGCATCGACTGCTGCTTCATGGAAAACGGCGTCTGGGTGCTGCTGGACTACAAGACCGACCGAAGCGACGACGCGGCGGCGCTCACCCGGCGCTACCGCAACCAGCTGCGCCTGTACGCGCTGGCGCTGGAGCGCATCACGGGGATTGCCGTCCGGGAGATCCGGCTGTGCCTGCTGCGCAGCGGCGAGACGCTGGAAATTCCCCGTAGCGAAGCTGCGGACGACGGCAAAGATTGGTAAAACTGCATCAATTTCCGGCAGATTGTTGGAATTCACAATCTTTTGCTGGACAAAGCGCGTAAAAGCGGTTATGCTTTAGACAGGACTCGAAGGAGGTTCTCCAAATGCGCTCCAGAATGAATTATCTGGCCCTCGCAGGCTTCGTGCTTTCCCTGCTGTCGTTTCTGCTGACGGTGTTTTCCTGCCTGTGCATCTTCGGCGTGATGCTCAATTCCACGGTGGGAGCCATCGTGGGCATTCTGGCGCTGGTGGCCTCCTCCATCGGGCTCACGATGAACGGCATCGCCCGCAGCGAGATCGTGCAGAACGCCCAGTTCGGCGACGAATACGCCCTGTCCGGCATGATCGTCGGCATCGTCACCTGCGTCCTCGCCATCGCAGCGCTGGTGCTGTACTTCGTGCTGTTCAAATGACGGCCGGCGCTTGATCCATTGAAAACGGGGAGCGGCTCATTCTCTTCAAAATGAGTCGCTCCCCGTTTTTTGTGCCGTCACAGGCACGATGCGGATTATTCCAACTCGAACGCGCCGGTGTAGAGCTGATAGTACTGGCCCTTCTGCGCAAGCAGCGCCTCGTGGTCGCCGCGCTCGATGATCCGTCCGTGATCCAGCACGATGATGACGTTGGCGTTCTTCACCGTGGAGAGCCGATGGGCGATGACGAACACGGTGCGGCCCTTCATCAGCGCATCCATGCCCCGCTGCACGATGGCCTCGGTGCGGGTGTCGATGGAGGAGGTGGCCTCGTCCAGAATCATCACCGGCGGGTCGGCCACCGCCGCGCGGGCGATGGACAGCAGCTGCCGCTGGCCCTGAGACAGGTTCGCGCCGTTGCCGCTGAGCATGGTCTGGTAGCCCTCGGGCAGGCGGGTGATGAAGTCGTCCGCGCCCGCCAGCTTCGCCGCCGCGATGCACTCCTCATCGCTCGCGTCCAGCTTGCCGTAGCGGATGTTCTCCAGCACCGTGCCGGTGAACAGGTTCGTATCCTGCAAGACCACGCCCAGCGCCCGGCGCAGGTCGCTCTTGCGGATCTTGTTGATGTTGATGCCGTCGTAGCGTATCTTGCCGTCGGCGATGTCGTAGAAGCGGTTGAGCAAGTTGGTGATGGTGGTCTTGCCTGCGCCGGTTGCGCCCACGAAGGCCACCTTCTGGCCGGGCTTGGCGTAGAGCGACACGTCGTGGAGCACGGTCTTGCCCTCCTCGTAGGCGAAGTCCACATCAAAGAGGCGCACGTCGCCGGTCAGGCGGGTGTAGGTCACGCTGCCATCCGCCTGATGGGGATGCTTCCAGGCCCAGATTCCGGTGCGCTCGGCGCATTCCACCAGTTGACCATTCTCCTCCCGGGCGTTGACCAGGGTCACATAGCCCTCATCCTGCTCCGGCTGCTGATCCATCAGATCGAAGATGCGCTCCGCACCCGCCAGGCCCATGACCACGGCGTTGATCTGGTGGGACACCTGGTTGATGTTGCCCACGAACTGCTTGGTCATGTTCAGGAAGGGCACGGCGATGCTGATGCTCAGCGCCTTGCCGGACAGGCTCAGGTTCGGCGCGCCGCAGGCGAGCAGCAGACCGCCCGCCACCGCGATCACCACGTAGAGGATGTTGCCGATGTTGTTCAACAGCGGGCCGAGCACGTTGGAGTACTGGTTGGCGCGCACGGACTCCTGATAGAGCAGGTCGTTGAGCCGGTCGAAGTCGGCCTCGCTCTCGCGCTCGTGGCAGAACACCTTCACGACCTTCTCGCCGTTCATGATCTCCTCCACAAAGCCCTCCACCTTGCCCAGCGCGGTCTGCTGGCGGAAGAAGAACTTCGCCGATCCGCCGCCCAGCTTCTTTGTGAGGACGTACATCAGCACCACGCCCGCCACCACCACCAGCGCCAGCCACACGCAGTAGTAGATCATGATGCAGAAGATGGTGAGCACCGTGACCGCCGAGATCAGCAGCTGGGGGAAGCTCTGGGACACCATCTGGCGCAGGGTGTCGATGTCGTTGGTGTAGTGGCTCATGATGTCGCCGTGGTTGTGGGTGTCGAAGTACTTGATGGGCAGGCGCTGCATGCCGTTGAACATCACGCCGCGCAGCTTCTTCAGCGTGCCCTGGGTGATGATGGCCATGATCTGGTTGTAGGTGACGCTGCTGGCGAGGGCCAGCACGTAGAATGCGGCCAGAAGGCCCACAAGCCGCAGGATGCGCCCGCCGGCGGCGCTCCAGTCGCCGCTGACCCAGCTGGTTTCCACCGCGGCGATGACGTTCTGCATGAATACCGCAGGGATGGAGCTGACCACCGCGCTGAACACGATGCACACCACCGCCACCGGCAGCATCACCGGATAGAAGCCGCGCATGGTGCGCAGCAGGCGGCCGACCACGCCCTTTTTGACTCTCTTTCTGCTCACGTCAATCACCTGCCTTGTTCTGCGAGGTGTAGATCTCGCGGTAGATGTCGTTGTCCGCCATCAGCTCCGCATGGGTGCCGATGGCGTCGATGCGGCCGCCCTCCATCACGATGATGCGGTCTGCGTCCTGCACGGAGGCCGTGCGCTGGGCGATGATGATCTTCGTGGTCTCGGGGATGTACGTGCGCATGGCGCTGCGGATGCGCGCGTCGGTGCGGGTGTCCACGGCGCTGGTGGAGTCGTCCAGGATCAGCACCTTCGGCTTCTTCAGAAGCGCCCGGGCGATGCACAGCCGCTGCTTCTGTCCGCCGGACACGTTCGCGCCGCCCTGCTCGATGTAGGTATCGTAGCCATCGGGGAACTGGGTGATGAACTCGTCCGCGCAGGCCAGCTTGCAGGCCTGAATCAGCTCCTCGTCGCTTGCGTTTTTGTTGCCCCAGCGCAGGTTCTCCTTGATGGTGCCGGAGAAGAGGATGTTCTTTTGCAGCACCACGGCCACCTGATTGCGCAGGGAATCCAGGTCGTAGGCGCGCACGTCCCTGCCGCCCACCTTCACCGTGCCCTCGGTGGCGTCGTACAGGTGGGAGATCAGCTGGATCAGCGAGGATTTGGACGAGCCCGTGCCGCCGATGATGCCGATGGTCTCGCCGGACTTGATGTGCAGGTCGATGCCCTCCAGCGCCATGCGTTCGGCCTTTTTGGAGTACTTGAAGCTGACGTGCTCAAAGTCGATGGAGCCGTCGGCCACGTCGAAGATGGGATTCTCGGGGTTGACCAGGGTGCTCTCCTCGTCCAGCACCTCCGCGATGCGCTTGCCGGACTCCGCCGCCATGACGATCGTCACGAACACCATGGAGACCATCATCAGGCTGTTGAGCATCATGAAGCTGTAGGTCAGCAGCGCGGAGAACTGGCCCACGTCCAGCTTTAGACCCCGGCTTGTGATGATGGTGTAGGAGCCGAAGGACAGCACGAATACCATCACCGCGTAGATGCAGAACTGCATCAGCGGGCCGTTCAGCGCCAGAATGCGCTCGGCGCGGGTGAAGTCGGCGCGCACGTCCTCGGCGGCGGCGTCGAACTTCTCCTGCTCGTAGCCCTCGCGCACGAAGGACTTCACCACGCGCATGGCCTTCACGTTCTCCTGAATGGAGGCGTTGAGTTTGTCGTACTTCTTGAACACCTTGCGGAACAGCGGCATGGTCTTGTAGATGACCCAGCCCAGGCCCACCGCCAGGAAGGGAACCACGAACAGGAAGATCCAGGCCATGCGCCCGCCCATGATGAAGGCCATGGCGAAGGCGAAGATCAGCATCATTGGCGCGCGGATGGCCGTGCGGATCAGCATCATGTAGGCGTTCTGCACGTTGGTCACGTCGGTGGTCATGCGCGTCACCAGCGACGAGGTGAGAAACCTGTCGATGTTCTCAAAGGAAAAGCGCTGGACGCTGTAAAACAAGTCCCTGCGCAGGTTGCGCGCCAGGCCGCAGCTCGCCCGGGCGCAGGTCACGCCCGCCAGCCCGCCGAACAGCAGCGACAAAAGCGCCATCAGCGCCAGCAGCCCTCCGTAGCGCAGGATCACGCCCATTCCGCAGCCCGCCTTGATCTCGTTTACCAGCAGCGCGATCAGGAAGGGGATGACGCACTCTATCGCCACCTCCATTGCCTCCAGTATCGGCGTGGCAATGGAGAGCTTCTTGTACTCCCGAACGCTCCCCAGAATTTTTCGCAGCATGCAATCCTCCCTTTCATCCGCCGTGCGGCGGTCCATTTTGCAGAATCCCGCAGACAAACCAAAACGAGCGGCGCTCATCAACTGGACTTACGTGATGAACACCGCTCGTTGCTTCCGTCTGTATTTTCGGATACAGCATCATTCTAACATCGCCCTGTAAAGTTTCAAGCTTGTACAGATTAACCTTTCTTCACGCCTCGATCTTGCGCATCCAGCGCCGCCGCCGCATCGTCCAGACCGACAAAATAAGCCGCACGCACTCCTCCATCGAGAGCAGGAGATACAGCTTTGCGATGGGCAGCTGCCACACGAAGCCGCCCAGGCAGGCCAACGGCACGCCGAAGCCCCAGGCGCCGATCAGATCGATCCACATCACCAGCTCCGTGCGACCGCCGCTGCGCAGGATGCTGCTGCCCAGAATCATGTTCAGCACCTTTACGGGCGCAATCAGCGCGTAGGCAGTGAGGATCTGCCGGGTCATCGTCCGCACCTCCGCCTCCACGCGGAACAGGCGCACGTACAGCGGCGCGGCGCAGAGGATGGCGACGGAGAGCATCGCCGCGCCGATCAGGCCGTAGATCAGCAGCCGGACGGAGCTGCGGTACGCGCCGTCCGAATCGCCCCGGCCCAGCGACTTGCCCACCAGCACCCCCGCCGCCTGGGAGAGTCCGCACAGCGCGCCGATGGTCAGGCTCTGCACCGGGGCGGTCAGGGTCATCGCCGCGCAGGCCTGTCGCCCCACGTGGCCGTACACGCCCGCGTACACGTTTTCGCCCAGACTCCACATCAGCTCGCAGGCCAGCACCGGAGCCAGCATCGCCGCGTACTGCTTCCAGTTGAAGCGCTGGTGTTCCACGGATGTGCTTCGCAGCGGCTTCGACACGTCCCGGCACAGCAGGATCAGAAGCAGCAGGTTCACCCACTGGGCGATCAGCGTGGCCAGCGCAGCGCCCCGCGCGCCCATTGCCGGAAAGCCGTGGCCGAAGATCAGCAGGTAGTTCAGCAGCGTGTTCAGCACCGCCGCAGCAGCCCCCGCCGCCAGCGCCCGGGCAGGACGGTCCATGCAGCGCAGCAGCGCGCTCAATAGCGTGCAGCCCGCCGCCGGAAGGAAGCTCCCCGCGAGGATGCGCAGGTATGCCGCCGCCTCCGCGATGGTGTCCGCGTCCCTGCTGTACAGAGCCATGATCTGCCGGGGAAGGGCGATGCAGGCCAGGCTGAAGAGCAGCGCCACGCCCAGCGCCAGCAGCAGGTTCACCCGGAAGCTGCGCCGCAGCGCAGGCCGGTTCTCCTGACCCAGGTACTGCGCCAGCATCACGCCCGCCACTGCGCCCACCGCCGAGACCATCACGCTGTGGATGGACGCAAACTTGCCCGCCAGTCCCACGCCCGCCACGCAGGCGCTGCCCAGCTGGCCGATCATGATCTGATCCACCGCCGAAAAGGACGCCTGTAGCATGGATTGCAGCGCCATCGGCGCCGCCAGTGCGCACACCGCGCGGAAAAAGCCGTCCCGCCTCGCCATTTCCGTCAACCTCCCTGAAGGATTTCTTCGGAAACATTGTAGCACGCGGACGGCCTGCGCCGCAAAGGTTAATCGTGTAACCTATGATGAAATATTCATATGAAAATTATGCAGAAAGCGCAGCTATCCGGGCGGGGCGCTGCTGTCCCGCACGATCAGCTGCACCGGAAGCACCCGCTGCCCGTCGACCGCCGCACCGGAGCGCAGCGCGTCCAGCGCCTCCATGGCGGCGCGCGCACGCAGCGCGTTGTCCTGGCGCACGGAGCTCAGCTCGGGTCGCACCATGCGGCAGGCGGGGATGTCGTCGAAGCCCACGATGGAGAGCTCCCCGGGCACGTCGATCCCCTGCGCCTGCAGCAGGTGCATCAGCTCCAGCGCGTGCTCATCCGAGACCGCGAACACCGCCGTGTATGTGCGTAGCAGCTCCATGCGCTCCAGATAGAAGCTCCGCCGCGCATCGCGCAACATGGGCACCTGCAGAAACTCCGCGCCCGGGCCGAAGCCATCGCGGAAGCCATCGTAGCGCTCCGCGTCCATGCAGATGCGGTTGTCCGCGATGCACAGCGCCCTGCGGTGGCCCAGTGCGCGCAGATGCGCACCCACCTGACGGCCGCCGTCGCGCTGATCCGTGCAGATGTTGCACATGCCGCCCGCCGCCATAGCCTCTGCAGGCTCCGGGTAGCCGTCGAACACCACCAACGGGATGTGCATGCGGCCCCGCAGCGCGGCGTAATCCTGGCGGCAGAAGCCCATCAGCACCAGCCCGTCCAGGTTCCACATGGAGGCAAAGCGGGCAATCTCGTCAAAATCCGTGGCGCGCTTGACCATCATGAAGCGGCCGCTTCGCTCGATCTCCGCCGACAGGCAGCCCAGCGTGGAGGCTACGAAACCGTCCTCCAACGCCCGCGCCTCGTACTTCTCGTGGTCGTTGAGCGCCACGCCGATGATGCGGGAGCTGTTCTGCGCCAGCAGCACCCCTGCCATGCTGGGGATGTACTGCCACTCCTCCAGCAGCGCCTGCACCCGCCGCGCGGTCTCCGGGGAGACCCTACCGGTCTTGCCGTGGAGCACGTTGGACACCGTGGCGGTGCTCAGACCCAGCTCCTCGGCGATGTCGATGATGCGCACCCGGCGCTCGTCCATGGCAGGCTCCCCCCTTTCCGTCGTTCAATCCTCCTTCTGCAGCGGCGCGATCGCGTCCTGCCAGATCGTCTCAAAGACCTCCTGCCGGCTTGCCTCGTTCAGAATCTCGTGGCGCAGGCCGGGGAACATCGTCCCCTTGACGTCCGTATAGCCCGCCTGCCGCATCCTCTCCACCGCATGCCAAAATCCCTTCTCATCGGGCGCGCAGGGATCCTCCGCGCCGGAGAAGAAGCGCACCGGAAGCTTCGGATTTCCCCGCGTGGAGGAGAGGCCGTAGGCCCTGCGCATCAGCCGCAGCAGCGCCCGGTTGCCGTTCAGGGTGAAGGTAAACGTGCACAGCGGGTCGGCCTCGTAGGCGATCACGTTCTCCTCATTGGCTGAAATCCAGCTGCTGGGGTGCTCCGCGCTGGGGAAGCGCTTTGCGAACGCTCCGATGGTCATCCTCTGCACCAATGTGCTGTGGTGGCGCTCACCGAAAATCGCGCTCAGCAGGCGGATCAGCACAAGGCCCGCGCCCGCAGCGGCGTTCTCGCCGGGGCTGCCGCAGACGATCAGCGCGTCGACGTCCCTGTCATACCGGTCGGCGTAGGCGCGCACCGCCAGCGAACCCATGCTGTGGCCGAAGAGCACCAGCGGAAGCTGCGGCCACTTTTCGCGCATCCACAGGGTGATCTGGTGCAGATCCTGCACCAGGCCCTCGTCGCCGTCCGCATAGAAGTAGCCCAGATCCTCCGCGCTGCGCACCGACGCGCCGTGGCCGCGATGGTCGTGTATCACGCACAGACAGCCGCGAGACGCCAGAAACTCCATGAAGGGCTGGTAGCGCTCCTTGTGTTCGCACATGCCGTGGGCCAGCTGCACCAGGCAGCGGGGCTTATCCTCCGGACGCACCAGCATCACGGACAGCGGCAGGCCGTCGAAGGCAGAATTCAGGATGATTCTTTCCGTGGTGGACATGTCGTCGCCTCCTTGCGGAGCACCAGGCTCCCATTTTCTTGTGAATATTTTACTACGCCCGGGTGGAATGCGTCAAGGCGGCGCAAAATTCGTTGCAAAAAAAGTGTTGACAAACGAAAAATCTTGTGCTATAATCCCGCTAAACCGTTGAGGGAGCGTAAGTACGCACCGACAACCTCTTCTACAGAGAGCCGCAGGCGGTGGAATTGCGGCGGAGAGCACGGCGCGGAATGGGCTTCTGAGGGCGAGCAGAAACGGCTTGTGCCGGAGTATGGGAGACGGAGGCGGCTCTCCGTAAACAAAGGCCGGCATATGATGGTATGCGCAGAGTGGGCGCGTCGAAGGGCGCGTCAAGCCGGGTGGCACCACAGGATATGATGATTCGATCCTGTCCCAGCAAACATTTTTGCAGGGACAGGATTATTTTCTGTCCCGGACCGTCAGAGGGCAAGGCCCATCGATTTGAAAGGAGACAGAACCATGAAGCAGCAAGCAATCCCCTACAAGATCTATCTGGACGAAGCCGAGATGCCCAAGGCATGGTACAACCTGCGCGCGGACATGAAGAACAAGCCCGCGCCGCTGCTGAACCCCGGCACGCTCCAGCCCATGACCGCGCAGGAGCTCTCCGGCGTGTTCTGCGAGGAGCTGGTGCAGCAGGAGCTGGACAACGACACCCCCTACTTTGAGATTCCCGAGGAGATTCGCTCCTTCTACAGGATGTACCGCCCGTCCCCGCTGGTGCGCGCCTACTGCCTGGAGGAGAAGCTCCAGACGCCCGCCAAGATCTACTACAAATTCGAGGGCAACAACACCAGCGGCAGCCACAAGCTGAACTCCGCCATCGCCCAGGCCTACTACGCCAAGAAGCAGGGCCTGAAGGGCGTGACCACCGAGACCGGTGCGGGCCAGTGGGGCACGGCGCTGTCCATGGCCTGCGCCTACCTGGGCCTGGACTGCAAGGTGTACATGGTCAAGTGCTCCTACGAGCAGAAGCCCTTCCGCCGCGAGGTCATGCGCACCTACGGCGCATCCGTGACCCCCTCCCCGTCCATGGAGACGGAGGTGGGCCGCAAAATCCTTGCCGAGCATCCCGGCACCACCGGCAGCCTGGGCTGCGCCATCTCCGAGGCCGTGGAGAAGGCCGTGACCAGCGAGGGCTACCGCTACGTTCTGGGCAGCGTGCTCAACCAGGTGCTGCTGCACCAGTCGGTGATCGGCCTGGAGACCAAGGCCGCGCTGGACAAGTACGGCGTGGTGCCGGACATCATCATCGGCTGCGCCGGCGGCGGCTCCAACCTGGGCGGTCTGATCGCCCCGTTCATGGGCGAGAAGCTGCGCGGCGAGCGCGACTACCGCATCATCGCCGTGGAGCCGGCCTCCTGCCCCAGCTTCACCCGCGGCAAGTACGCCTACGACTTCTGCGACACCGGCATGGTGTGCCCGCTGGCGAAGATGTACACCCTGGGCAGCGGCTTCATCCCCGCGCCGAACCACGCAGGCGGCCTGCGCTACCATGGCATGAGCTCCATCCTGTCCCAGCTCTACGCCGACGGCCTGATGGAGGCCCGCTCGGTCAAGCAGACCGACGTGTTCGCCGCCGCGGAGATGTTCGCCCGGGTCGAGGGCATCCTGCCCGCACCAGAAAGCTCCCACGCCATCCGCGCCGCCATCGACGAGGCCATCAAGTGCAAGGAGACCGGCGAGGAGAAGACCATCGTGTTCGGCCTGACCGGAACCGGCTACTTTGATATGTACGCCTACGAGGCCTATCACGAGGGCACCATGCAGAACTACATCCCCACCGACGAAGAGATTCAGGCCACGCTGGACAAGCTGCCGAAGGTGGAATAAAATCATGTGGAAGGGGACACGTCCCCCTCCACGACCACCCCCTCAGATTTTGCTTGAATCCTTTGGATTCCGGCCGCAAAATCTGCAAGGAAGCGATTTTTCTTCCTGGAAATTAATTTCCCGTCATAAAAATCATCAACGAACCCGACGTACACGCCGTCGGGTTCGATTTTTGCAGGCCGTTCTGCATATGCTACTCAATTTTCTCCGCCGCAGGCAGGCAGACCGTCATGCGGGTGCCCAGGCCCTCGCGGGAGAGCACCTCGAAGTGGCCGCCGTGGCGATCCACGATCCAGCGGGCGATGGCAAGGCCGAGGCCCGTGCCGCCGCTCTGGCGTGCGCGGGCGGGATCGGAGCGATAGAAGCGGTCGAACATGTGCTGCATGTCCTCCGCGGATACGCCGATGCCGGAGTCCTGCACCTCCAGGCAGGCCTCCCCGGCGGCGTTTACATAGGTCCGCAGGCAGATCAGCCCGCCTTGGGGGGTGTACTTGAGCGCGTTGTCCGCAAGGATCCGGGCGCACTGCTTCAGCATGTCCCAGTCGCCGCTGCATCGGGCCTCGCTGCGCTTCTCCAGCCGGTAGTCGTGGCTCTTGTCGATGACGCGGCAGTCCTCGCAGACCTCCTCCATCAGTTCGCCCAGCGAGATTTCCTTGAACTCCATGCGGTTGCGGCCGGTGTCGCCCCGGGCAAGGAACAGCAGCTGCTCCACCAGCTTGCTCATGTAGCCTGCCTCGCTCTTGATGGCTGCGATGGATTCGTCCAGCACCTTTTCGTCCTGCTTGCCCCAGCGGTCCAGCATGCCGGCATAGCCCTGAATCACCGCGATGGGCGTTCGCAGCTCGTGAGACGCGTCCGAGACGAACTGGGCCTGCTGGCGGTAGGCCTCGTGCATGCGGCTGAGCAGGCCGTTGATCGCGTCCTCCAGGCCCTGCAGGTCGGAGTCGCCCATGTCCAGCTTCTCCTCAGGGTGCTCCGGGCTGATGCGCCCGATGGCGTCCTCCAGGCCGTGCAGCTTCTCGCCGCCCACCTCGCCTCCCTCGCCGTCGTTCTGCGGCGGGGCCTCCACGCGCCCCGCGCTGCGCCCCAGCAGCTCCGCCGCCCGGGCCATGCGGTCCAGCGGCCGCAAGAGCCGCCGGGCCTTCTTTCGCCCGGAGAGCATCTGCCCCAGGAAGATCAGCGCCTCGATGGCCAGCAGCACCAGCGCAGCCGCACCCACCGCGTCCACATAGGCCCGACAGGCAACCTCATAGCGCACGCCGTCCGCATCGTAAAAGACATAGGAAGCCCCGCGCAGCGAATCAATCGCCTCCTCCGCAGTTTCGCGCAGGTTCCCGGTGGCGTCCACGCCCTCGATCTCCAGCTCCCGCTGCAGGTCCGGCTCCCATTGACTGCCCAGCGCCAGCCGCTCCTGATAGAAGCAGAAGCCCAGCGCCGCCAGGATCAGCAGCACCAGATTCATCCGGAGGAAGATCCAGAACAGCCGCCACAGCCAGGACCGGCTGATCTTGCGTGCGGTGGAGGTCACGCGACCCGTCTCGTTCATACCGCTCCCCCTCTTACGCATCCCGGAACACGTAGCCCACGCCCCGCACGGTGTGGATGTACTTCACGCCGTATGCGTCGTCGATCTTGGCGCGCAGGTAGCGAATGTACACGTCCACCACGTTGGTCTCGCCGGCGTAGTCGTAGTCCCACACCAGCTCCAGCAGCTTTTCTCGGCTGAGCACAATGGATCTGTTCTCCATCAATACTTGCAGAAGCGCAAATTCCCGGTGGGTCAGCTCGATGCGCTCGCCTGCGTAGTGCAGCTCGTGCCGGGCGGGGTCCAGCTTCAGCTCCCCGGAAGAAAGCACATTGCCGCCCGTCGCCGGGGCCATGCGCTTGCGCAGCGCCGCGCGGATGCGGGCCAGCAGCTCCTCGATCTCGAAGGGCTTGGTGATGTAGTCGTCCGCGCCCATGTCCAGGCCCGTCACCTTGTCCATCACAGCGTCGCGCGCCGTGACCAGGATCACCGGGGTCTGCTTCTCCTTCCGCAGCCGCCGCAATAGCTCCAGACCGCTCATGCCCGGCAGCATCACGTCCAGCAGGATCAGATCGCAGTCGCCCTCCAACGCCATCATAAGCCCCGTGCGGCCATCGAAGGCCTTCTGCACCTCGTAGCCCTCGTGGTTCAGCTCCAGCTCCACGAAGCGCGCCAGCTTCTCCTCGTCCTCCACGATCAGAATCCGATCCGCCATCGTCCTTCCTCCCTGCACCCGTCAGGGCGCGCAACCTCGAAAGAGGCGCGCCCGACGGCAATCTATTGATTATTTCGATTCATCTTCGCTCTTTTCCTGCTTTTCAGCACCGGCGCTGCGGATCTCGTTCTTCACGGTCTCGGCAGCCTCAGCGGCGCGATCCATGGCGTTGTTGATGCTCTCCTTGCCCAGGTTGGGACCGCGGAAGGAGTAGCGCAGGCCGCAGAACAGGCCGATCGCCAACGCGAAGAGCACCGTGCCCACCGAGCACATCAGCAGCACCACGCACACCGTCACCGGCAGGGCGAACAGCTCCTCGCCCTTGCGCCAGACAACCAGGGAATTCTCGTTGCCGATGCGGATCAGCTTCGCAAGCGTGCGGCCCAGCCAGCGCAGCGTGCCGCGCAGGCCCTCGCCATTGCAGCGCTTCTTCTCCTTGCCCTCGTCCCTGACTTCCTCGTCCCTGGTGGAGTAGCTGCCGCCGGAGCTGCGCACCTTGCCCTCGCGCTCCAGCACCAGCATGGCGTCCAGCAGATCCCAGTTGGCCAGCTCCAGGGCCGTCTTGGCCTCCTCATAAGTAATGTTCGCCTTCTCGCGAAGCAGTTCAACCATTTCAAAATTCGTCATTGTGATCTCTCCTTTGATCGTAAGTGTTTTTGCTTGATTTCCTGTCGACGGTAATAGAATACAACCCGATCATTAAACCCCAATGCAAATAGATTAGACGAAGATTAGAATGGGATGCAATTTTTCTCACCCGGACGCTTATGTTATATTTCCGCGCAGATGCGCAAATCGTGCCGCTGCGGTTTATAATGAAATTCGTGGAATTCCGCCACAATCTGCAAGTGGAATGGGGAAGCAGAATTGCGAAAGACATACATCACCCGCCTGCCGGACGAATCGGGCGCGTTTCTGGAGGCGTGCCGCATCATCTCCGGCGTGGGCGCAAACATCACCCGCGCGAGCTACAACAAGGCCGTGGACGCGCACACGCTGTTTATCGACGTCTCCGGCACCCAGCACCAGCTGGAGATCATCTCGGCGGGGCTGAAAAAGCTGGGCTACATCCAGAGCCGGGACGAGGGCGCGAAGGTGCTGCTGCTGGAGCTGGTGCTGCCGGACGTATCGGGCGCGGCGCTGCCGGTGCTGGAGCTGATCTCCAGCTACCACTTCAACATCTCCTACATCAACACCCATGAGTCCGGCGGGGCGTACCAGAACTTCCGCATGGGCCTGTACATCGACCGGCCCCAGGACATCCGCGACTTTCTGGACCGGGTGTCCCAGTTGTGCGAGGTGCGCGTGGAGGACTACGACGCGGGCGAGCGCGCGCTGGACAACGCGGTGTTCTACATCGAATTTGCCAACCGCCTGGCGGAGAAGCTGCACCTGAACCGCCACTGCGCCAACGCGCTGATGGAGCAGTCCAACCGCATCATGCAGATGCTGGACGAGCGCAACGAGCCGGCGTTCAAGACCTTTGAATACATCTCCCGATCTGCCGACATGCTGGCGCGCTTCCGGGGCGCGGCCTTCCAGCCGATCATCGACACGCTGCCGCTGTCCGGGGGCTTTACGCTGACCTGCATCCAGCCGCCCTGCGGCAGCAACACCTACATCCTGCGCAAGGGCGACAGCCTGCTGTTCGTGGACTGCGGCTTCGCCATCTATGCCGAGGAGATGCGCGGCGTTCTGCGCCGCCTGTTCCCGGGCTTCGAGCGCCTGCACCGGGAGATCGCCATCTCCCACCCGGACATGGACCATTGCGGCCTGCTGAACATGTTCGACGTGATCCACGTCAGCCGCACCGCGTGGAAATCCTTCGATCTGGAGAACCGTGGCGAGCCCAACTTCCGCGAGCAGAACCCGGCCCACACGCCCTACTGCGCCATCAGCCGCATCCTGAGCCGCTATGCGCCGCCGGACATGGCCCGCCTGCACGTGATCGACGAGCTGCCCGACGAGCCTGATAGCCCCATCTGCCCCATCGGCCATCTGGATTTCTGCGGCAAGCGCCTCGACTTCTACCGGGGCAACGGCGGCCACGTGCCCGGCGAGGTGGTGATCGTGGATGAGGAGGACAAGCTGGCCTTCACTGGCGATATCGCCGTGAACATCCGAGGCTTCTCGAAGGATCAGGCCGCCTTCAACCGCCTCGCGCCCTACCTGATGACCAGCGTCAACGTGGATTCCGCCGCCGCCGCCGTGGAGCGCGACGAGCTGATGCGCATCTTGCCCCAGTCGGAGTACATCTACTGCTGCGGCCACGGCGCAATCTGGGATCAAAGGAAGAAATAGAATACGTGAAGCGTCGCGTGGGAGGACATCCCGCGCGGCGCTTTTTGCACCGGCTCCCTCCCTGCGGCATAGGATGCAGAACTACAATCAGAGGGAGTTTTGCGTATGCTTTCGGTATTTTGGGCCGCGCTGGGCATCGGTGGGTCCACGCTGATCGGCACCAGCTGCGGCTTCTGGATCAGCCATATATCCGATACATGGAACGACGTGGTGACGGCCTTCGCCGCGGGCGTGATGCTGTCGGCGGCAGCCTTCGGGCTGTTCGTTCCGGCGATGGAGATGGTGCAGGGCGCAGGTTGCCTGCTGATCCCCCTGGGCACGGCGCTGGGCATGCTGTTTCTGCGGGGCACGGCGGCGGTCTCCGGTCATCTGCGCGGCGGCGGCATGCTCCGCCAACACCCGGAGCTGATGTTCGTGCTGGCCATCGCCCTGCACAAGTTCCCCGAGGGCATGGCCGGGGGCGTGGGGCTGGGCGGCGTGGACAGCGGCGCGGCGCGCATGGTGGCGCTGGGCGTTGCATTGCAGAACCTGCCCGAGGGCGCGGTGATGATCCCGCCGCTTCTGGGAGCCGGAGTGCGCCGAAGCCGTGCGGCCTGCATCGCCCTGGCCACGGGCCTGCTCAATGCGGCGGGCGTGGTGGCCGGGGCGCTGTGGGGACAGCTCAGCGGAAGTCTGCTGCCCCTGGCGCTGTGCTTCGCCGGGGGAGCCATGCTGGATGTGATCGTCTCCCAGATGATCCCCCAGGTCGTGTGCGCGGGTCGGCTCAGGCAGGGCCCGCAGATCGTGCTGGGCGGCTTTGCGATCATGGCGGTGGCGGGGGGGGGCGGGGGGGGGGCCCCCCCCGGGTGGCGGGCGGGGGAAAAAGCGACGGACCCACC
>JAUNNK010000020.1 GCA_030537335.1 Clostridia bacterium | reverse complement strand
CGAAGTCGATGAGATTCGATGGTGTGCCGTGCGGCCTGCACCGTCCGGCGGTCGCCGCTCAGGCGGTATATCTGAAGATGCGCACCGCCAGGCGACCCTTGCGCGTGCGTCCCTCAAATTCGAGGATCTTCATGCGGCCGTAGCCGCGAATGGAGAGCAGATCGCCCTCCTCCAGTCGCGCGTCCCCGCGCAGCTCCGGCGCGTGGTTGCGCTTCACGAGCCCGGACTCAATCAGATGCTGGGCCTCGCTCCGGGACAGCTTGAGTCCCGCGGCAAGCACCGCGTCCAGGCGCTCGCTGGACACGGTCGCGCGCAGCTGCGTGCCCTCAGGTTCCCGCAGCGCCGGCGGCGCAGCCATGGCTTCCACCTTCAGCGCCGCGCGCCCGGCGGATTCCAGATTCGCGCGGATGTAGCTCTCCACGTCCCGGTGGACGAACAGGTAGGCGCGGCCGTCCTCCACGCCGGGGGCGATGTCCCCGGTGGAGTCGCGCGCAAGTCCCAACCCCATTACCGCGCCCAGCAGATCCCGGTGGCCCGGGCTTGCGTACTTGGGATTCCATTTCAGCTCCAGGCAGGCGATGGGGAAGTCCGCCTCGGCGGGCATTTCGTCCGCATAGAAGGCTGCGACGCGGCGCTCCGCGTCGGGGTGTCCGCCCCAGAAGCAGGCGTGCACGCCGGCGGCGTTGGCTGCGGCGAGGGCTTCCCGCTCCATCGGCGGCTCCAGAAAGCGGGTGCAGGCAACCTCGCCCGCATAGCAGGCCCGCAGCGCCAGCTCCCGCAGGCGCTTGATTTCAAGCTCCGTGGATGCGCTCATGTGATCATGCGCAGCAGGTAGTACAGCCGCCACCAGACCCAGTTGATGACCTGTAATCCGATGACCGCAAACCAGCAGGAGAAGTCCAGCGGAATGCGGGTGCGGCACATGATCCACTCGCTCAGGCGGCGAAAGGGCCGGATGAAGGGCGCGACGAAGTTGGTAAGCCAGTAAAAGAAGCGGAAGCTTGGGCGGAACCAGGACAGCACCACGTAGACCAAGATTGCGGTGTCCACGATGTGCAGAAAGTAGGAGCCAGCCTGAAAGACCCGGTACAGCGTCAGCATGTGAAAAGCCTCCCTTCAGATGGGTTCGGATGCGGCCGCCTGATCGATCAGAAGAAGCGGTCGTCCGTGTCGTAGGTTTCGTTGACCTCCACGGTCATCGGTGCGATCAGGTAGGTGCGCTCCGAGGCCTTGCGGATGGTGGCGTGCAGGGCGAACACCGCTCCGGAGAGGGTGTCCACGGCGCGCTGCATCAGACGGTCGTCGAGGTTGTCCATGGTCAGCACCACGGTGTTGTTCAGAATCAGGTTGTCGATCACGTCGCAGCAGTCCTCCAGATTGTGCAGCGCGAACATCACCGTCTTCTGGCGGGATGTTCCGGAATTTCGGCTGCTGCGCGGCTGGGTCTGGGGATTCTCGTCGGCGTAGCCCTGGGAGGCGTCGTCGAAGCGGGATGCGGGACGGGGCGAGTAATCGTAGCGCCCGGTACTGCTGCTGGTGGTGGTGCGGCGCTGGGTGGAGCTCTGGGCGCTTCGGGAATCGAAGCGGCTGGAGCTGGAGGATGCGCTGCGGTTCATGCGCGGCGTGCGCGTGGGTTCATAGGACGAGGAATAGCGCCGGGACACTTCCTGCCGCGGCTGCTCCTGTGTGCGCTGCGTGCGCTGGGGCGTGTAGGTCTGCGGCCGTCCATAGTTGCCGGATTCGTATTCATCATCGTAAGTCTCGCGCGGATCCTCGTCATCGACAAGTCCGATAAACTCCAGAACCTTGCCGAAGCCGCCGCTCTTTTTGCGCGCCATATGCATAAACCCCCTGTGTGAATTGTGGTAATTTCTATGCCCCGCGTCCGGATGCCGGGGCGAAGCCTCAGGCCCGTGCGCCGAACAGCGCGCGGCCAAGGCGCACCATCGTGGCGCCTTCCTGCGCCGCGACGATGCAGTCGCCGGACATGCCCATGGACAGGATATCCATGGAGATGTTGTCGATGTCTTGCTCCCGCAGCCGGTCGAACCATGCGCGCATGCGCTTAAAGTAGGGCCGGACCTCCTCGGGATCGTCTACAAGCGGCATGATGGCCATCAGGCCCCGGACATGAATGCCCGGCAAGGCTGCGCAGCGCCTCAGGAAGGCGGGAAGCTCCTCCTCGGAAATGCCGCCCTTCTGAGACTCGCGGGCGATGTTGACCTGCACGAGCACGTCCATCACCCGATCGACCGCCTCCGCGCGGCGGGAGAGCTCCTCGGCCAGGGCGTCGCGGTCCAGCGACTGCACCATGTTCACCCGGTCGATGATGTATTTGACCTTGTTGGTCTGAAGGTTCCCGATCAGATGCACCTGAAAATCGGGGTTCAGATCGTCGATCTTGCCCATCAGCTCCTGCACGCGGTTTTCGCCGATTGTGCGGATGCCTGCGTCCCAGGCCAGATTGATGGTGTCCGCATCCCGGGTCTTGGTGACGGCGCAGATCTGCGCGCCGCCCCACTTCTGCGAGGCCTCGTCGATGCGGGACTGCCACAGCTGAACATTCTGAAGGATTTCTTCGCGATTCATGCAGCAACCTCCGCTTTCGAAGATTTCGGATTGATTCCGTTCCGTCACTTGATGCGCACGCGCTGACCGATGCCCAAGGCGCCGTCCACCAGCGGCTGGATCAGGGCGTCGCGCCCGTCGCTGGAGAGCACCTCCACCGGGACGAAGGTCTCGCCGCCCACATCGATCAGCCACACGCCCAGCTGGCCGTTCTCCTCGCTGAGCGCCTTGGAGGAGACGGACAGGCCGGAGATGGTGGCGGTGAGCCGCGCGCGGCCGGTGCGCTGGTAGATCAGCGCGCCGATGGGATCGTTGATCTGGAACACGGCCAGAATCGTGCCGCTCTCCTTCTGAACGCTCGTGATGAAGGCGGTGAAGGAGAGGTCCTCGAAGCCCTCCATCTGCAGGGTGTAGGGCTGGCCGACCACCGGGTTCCAGGTCTTTGCGTCGGTGACGAGGGCGACGTACCACTGGTTCTGGTTCACGATGCGGTAGACCGCAGTCTCCTTTGCGCTTAGAGCACTGCCCAGGCTGCCGCCGGAGAGTACGGTATTGATGTCCGCGGCGGTGATGCCGGGCAGAGTCTCGGAGGACAGCGCGCCCTCGTAGCCGTCCATGTAGAAGGAGATCACGCCGCTCTGGGACGCGTTCTCCACCTTGCGCCAGGACTGAATGCTGTTCAGGCGGGTGGTTTCCTCGTCGTAGAGCTTGGTCAGCTTCACGTCCTCGCGCTTGTTTTGGCGCAGGTACTCCTGGCGGTTGACCATGGCGGTCTCCAGCTGCCGCGCCGCGGTCAGCAGGCTGCCGTAGCTGTCGTGGTTCACCAGGGACTTGAACTCGGCGGCCATCATGTTCACGATGGTGTCGTAGCGCGCCAGGTTGTCGTCCTTGATGTTGTTCAGGATCACCGTCTTGTGGTAGTCCTGAATCTTCGAGCGAGTCTCCTCCAGCTTCTGCAGCAGGCTCTCGGAGTAGCCCGCGGAGTAGACGTAGGCGACGGTGTCGCCGGTGTTCACCAGCGTGCCCTCCTTGGCGACGTACTCGATGTGGGCCGTGGATTCCGACGCAGCCACCGTCTCATCCCGGATGATGACGCAATCCATGTTCTGCGTGAACTCGGACTGCGCCGCCATGATGACGGCCTCCTTGCTGCCAAAGCTCAGATACGGGCGCGCGATCAGAAAGGCGATGACCAGAAGAATCAATAGGAAGATGTAAAATCTTCCGGTGACCCGTTTTTTTCTGCGCATAAGCCTCGCTCCGAACGTTCAGAATGTCTTTTGTGGCAGCATTTGCCGCGAATGGGCATAGATCCACCAATGAAAAGCCTATTGTGTATTATAACCCATAATTGATGCGGGTGCAATGATGATGTATTGACATTTTCGTGCCAAAATGATTATAATGGGTAAAGATTGCGGAGGCATAGCATGTTTGAATTGACTCGGAGTACGCTCACCATCTTCGGCTTTTCGATCCGCTGGTACGGCGTGCTGATCGCCCTGGGCGTGCTGGGCGCGGTGCTGCTGGCCTGGCTCCGGGAGGAAAAGCTGGGCCTGAAGAAGGAGACCACGCTGGATCTGGCGCTGATCTGCGTGCCGGCGGGCATCCTCTGTGCGCGGCTGTACTACGTGCTCTTCTCCTGGGACTACTACGCACTCCATCCGGCGGAGATACTGGACATCCGCGGCGGCGGGCTTGCCATCTACGGCGGCGTGATCGGCGGCGTGCTGGCGGGCTGGATCTACTCCCGGGTGAAGAAGGTTCCCTTCGGGACGCTGGCGGACCTGGTCGCGCCGGGGCTGGCCTTCGGTCAGGCCGTTGGGCGCTGGGGGAACTTCCTCAACCAGGAGGCCTACGGCGCGGCGGTGACGAAGGCGCAGTTTCAGTTCTTCCCGCTGTGCGTATATATAGAAGGAAGCGGCTGGCACTGGGCCACGTTCTTCTATGAATCGCTGTGGTGCGCGCTGATCTGCATCTTCCTGCTGCGGGCCGAGAAGCGGGGCTACTTCAAGCGGAAGGGGGATACCTTCCTGTGGTACCTGTTCCTCTACGCGCTGGAGAGATGTCTGGTGGAGGGCCTGCGCACCGACAGCCTGTACATCGGGCCGCTGCGGGTGAGTCAAGCGCTAAGCCTTGGCGTGCTGCTGGTGCTGCAAATCGGACTGTGCCTGCGCTTGCGGGGGAAGCAGCGCATCTCAATGTCGATTCACCAGATACTGTCCGTGCTGCTGCTGGACGCGTCCGTGGGCAGGCAGAAGCCCATCCTTGCGCTGTGCTGGGCGCTGATCGTACTCTTGAACGCCGCAACGGGCTACGGCGTGTTATACAATCCGAACAAGACCGACAAGGAAGATACATGAGGTGGAACCAATGAGAAATCTGACGATGATGACGGATCTCTACCAGCTGACGATGATGTACGGCTACTTCAAGACCGGCATGCGGGACAACCTTGCGACCTTTGACATGTTCTATCGCAGCAAGGACGCCACCACCCACTACGCGATCATGGCGGGCCTGGAGCAGCTGATCGAGTATCTGGAGAACCTGCGCTTCGACGAGGAATCCCTGCGCTATCTGGGAGGCTTGGGCATCTTTGACGAGGACTTCCTGGACGAGCTTCGCAATTTTGAATTCCACGGCGACGTGTACGCCGTGCCCGAGGGCACCATCGTGTTCCCGGGCGAGCCGCTGATCCGCGTGACCGCGCCCATCTTCGAGGCGCAGCTGGTGGAGACGGCGCTGCTGAACATCATCAACCACCAGACGCTGATCGCCACCAAGGCCAGCCGCGTGGTGCAGGCGGCCGAGGGCGGCACGGTGATGGAGTTCGGCCTGCGCCGTGCCCAGGGCCCCGACGCGGGCATCTACGGCGCGCGCGCGGCGATCATCGGCGGCTGCAAGAGCACCAGCAACGTGCTCACCGGCCAGATGTACAACATTCCCATCGCGGGCACCCACGCCCACAGCTGGGTGATGTCCTTCCCGGACGAGATCACCGCCTTCCGCAAGTACGCGGAGATGTTCCCCACCAGCTGCCTGCTGCTGGTGGACACCTACGACACGCTCAAGTCGGGCGTGCCCAACGCCATTCAGGTCTTTGACGAGCTGCGCGCCCAGGGCCACGAGCCGGTGGGCATCCGCCTGGACAGCGGCGATCTGGCCTACCTCTCCCGGGAGGCCCGCAAGATGCTGGATGCGGCGGGCTATCCCAACACCATCATCTGCGCCTCGGGCGACCTGGACGAGAACCTGATCCGCGACCTGAAGCTCCAGGGCGCGTGCATCGACACCTGGGGCGTGGGCACCAAGCTCATCACCAGCGAGGACTGCCCGTCGCTGGGCGGCGTTTACAAGATGAGCGCCGAGACCGTGGACGGACGGGTGATTCCCAAGATCAAGATCTCCGAAAACCCGGTGAAAATCACCAACCCGGGCGTGAAGAAGCTCTGGCGCATCTACGATAACCAGACCGGAAAGGCCACCGCCGATCTGATCGCGCTGGACTACGAGAGCTTCGATACCACGCGGCCGCTGACCATCTACGATCCGGTGAATACCTGGAAGAGCATGACCCTCACCGACTACACGATGAAGGAATTGCAGGTGAAGGTGTTCGAGGGCGGCAAGCGGGTGTACGATTCGCCCTCCCTTCAGGAGATCCAGCAGCACTGTCAGGACGATCTGGACACTTTCTGGGACCAGTACAAGCGCCTGCTGAACCCCCACCGCTACAAGGTGGACCTCTCCGACAGCCTGTGGATGCTGAAGAACTCCATGCTGCAAAATTACAGAAGGGGATAATGGAAAGGCGGAGCCGGAAACGGTTCCGCCTTACTTCGTTCACGGACAAAGCCCGCGAAAGCAGAGGATGAGGGACGACAATCCTTCCGATGCGGCGGGATGAGGCATCCCGCCCTACGGGGGTTGCGTGGCGAAAATGTGGGCCGGACAACATTGTCCGGCCCGCATCGTATAGGCTTTTTACGCCCGCATCAGGCTCAGATATCCGGCTGAAGCAGGCCATAGCTGCCGTCGTGACGGCGATAGAGCACGTTCATGGTCTCGCTCTCCTCGTTCTGGAAGAGGAAGAAGTCGTGGCCGAGCAGCTCCATCTGGGTGATGGCGTCCTCCACGGACATGGGCTTGACGGCGAACTTCTTGGTGCGCACGATGTCGTAGCTCTGCTCCTCGAAGGCGGGGGCCTCGATCACGGGCTCCAGCTCGGCGGTGCGAATGCGCTTCTCCAGCTTGGTGCGGTGACGGCGAATCTGGCTCTCCAGCTTGTCCACGGCGTGGTCGATGGAGAGGTACATATCATTGGAGGATTCCTCCGCGCGCAGGATCACGCCTGCGGCGTTGACGGTGATTTCCACGATGTTGCGGGCGCCCTTCTGAACCTTGAAGCGGATGGTCGCTTCGGGCTCCTCGCGGAAGTAGCGCTCCAGCTTGCCGAGCTTCTTTTCAACCCGGGATTTCAGGCTGTCCGAGACCGCCATGTCCTTGCTTGCATAAACAAACTTCATGATTCGATCGCTCCTTTATTTCGGAATCGGCAGGCGACCAGGGTTCCGACGGCGCAGCGGCTGTCGGATTTTGCTGCCGTACTACAAATATTCGCCATTTCTTAACGTATTCCTGCAAGCACTACCGGCTTTTTTCGAATTCTTCAAACTTTTTTTGTGCGGGGAGCCGCCTTCCGGGCCGTCTTGCGGGGGGACGCGGCCTTTCGCGGAGATGCCGCCTTGCGGGCCTTGGGCTTGTAGTCGCTTTCGAACTGCACGGCGGGGCTGGCGCTGCGAGCGGCGTCCACCAAAAAGATGGAAAACTTGTTGATGCCGTCCAGGAAGCGCGCGGACTTGGCCTGACGCAGCTCCACATCGTCGAAGCCGGCCATGGCCGAGAGCGCCTTCTCCCACTTGCCGGTGGTCACGGCCGAGGAAATCTGCTCCGGAACCACCTGGATCAGCTTGCGGCCCTTCTCGGTGGACACCAGATTCTTGCCGCTGCGCTTTGCGTAGCCCACCTGAATCAGGCGCTCGATGATGGCGGCGCGGGTGGCGGGCGTGCCCAGACCCGAGTCCTTCATCTGCTCCCGCAGGGTTTCGTCCTCGATGTCCCGCCCGGCGTTCTCCATCATCTTCAGGATGGATGCGTCGTTGTGGGGCTGGGGCGGCTTGGTCTTGTTGGCCTTGCTGCTGATCTTCTCCACCTTGCGCTCCTCGCCGGGGCGGAGCTTCGGCAGCAGCACCTCGCCCTTTTCGGCCTTCTCGCCCCGATACAGCGCCCGCCAGCCCTCCTTCACCGGTGCGGAGCCGGTGGACTTGAACGTGTGCGCGCCCACCTGGGTCAGAATCTTCGCGGCTTCATATTCATAGTTCGGATAGTGGGCCGCGATGAGGCGGCGCACCACCATGTCGTAGATGTTTTTTTCGTCTGGGGCCAGGCTCTCCAGCCGGGGAACCTTCTCCGTGGGCACGATGGCGTGGTGGTCGCTGATCTTGCTGTTGTCGTAGAAGCGCTTGGTGTGCATGGAGAGGTTCATCTCTGGGGCGGATATGTAGGCGGCGTAGGGCTCCGGCAGCTTCTCAAGCGTCTTGCGGATCTTGGGTTGCATGTCGTCGGAGAGGTAGCGGCTGTCGGTGCGGGGGTAGGTGAGCAGCTTGTGGCGTTCGTAGAGCGCCTGGGCCAGCTTCAGCGTCTTATCCGCCGAGTAGCCGAACTTGCGGTTGGCCTCCCGCTGGAGGGTGGTCAGATCGAACAGCTGGGGCGGCGGCATGCGCTTGATCTCCGCCTCGCTCTCCGCAACCACCGCAGGCGTGCCCTTCTTGCATTCAGATTTGACCTGATCGGCCAGCTCTGCACTGGGTGCGCGGGTCTCCTTCGTCTCCGGGTTGACCCACAGCCCCTCGTAATCGCCGAAGTTCGCGCGAATCTCCCAGTAGTCCTGAGGAACAAAGTTCTCGATCTCCAGGTCGCGCTTCACGATCAGGTTCAGCGTGGGGGTCTGCACCCGACCGATGGACAGGTGGGCGTTGTAGCGCAGCGAGTAGGCCCGGGAGGCGTTCATGCCCACCAGCCAGTCCGCCACGCTGCGGCAACGGGCGGATTCGTACAGCGCGTCGTAGCAGGATGCGGGCCGGAGCTCCTCAAAGCCCTTGCGGATGGCCGCGTCGGTCATGGAGGAGATCCACAGGCGCTCCACGGGCTTGGTGCAGCCGCAGAGCTGGTAGATGTAGCGGAAGATCAGCTCACCCTCCCGCGCGCTGTCCGTTGCGCAGATTACGGAGTCGATCTTCGGAGAGGTGAGCAGCTTCGCGACAGTCTTGTACTGATCCATGGTTGCCGGAAGGGCCTTCAGCGGGATCGTATCGGGCAGCATGGGCAGGTCGTCCATGTTCCACTTCTGCCACTGGGGGTTCACCTCGCCCGGCTCGCACAGCGACACCAGATGTCCCAGCGCCCAAGTCACCACGTATTCCTCGCCGTAGAGGTAGCCCTCGCCCTTGTTCTTCACGCCCAGCACCCGGGCGATGTCCTTGCCCACGGAGGGCTTCTCCGCCACGATCAGCTTCTTCATATGCATTCACACTCCAGTATGCTATGATAGCAGCTTGAAGCCAAACTTGCAAGTGCATTCGGTGAAGACAGAATGTGAACCGAAATGGTAAAATTCGGTGAATCACACCACTGTGCTTGTAAAATCCATGCAAGCATGCTACAATAACCCTTGGTATAATGAAACGAAAACGTTTGCCTCTGGCAGATGCATCCCCGACAACCGATGGTGGTCTACATGGCCGAATGGAGGATTACAAATGGATACGAGAATTATTGTACGCAAAGCTCTGGAGAACGGTCTGGTGGTTCCTGCATTCAACATCCCGCACCCGCCGATGCTGAAGGCGATCGTACAGGCAGTTGTGGATGAGAACAGCGTGGCCATGATTCAGGTTGCGCGCCTGGAGTGGGAGAAGTTCGAGGCGGGCAGCCTGGAGAACATCGCGGATGAGTACGCCAAGTACGCCGTGGAGGGCCACACCCTGCTGCACCTGGATCACGTTCCGGTGATTGACGAGGATCACAAGGAGGTGGACTACCTGCCGATCATTCAGCGCGCCATCAACGCGGGCTACGGCTCCGTGATGGTGGACGCGTCCCGCCTGGATCTGGAGGGCAACATCAACGCCACCCGCGCGGTTGCGGAGCTCGCCCACGCCGCCGGCATCCCGGTGGAGGCCGAGCTGGGCGCGGTGATGGGCCACGAGACCAGCCAGCAGGCGATCCCCTACGAGGAGATCTTCGCCAAGAAGATGGGCTTTACCAAGGTGGACGAGGCCGTGAAGTTCGTGCGCGAGTCCGAGTGCGACTGGCTGAGCGTTGCCGTGGGCAGCGTGCACGGCGCGATTGCGGACAACCTGCTGGACAAGAAGAAGCCCGCCGCGAAGCTGGACGTGGAGCATATCGAGACCCTGCGCAACGCGCTGAACATCCCGCTGGTGCTGCACGGCGGCTCCGGCATCGAGAACGACTACATCACCCGGGGCATCAAGGCCGGCATCGCCAAGATCAACGTCGGCACCGAGCTGCGCCAGCCCTATGAGCGCGCCATGCGCGAGAAGAACGACGTGGAGTATGCCCGCGAGTGCGTCTACACCCGCTGCCGCGAGCTGATCCGCGACTTCCTGCACACCGCGGACGACGCGAAGATCCTCTACTGATCGAAAGACAGGCGCTCCCCGATATTCAGAAGGTATCGGGGAGTTTTTTCGGGGCGGGAGCGCGCTGCTGATCTCCTGTGACCCTGCGGATTATGCCTTTGCGCAGGGTTTGGACGGTAAAGTTATGGGAAATTTTGAAAGAACGCTTGTTTTGGTGAACAATACGGGCCTCTGCTTCGTCAAAAACATGGAGAAGGCTTGTCATGAGGGTTCGACGCGATGATGCGCGCCGCCTCCGCCGACCCATCGCTGCGCCGCACCGGCGGGCAGCCGTTCTGACGCTACAACGATTCCCGCAAGGAACAAAGGAAAGAAGGTTGAACGCTTGAAACGATTCTTGAGCGCCCTGCTGATCGCGGCGCTGATGCTCAGCTCCACCGCGGCCCTGGCCACGACGCTGACCGGTGCGGAGGCCCTGGGCCTGGTGGACTCGGGGGAGAACTCGGGCCTGTCCGGCAACTATCCCACGCTGCACGTGGGTTCCCGGGATGGCGACGATGCGGCGGCCTATGTGGTCATGCTGCAGAACCGCCTGCAGGAGCTGGGCTACCTCTCCAGCGCCGCCGACGGCCAGTACGGCCAGCTGACGGAGTCCGCCGTGCTCGCCTTTCAGGAGGAGAACGGCCTGACCCCCACCGGCGTTGCGGACGATTCCACCCAGAGCATCCTCTATTCCAGCGCGGCCAAGACCGCGCCGGTGAAGGAGGGCATGCAGGATTCTGACGTGCTCTTGCTCCAGCAGAAGCTGATCCTCTGGGGCTTCATGAGCGGCAATGCGGACGGTGTTGTGGGCGACGCCACCAAGACGGCCATCTCCGAATTCAAGGAGTACATATACACCACCAACGCCGCAGCCTATGCGGCCTATGCCACACCCGAGCCCACGCCGGAGCCCACCATGTCGCCGGATGCGCAGCCCGTGGCCGTGGATACGCCCATCGAAGCGGAAACCCAGATCGCCTCGGCCAGCGGCTATGACGGCGAGATCACCGACGAGGTGCTGAAGTTCGCCCGGGGCGAATACAGCTTCCAGATCTATCAGCGCCTGGCGCAGACCGGCGACAAGAACGCAGAGGTCTGGCGCGTGCAGCGCAGGCTGCGTTCTCTGGGCTACCTGTACAAGCCCGACGGCAGCTACGGCGCGCTCACCGAGAACGCACTGAAGTACTTCCAGAAGAAGAACGGCCTGAAGGAGAGCGGTGTGGCGGATCAGGCCACCCAGGAGCTGCTCTTCTCCACCGACGCGATCAAATCGGAGGAGTACGTGTTCCCCTACAAGCTCGGCATCAGCCTGGACGAGCAGCGGGTGTACGTCTTCCAGTGGGACGGCTCCGGCTACAACGACCAGATCAAGAAGTTCAAGTGCTCCACCGGCATGGACGGCTACGCCACGCCCTCGGGCACCTATCAGGCCGGCGGCAGGATCACCGTGGACGAGTGGTACTACTTCAAGGACTACAACTGCTACGCGAAGTACGCCTACCGCATCGTCGGCGGCATCCTGTTCCACTCGGTGCTGTACAATTCCAGCAAGCAGGGTCCCACGAATTCGTCCGTGCGCGCCCTGGGCAGGAAGGCCTCCCACGGCTGCGTGCGCCTGGCGGTGGATGACGCGAAGTGGATCTATGACAACTGCCCCGAGGGAACCACGGTTGTGATTCGCTGAGGACAGGGATAGAGCAAACCCGGAGAGAACGTTCGTTTTCTCCGGGTTTGTGCGTTTATTCTGCGTCGGAGTGCAACATATCCGCATTCTGCGTTGTATTATGGGTGAAAGGAGGTGGCGCGCATGATGGAACGGTCGCAGCGTACGGGCGACGCGGTTCAGGAAATCATGGATGCATATTCGGGGATGGTCTACCGGCTGGCATACGCCCGCACGGGAAACCGGGCGGACGCGGACGATGTGTATCAGGAGGTGTTCTTCAAGCTGTTCCGCACCAATCCACGGCTGGAGAGCGAGGCGCATCTCAAGGCCTGGCTGATCCGCACCACGATCCATACCTCGGTCAATCTGCTGCGGAGCGCCTGGCGGCGCCATGTCCGGCCGCTGCCGGACGGCTATGATGCGCCCGATTTGTCATTTTCGGATGACGGTCGCCTGTCTGAGCTGCGCAAGGCGCTGATGCGCCTGCCGGAAAAGCAGCGCATCGTCATTCACCTGTACTACTATGAACGGCTCTCCACGGAGGAAATCGCGGAACTCCTCGGTGAGAAGGGCGCGACCGTCCGCTCGCGCATGAAGCGCGGGCGGGAACGATTGAGGTCTCTGCTTACGGAGACGGAGGTGGAATGATGTTGAAGGATGATTACAGAAAGCTCTTCGATTCCATTTCTCCCGATGCAGCTCTCGAGCAGCGGACGCGAAGGGAGATCATGGACATGTTGCATCCGAAGGGAAAACACAGAAACAGGCTCCGCCGCGCGGCATGCATTGCAGCCGCCGCGCTGCTGCTCATCGGCACAGCCCTCGCCGTTGTGCGCGCCTCCGGCATCCTTGACCGGCTCTTCCGGGGCGAAGCGCCCAGCCGGCAGGCGCAGGAGGCCGTCGTTCGGGATTCCATGCAGGTATCCAAGAATGGCGTGACTCTGAAGCTGGACGAATACCTCTTCGATCGGAACACCCTGCACCTCGGCTGGACGGTGTCCTCCGAGCGCGAAGGCGACGTGTTCTACACCTCCTCGTACAGCTACTGCTACACCAGTCCCGGGGATGAAATCCTCTCAGAGGAGAGCATCGGCGGCGCGTATGGTGCGTACAGCTCCAGCGATGTGGGGGACGGCGCTCTCGTCCAGTTGGACGGTGCGCAGCCCAGCCACAGCAGCTACGCAGGCTACGGCTACAAGGTCATGCCGGAGGGAAGCATCAACACCCGCGTGGTCATCCACGCCTACGAGACGGACTTTGCGCGCACGGATGTGGAGGACGCATTCGAGCTGATCTACGCCGATCCGGGCGATCCGGCCAGTCTTGCCCTTGAGAACGCCCGCCAGATCGGCGTTGATCCCGACCATCTGACGGCGGTCAACGGCTACAATGCCTACAATGAGGCCCTGCAGAGGCTGCTGGATGGCGGCATGGACTGGGATGCGGCCCATGAGGCGGCGCTCACGGAATCCGGTATTTTCCGGGAGCTTGCCGTGCTGGAGCTGAATGTCGACATCGATCCTGGCAGGGCGGCGGAGCCCCGCTTCAGCCTCGACGGCGCGCGCAGCTACGTTCTGGCGGACGCGACCGTCATCCTGAAGACCCTGACCATCGATACGGCATCGACCATCGTGGAATACGATGTGATTCCCGACGATGCCAGCGGCGTGACTGGGCTGAACGCGCTGGAGCTGTCCTATCTGCTCTTCGATCAGGACGGCAAGCCGCTGGATGCCGCGTACATGATGGGGGCCTACGGCAGGGAGACTGATCCCATCGACGGCAAGCGGGCGTTTGCGTTCACCCATGACGGAAATCCGCTGTCCGAAGCGGTGACGGCCATCACCTTCGTGCCCCGGGGACGGACGGAGCGCAGGGAAGATGAACCCTCCGACGACTATGCCCTTCGCGTGAAGGCGGTTGCCGATGCAGAGCAGTGCTTCACGGTGGAAATCCGATGATTCAAGGGGAGATATCCCCAGAGCAGATGGGATATCCCGCGAGTGACTGTTCCGACAAAAGACCCGGAGAGAACGAACGTTTCTCCGGGTCTCTTATGTATGGGGAGGGGGATCAGTCCTCGAATTCGCGCTTCAGGGCCTCCATCATGATCTCGCGGGGGGCCTTCACGCCGGTCCAGATCTCGAAGTTCAGCGCGGCCTGATTGACCAGCATGCCCAGGCCCGTCAGCACCTTCGCGCCCTGGGCCTCGGCCTTCTGCAGGAATGCGGGCATGGCGGGGTTGAACACCACGTCGCACACCGGCATGCCGGGGCGAATCTGATCGTAGCGCACGTCCGGGAACTTGTCCACGTCGGGATGCAGGCCCACGCAGGTGGCGTTGATGAGGATGTCCGCGTCTGCGGGGATCTCCGCCGTGCCCTGCCAGGGGTGGAACTCGGCCTCCGCGGAGGTGTGCTTGCGGATGGTCTCCACCAGCTCCTCGCCGCGAGAGACGTTGCGGTTGATGATGTGCAGCTTCTTCGCACCCTCCAGCGCGCACTCCACGCCGATGGCCTTGGCTGCGCCGCCCGCGCCCAGGATCGCGACCACCTTGCCCGCAAGCGGGATGTCCGCGTCCTTCAGGGAGCGCACGAAGCCCTTGCCGTCGGTGTTTTCGCCGATCAGCTTGCCGTCCCGCACGGCCACGGTGTTCACCGCGCCGATGATGCGCGCGGCCTCGCTCAGCTCGTCCAGGTATTCAAGCACCGCAACCTTGTGGGGCATGGTCAGGTTGATGCCCTTCATGTCCATGGCGCGCATGCCCTTCATCGCGTCCTCAAGCTTCTCCACCGGCACGCGGCAGGTGAGATAGCGCCAGTTCAGTCCGGCGGCGGCAAAGCCCGCCTCCTCGACCACGCCCGTGGGGTTTCCGTCCACGGGATCTCCGAATACGCCGACCAGCTCGGCGCGATAGTTTTTCTCAGCCATGCGGATTCAACTCCCTTTCCTTCGGCACAGCGGCCAAATCTCTGTGTAGATTATAGCAATGACGCGGGAATTCGTCAAGGACGGGCGCAAAAAAGCGCCGGACTGAAGGAATGCTTCAATCCGGCTGAAGGGATGGGAGATGAGGGAACGATTTGAAGCTTGTCAGGCGCTGAGCACCCGGCGGCCCCAGCTGAACACGCGGTTGTAGTAGCCGCTGGAGAGGTTGCTGACGATGACCTTGCCCGCGCCGGAGGAGGCGTGGATGAACATGTTGCTGCCCAGGTAGATGCCGGTGTGGTCGCACAGGTCGCCGTCGGACACGGTGTTGAAGAACACCAGGTCGCCGCGGCGCAGGCTGGAAATCCCGGAGAGCTTCGGGCGCTCGTCGTTGTAGCCCTCGGCATAGGCGGTGCGCTTCAGGGTCACGCCGATCTGCTTGAAGCAGTACTGGGTCAGACCCGAGCAATCGAAGGTGGCGGTGCCGGTGGCGCCGAACACGTACTTCTTGCCCAGCTGGTTCTGAGCCACGTAGATCACGTGCTCCAGCTTCTGCGCGTTGGACATGCTGCTGTTGTAGCTGCTGGTGGTGGATTCCAGGCCGGCGGGCATGCCGCTGACGGTGCTGGAGCCGTTGTAGGAGTTCTCCTTGTAGTCCGCAGCCTTGCTGCCGCTGGGCAGCTTGGGTGCGGAGGTGGAGTAGAGCGCGCGGATGGTGGCGCTGTCGGCCACGCCGGTGGCGCTGCCGCCCGCCGCGGTCTGGAACAGCTTGATGGCTGAGGCCGTGGTGGAGCCGTAGTCTCCGTCCACGCTGGAGTTCTGGCACAGGTAGCCCAGGGCCAGCAGGCGGTTCTGCAGGCGGGTCACGTTCTCGCCGGAGCTGCCGCTGGTCAGGCTGGCGCTCAGCAGGGGAGAGGCCGGGGCGTTGCCGGAGTAGAGCACGCGCTGGGTGGCCACGTCGGCGATGCCGGTCTGCTCCATGCCGCAGGCGGCCTGCATGCGCTTGAGGGCGGTGACGGTGTTGGCGGAGAAGTTGCTGGAGGGCACGCTGTCCAGATAGCCCAAGGACAGCAGGGCGCTCTCCAGGGTCTTGACCGCGTCGCCGCTGTCCTCATTCTTCAGCTCGGCGTAGCTGGCGGGGCTCAGATCGGAGCGCAGCATGTAGCCGGTCTTGCCATTGATCTTCACCTGCACCCACTTGGAATCGTAGCCGTAGAAATCGAGGGTGTCGCCCATGGACAGGGTGATGTTGGCGGCGGAGGTGGATTTCTTTGCGTAGGCCTTTGCGCTGGCGCTGACGACGGTGCAGCTGCCCATGGCGCTGCTGTCCGTCGGGTTGCTGTCCAGCTCGCTGTTCTTCGTGAGCGCGCTGGCGGCGCAGTAGCCGTAGTTGCCGTTGAGCTCGATGTAGGCCCAGTTGCCGGAGACCTTCAGCAGCTTGACCTCCGCGCCCTTCTTCAGCGTGCCCAGCTTCTTTGCGGAGCTGCTGGCGCTCTGGTACACGGTCACGCTGGAGGCGGTGACGGTGGCGGGAACGGCCGTGCCCGGATCGAAGGGATTCTCGGGGGTCTCCTCCGCCGCGCCGCCGGTCTTCTTCTGCAGGCCCTTCAGCGCGCAGAAGCCGTACTTGCCGCTCAGGCTGATGTAGGCCCAGTCGGCGGTGTAGGCGTGCACGGTGACGGCCTGTCCGGCCTTCAGGGTGCCAAGCTTCTTGGAAGAGGTGCTGGCGCTGGCGTACACCGGAAGCGTGGCGCTTGTGACCACGGCCTCGACGGTCTCGATGGTCACGGAGCTGTTGCTGCTCGCGCCGGAGCCGGAGCCTGCCAGATCGCCGGTGTTGTTGGAACTGTCGCCGTCGGGCAGGAAGGGGTCGGATTCGGTCTCGGAGCTGCCGGAACCAGCGCTCTGCAGGCAGGACAGGAAGGTGTAGCCCACGTTGCCGTCCTTCTCGATCATCGCCCAGTCGCCGGAGGTGGCCAGTATGTAAACCGAGGTGCCCTGCTTCAGCGCAAGGCTCTGGCTGGAGGTGTCCGGGCTCTGATACACGCGGTTGGCCGTCTGCACGGTGGCGGCGGTGGCGAAGTCCTTCACGGCCACTAGCGCGCCGAGCCGGGTGTACATCGTATAGCCGCCGTAGCGGATCCGTGCGACCTCGCCCTTGATTCCGGTGACGGTGACCACGTCGTAGCGCTCCAGATCGCCCACCTTGCGGGTGAGGGATGCGTCGGCATAGGCGGCTACGCTGTCCGTCACGGCTGCGGAGTAGCTCTCCGCCAGCGCGGGCGCGCTGGGAAGCAGCATCAGCAGCATCAGCAGAAGCGCCGTGATCCTCTTGAATTTACAGCATTTGTTGTTCATCTGGTTTCCCTCGCATTGTGCTTCGATTCCTGCGCCCCGGGGGCGCAATGCAGCGGGAGGACAGAATCCTCCCCCGGATATGGGAATAAATATTCGCTGCAAAACACAAAAAACCTGCAAAATGAAATGTAAAAGTAGTTTGGTTGAATTATGACTGTAATATGTCTGTAATAATATGCAACAATTCAACCGCGAAACAGGGCCGCAAATCCCGGAAGATGGGGGACTTGCGGCCCTGTCGGCATGTAAATGTTAAGAAATTATGCGACTGGATGATCGATGGTCACCACGGCGAAGTAGTCGCCCTCGATGGCGCGCACCAGCGTGGAAATCTCCTCCTGCACCTGCGCATCGCTCTGCGGGAATTCGTAGGGAACCACTGCGTCGAAGATCACGTTGGTGTGGGTGGGGCCGGGCACCATGCGGAAGTCGTGGATGGAGATATCCGGGCTGATGGCCTCGTGGATGCGCTTCTTCAGCAGCTCGCGGGTGGAGGTGATGAGCTGATCGTCGGTGCAGATGGGGTCCATGTGGATCACGGCGCTGCAGTTCAGCTCCTCCTGCAGGTCGCGCTCGATGGTGTCGATCACGTCGTGCAGGGCCATGATGTCGCCGCTGGAGGGAACCTCGGCGTGCAGCGAGATCATCACGCGGCCCGCGCCGTAGTCGTGCACGGCCAGGTCGTGGATGCCCACTACCTCGGGGTAGCGGTTCACGATGTCGGCGATGCGCTGCACGAACTCAGGGTCGGGCGCCTGGCCCAGCAGGGGATCGATGGTGTCCTTGGCGGCGTTGTAGCCGGCCCAGAGGATGACCAGCGACACGATCGCACCGGCCCAACCGTCGATGTTCACGCCGGTGAAGCGGGCGATGAGGGTGGCGGCTAGAACCATGGTGGTGGCGCAGACGTCGGAGAGGCTGTCGGTGGCGGTGGCCAGCACGGCGGCGGAATTGATGCGCTTGCCCACCGCGCGGTTGTACAGCGACATGTAGAGCTTGACCAGGATCGAGCCGATCAGGATGCAGATGGACAGGATGCTGAAGTCCACGGCCTCGGGGTGGAAGATCTTGGTGACGGAGCTCTTGGCCAGATCGAAGCCCATCATCAGGATCACAAAGGACACGACCAGGCCCGCGATGCACTCGAAGCGGCCGTGGCCGTAGGGATGGTCGCGGTCGGGCTTCTTCGCGGCCAGCTTGAAGCCCAGCAGGGTAATGATGGACGAGCCTGCGTCGGAGAGGTTGTTGAATGCGTCGGCGACGATGGCGATGGAGCCGGTGAGCGTTCCGGCCAGATACTTCGCGGCGAAGAGCAGCACGTTCAGGAAGATGCCCACCGCGCCGCAGAGCACGCCGTAGGCGCGGCGCACGCCGGGGTCGGAGGTGTCCTCGTGGTTCTTGATGAAGATGCGAGAGAGGATGGAAATCATGGAAATGCAAACCTTCCTTCATGCGGCGGAGAGCCGGGATAGTTTATGAAATGCGCCGGCACTCAGCCGCGTGCCTTTCGGCGGAGCTGAAAGTGCCAGCACAGTGGGATCAAATACAGGAAGCAGGCGAAGGGCAGCGAGCGCAGATCCAGCCCCAGCATGCCCATCGGCACGCTGCACGCGATGCACCAGGGAACCAGGCCGGAGAGCGTGACCACGGAGTTCTCGATGTCCAGCATCAGATCGATGCGGCCCTGCTCGGTGTCGGGGTAGTTGCCGCCCATGCACTGGCGGCACATGATGATGCCGATGGTCTGGTTGCAGAACACGCAGGCCGTGGCGATGCTGGTGAGCACCATGGCGGGGAAGCGGCCGATGCGCCCGCAGAGCCTGCGCAGCGCGCCCTCCACGCTGGAGAGCATCCTTGTGCCCTCAAAGATGCCGGAGCAGCCGCTGGACAAGAGCAGGATGCCCACGATTTCCAGCATGGATTTCACGCCGCCGCCGGAGAGGATGGCGGTAAGCTCCGGATCCTTCGGGACGTAGCCCAGCAGCATCATGCGCAGCGCGTCCATGAGGGGCGTTTTCTGAAAAACCAGCGTGAGAACCAGCGAGACGAGGACGTCGATGGCCATCACGTACTTGATCTTCATGCCCGCGAAGGCCAGCGCCAGCAGCAGCACCGTGGGCAGCAGGCACCACAGCGAGAGCGCAAATTCCCCCTGGAAGCGCGCAAGCAGCGCGCTGTCCACCGCACCGGGACGGTTCCACAGCGAGAGTGCGGCGTAGATGAGCACGCACAGCCCCAGCGGCAGCAGGGCCGAGGGCATCATGCGCTTGAAGTTCTGGCTCGCGTCGGTGCCGGTCTCGTTGGCCACCAGGCTCGCGCTGGAGGCGGCGGGGGAGCCCCGATCGCCGAAGTAGACGCCCGAGAGGATTGCGCCGCCGGCGATCACGGTGGACACGCCGCTGGCCCGGGCGATGGTCATCAGAATCACGCCGATGGTGGCCGCCACGCCGAAACTGGTGCCCAGCGCGTAGGACATCAGTGCGGAGAGCACGAACGCCGCCAGGATGAAGGCCTGGGGCGGAATCAGCCGCACGCCGTAGTAGGTGAAGTAGGCGATGGTGCCGCTCTGCCGCCACAGCGAGGTCAGGCAGCCGATCAGCAGCATGATGACCACCACCATGCGCGACGACCACATGCCCTTGCCCACCATACCCAGGATTGCGCGCAGCGAAAAGCCCCGGCGCAGCGCCAGCGTGCCGAAGGCGATCAAGCCCACGATCAGCGGAAGGATCATCGTCACCCCGCAGGACAGGCTGAGTGCCATCGCAGCCACAAACAGGGCAAAGCAGAGCAGCAGTTCCATTTTATGCCTCCAAAATGCGTTTAAGCTCCATTATAGGTCTGTGCCATGTGGAATGCAAGATGCGCATTGTTATCTTTTTCCTGTACACAGGGCAATAATGATGTAATGTCATGACAAAATTTCAAAATAAGGATTGCGGGAAGCGGAAAAATATGTCATAATGGATGCAGTGAAGGGCTACGGTGCGCAGCAATTCAACAAATAAAATAAAAAAAGGCATGGAGGGAAATCGATATGGATGTAATGGAGAGACTCAAGCGTGCGGCCATCGTGCCGGTGGTTGTACTGGACGATGCGAAGGACGCGGTCGCCACGGCCAACGCCATGGTTGCCGGCGGCGTGGATGTGATGGAGATCACCTTCCGCACGGCGGCAGCCCCGGACGCCATCCGCGCGGTTGCGGAGAACTGCCCGGACATGCTGCCCGGCGCGGGCACGGTCATCACCCTGGCGCAGTGCAAGCGCGCCATCGAGTGCGGCGCGAAGTTCATCGTCTCTCCCGGTTTTGACGAGGAAGTGGTGAAGTACTGCGTGGACAACGGCGTGGCCGTGTGCCCCGGCTGCGTGACCCCCACCGAGATCATGGCCGCGATGAAGTACGGCCTGAAGGTGGTCAAGTTCTTCCCGGCGAACGTCTACGGCGGCCTGTCCGCGATGAAGGCCCTGTCCGGCCCCTTCGGCGGCGTGCAGTTCCTGCCCACCGGCGGCGTGAACGCCAAGAACATCGGCGAATACCTCGCTGCGCCCTATGTGTTCGCGGTGGGCGGCAGCTGGGTCTGCCCGAAGGCGGATATCGCAGCCGGCAACTTCGAAAGGATCACCGAGCTGTGCCGGGAATCCAAGGCGGCAATTTAATTAAGTATTAAGAAAATGGAGAGCTTCCGTGCATGTGCAGGGGGCTCTCCGTTTTCTTCAAATGGACAGGAATCGCGGCGGCGCTTGCATCGGTTCAGCGCGCGCCGTCGGGGGTGAGCAGGTAGCTGATGACGGCGCGGCGGGTGACGATGCCGATGAACACGCCGCGGTCGTCCACGATGGGCACGAAGTTCTGATCCGTCGTGCTTTTGAGCAGGTGCTCCACCGGCACGGAGATGTGGCAGGGCGGGTTGCGGTCCTGCTGGGGCAGGATGTCGCCGAGCTTCCGGCCCTCGGCGTCGCGCGCGTCGGTCAGGCGCAGGTGCTCGCCGTCGGTGTGGGCAAGGTAATTCAGAAAATCGCCCTCGCGCACGGTACGCACGTACTTGCCGTCCCGGTCGATCACCGGCACGGCGCTGTAGCCGTGGCGCTGCATGAACTGGAGCGCCTGGGGCAGGGGCGTGTCGCTGTAAAGAAAGCGAACCTCAGATTTGGGCTTCAGGAAGAATGCTACGTTCATTTGGTTTCCTCCGTGGTCAATAGAGAGGGAAGGTGTGCAGAGGCCGCCGCGTTCCATCGGATGCGGCGGCCTGAAACATTCGGGATCAGTCGTAAATGAAGGTGTAGAGCTCGCGCTGGTTGGTGGTCCAGTCCACGTCGTAGAACATGGCCTCCTCGTTGCGCACCTCCAGGGTGTAGGTGTCGTTCACCGGCACGCGGAAGGTATCGATGGACTTCAGGTCGCCCTCCAGCACCTTCACGGCGATGCTCATGATGGTGTCGAAGTCCATGTTGGTGGAGACCTGGTTCATCATGCTTGCGCCCAGAGCCATCAGCTCGGGCAGGCTCTTTTCCTTGAGCTTCTTTGCCAGCTCAGAGAGCACCTTGCGCTGGCGCTCGGCGCGGGAGAAGTCGCTGTCGATGGAGCGCACGCGGGCGTAAGCAAGGGTCTGGTGGCCGTTGAGGTGGGTGTTGGGGCCGTAGGTGGTCATCAGGTCGTTTTCAACGGTGGGCGCGGCCTCGCCGATCTTCTTGGCGATCTTGTACTGCTCATAGAGCTTGTTGTTGATCTCGTTCATCTCGGCCTCGGAGATGTCCACGTCGATGCCGCCCAGGGCCTCGGCGATCTTCTGGAAACCGAAGAAGTTGACCGTGACATAGTACTGGATGTTCATACCGAAGCACTCGTTGACGGTCTTCATGGCGAACTCGGGGCCGCCGAAGTAGTTGGCGGCGTTGATGCGGTAGGTGCCGTTGTGTTCGCCCAGATCGTCGTACTTCACGGCGGTATCGCGCATGATGGAGGTGAGCTTGACCTCCTTGGTTGTCTGGTTGATGGAGCAGATGATCATGGTGTCGGTGCGGGAGCTCTCGCTCAGCGTGCGCTCGTCCGAGCCCATCAGCAGGATGTTCAGCCACTCCTCCGGCAAGCTGGTGTTGATGGACAGGTCGTCCACCTTCACGCGCTGCTCCTCCGGCAGCGGCTCGAGCTCGGCGTCCTCGTCGCCCAGCCACTGGGACAGTGTGCTGTACTGACCGCCGCTTGCGGAGGCAACATCGATGCCTGCCGACTGCGTGGATTCCGCCTGCGTTGCATCGGGCGCGGAGGAGGAGATGGTTGCGTTGGTCAGCGCGCCGGTCTGGGGCGCGGGGGTGGGCGTGGCGATGGGCTGGGCTCCGCCCTCACTGCCGCCGCGGCCCGTGAGAAGCACCACCAGCAGAATCACGATTGCCAGCAGGATTGCGGCAAATACGAACAAGCGCGGCGTGGCGCGGCGGCGGCGCTTCACGGGCCGCCGATTCTGCGGCGGACGGCCATTGGCAGGTCTGCGCTGCGGCTCGCGGCGGATCCCTTCCTCATAAGAATAGTCCCTGCGGGAAGAACGATTGTCAGGCAAGATTAAAACTCCCTTTCATCCTGGGTATCGTGGGTTTGGCTGCACCCAATGGTGCGGGAAAACCAAATAATTTGTGCGTTTCTCCACCCAATATATCATGATTGTCGCTCCCGCGATAGCGTGAGCGACCCGGCCAAACTTTCAGTTTGCCCGATCATCATTATAACGTGTTTTCCCGGGCGTTTCAACCGTGCAGCAGGGACATGTGCCGTGGAAAACCGACAATCTTGTAAATCTTTTTTGGAAAAAGCGGGCGTTCGCGGCGGTGGAGCAAGCTTCCCCGTCCACAAGCTTGCGGCCTACTGGAACCTGCGCTCCAGCTCCTCGAACTTTTCGTGGGTGATCAGCGCGTCGGCCTGGGTGCCGCGCAGCCGAACGATATGCGTCCAGCGCCCGTAGGGCATGATGGAGTCGATCTGCTCCAGGTTGATGATGTAGCTTCGGTGCGCCCGGAAGAAGATTTCCGGCGGCAGGCGCTGCTCGATCTCCCCCAGGGGATCGGCGGTCAGCAGCTTGCTGCCGTCCCGCAGCAGGATGGCCGTGGCGCGCTCCTCGCGCTGCACCATCAGGATATCCTCGGGATCCACCAGCCGCACGCCCTCCTTGTGCTTGATCATCATGCGGCGCACCGCGTCGGAGCGCGCCGGAAGCGCGGCGCTCACCGCCCGGCGCTGCTCGCTCAGGCGCTCCCGGGCCAGCCGCAGCGTGTTCAGCGCGCGCTCCAGCGTGAAGGGCTTCACCAGGTAGTCGAAGGCGTAGAGTCCGAAGGCGCTCTTCATGTACTCCTCGTGGGCGGTGGCGAAGATGATGATGGTCTTGGGCTTGCGGTCCTGAATCGCCTTGCCGCACTCGATGCCGTTCATGCCCGGCATCTCCACGTCCATCAGTACCACGTCCGGATGGGTCTGGTCGAAGAGGCCGATGATCTCGCTGCCGTCCGCAGCCTCGCCCACCAGCTCGTAGCCTTCCGCGCGCTCCGCCAGCTTGCGCATCACCAGGCGCATGCCGGGATCGTCGTCTCCGATCAGTATGCGTATGTTTTCCATTGGGATACCTCCAGAATTGGGAAAGGGGGCTGTCTCAAAACGTAAAGAATGCTTTGAGACAGCCCTCGTATAGCCGTAGGGCGGGGTGCCTTCACCCCGCCGCATAGCAATGGTTGTTCAGTAGTAGCGCCTGCGCGGACGCAGCGATACGGGTTTGTCCAGAATCTCCTTCATCACCACGGCGCTGCGCAGCGCCTGCAGGTTGACCTCGGCAAATGCCTGCTCTGCGGCGCGCTCCACGCCGATGCGCATATCCTCCTGCGCGGCCCGCAGGCGGTGCACGGCGTGCTCGGCCTCGGTCTCGCCCTCCACGCTCTGCTTGGGATCCAGCGCGATGGAGCCGGTGGACATGGCGGCAGGAGCGGGCGCGGCGACGTTCATCTGCGGGGCGCTCACCTTGCGCTTCTGCGCTGCGGGCTTTGCCGCCGCCTTCTTTGCGGGCGCGGGCTTTGCCGCAGCCTCGCCTTCAGCGTCCGCAAGGAACTGCTCCCACTCCTCGCGGGTGTAGGGAATCTTCGTTGCGCTCGCCTTCGGCTGCGCAGGGGAGGGCTTTTCAGCCTTCCTCTGCGCTTCGGCGGCCTTCTTCTTTTTACCGGATTTGCTGATGCTCGTGACCACGCCGATGATGATCAGCAGTGCAATCAATCCATCCAAGTGCATCGCCTCCCTTCAATTGAAGCTGCATTTGAAGCTGTGCATGCCTTACTTCTTCTGGGGATCGGCGGGCTTGGCGACGTCACCCTTGCCGGCGATGGCGTCGCGCATGTTGGTGTCGGAGATCACGTTCTGCATCTGGTAGTAGTCCATCACGCCCAGCTTGCCGTTGCGCAGGGCCTCCGCCATGGCCTTGGGCACCTCGGCCTCGGCCTCGACCACCTTGGCGCGCATCTCCTGTACGGCGGCGATCATTTCCTGCTCGTGGGCGACGGCCATCGCGCGGCGCTCCTCGGCCTTGGCCTGGGCGATGCGGCGGTCGGCCTCCGCCTGATCCATCTGCAGCTGCGCGCCAACGTTGCGGCCCACGTCCACATCGGCGATGTCGATGGAGAGAATTTCGTATGCGGTGCCGGCGTCCAGACCCTTGTTCAGCACGGTGCGGCTGATGAGGTCGGGGTTCTCCAGCACGGCCTTGTGGCTCTCGGAGGAGCCGACGGTGGTGACGATGCCCTCGCCGACGCGGGCGATGATGGTCTCCTCGCCGGCGCCGCCCACCAGGCGGGAGATGTTGGCGCGCACGGTCACGCGGGCCTTGGCGCGCAGCTCGATGCCGTCCTTGGCGATGGCCGCGACCACGGGGGTCTCAATGACCTTGGGGTTGACGGACATCTTCACGGCCTCCAGCACGTTGCGTCCGGCCAGATCGATGGCGCGGCTCTGCTCAAACTCCAGCGGAATCTGGGCGCTCTGGGCGGCGATCAGCGCGTCCACCACGCGGTCCACGCTGCCGCCTGCCAGCAGGTGGGCCTCCAGCTCGTTCATGTTTACCTTCAGACCGGCCTTCGTGGCCTTGATCATCGGCAGAACCACCTTGCTGGGGTTGATGCGGCGGAAGCGCATGCCGACCATGGAGAAGATCGAGATGTGCACGCCCGATGCGGCCGCGGAGATCCACAGGCCGATGGGGAAGAAGCGGAAGAATACGATCAGAAGAATGATGACGACGATTGCGATGACCGGAATGAGAACCATTTCCATCATGATGATACCATCCTTTCCAATATAACTCAATGAGCCGCGGCTCACACAGTTTCAGCTTTCATCTGGGAGACCACGATGCGCTTGCCCTCCACGCGATCCACGCGCACAGCGGCACCCTGCTCGATGAAGTCTCCCTCGGAGACCACGTTCAGCCGCACGCCGTCGAAGTCCGCGATTCCGGCGGGGCGCAGCGGGGAGCGCGCGGTGCCGGTGCGGCCGATGAAGTAGCTCAGGTCGTTGTTCTCCGGCGCGTCCGCGTGGGTCGCCACGTCGTTGAGCACCAGGCGGGACTTCGAGAGCCGTCCCTTCGATACGGAGTGCATGCAGATCGCCAGCGCCACGCACAATAGCGCCACATAGACCACCACGATGATGAGCGCCTGCAGCGCCGTGGGCTGCAGCACCACCAGGCCGAGAATCGCCAGCACCGTGCCCGCGACGCCCGGAACGCCGAAGCCGGGGATGCACATCTCCACCACCAGCAGCACGTAGCCCGCGATCATGGCGATCAGTCCCAGCGGATGATTGAGAATCAGACTGCCCATGTCGATTCCTCCTTTCTACTATACACAGTATAGCACGACGGCGGGCGTTATGAAAAGAGGTTTTGGACGAAAGCATCGTTTTCCGGTTTGAATTGTCAGCGTTTCTTCGATCATCAAACGGGGTAAATATATTCACAAAGCGCCGCGTTGCTGTAATCAAAACTCAACACAACGCGCTTGCAGCGCTCACACAGAAAAGGTATAGTACAATTGGAATCAAATTCTGAGGGGAGGCCTGTGCATGGCGGACGCGCTGTTGCGGGTGGAGGGACTGAAAAAGTCCTTCGATGGGACGCAGGTTCTGCGCGATCTCAGCTTCGAGGTGGGGCACGGGGAGTTCGTCACGCTGCTGGGGCCGTCGGGCTGCGGCAAGACCACCACGCTGCGCATCGTCGCGGGCCTGCTTGCGCCGGACGCGGGGCGCGTGGTCCTCTCCGGCAGCGACATCACCGACGCGCCGCCGGAGAAGCGCCCGCTGAACACCGTCTTTCAGAATTACGCCCTGTTCCCCCACATGAATGTGGAGAAGAACATCTCCTACGGCCTGCGCATGCGTGGCATGAAGAAGGCCGAGTGGCGGCCCAAAGTGGAGGAAATGCTGCGGCTGGTGCAACTGGAGGGCTGCGAAAAGCGCATGCCGTCCCAGCTCTCCGGCGGACAGTGCCAGCGCGTGGCCATCGCCCGCACGCTGATCCTTCAGCCGGAGCTGCTGTTGTTGGACGAACCCTTGGGCGCGCTGGATCTGAAGCTGCGGCGGCAGATGCAGGTGGAGCTGAAGGACATCCAGAAGCGGCTGGGCATCGCCTTTGTCTACATCACCCACGATCAGGAGGAGGCTCTGAACATGTCCGACCGCATCGCCGTGATGCGAAACGGGCGCTTTGAGCAGATGGGCACCCCCGAGCAGATCTACGATCATCCCGCTACCCGCTTCGCCGCGGAGTTCATCGGCCAGACGAACCTGCTGGAGTGCAAGGTGGAAGCGATCGATGAGGACGGCATGGTGCTTTCGTATGCAGGGGAGCGCATCCCTGCGCGGTGTGCGGAGTTCGACGCGAAGGTCGGGGACAGGGTTTGCCTGAGCCTGCGCACGGAACGGCTGGGCTTCGGCCCGGAGAAGTGCGGCGATTGCTGCCTGGAGGGCACGCTCATCGACCGGCGCTACGCCGGCGGCAGCATGCGCGCAACCATCCGCCTGCGGGACGGCCACGAGATTCTGGCCATGTGCACCTCGGCGGAGCGCGCCCGGGGCGAGGTGGGGCAGCGGGTCTATCTGAACTGGAACCCTGCGGAGGCGCCCGTGGTGCGCGCGGAGGAGGCGGAGGCGTGATGCGCGGGGCTGCAAATCGAAGGAAGAACCGCGCGGGCTGGCTAGCCATGCCGATGCTCGTTTGGTCGGCCATCTTCGTGGGCGCGGCGATCCTCTACATCATCGTTCTGAGCTTTCTCAAGCGCAATCCCGACGGCGGCGGCGCGATCCTTGAATTCACGCTGGAGAACTACGCGAAGCTCTTGCAGCCGGGCTATGCGAGGGTGTTCTGGCAGACGCTCAAGCTTGCAGCGGAGACCACGGCGCTGTGCGTGCTGATCGGCTATCCCTTCGGCCTGATGCTGGCGAAGGTGGAGGGGCGAATGCGCACGTTCTTGTTGTTATTGGTGATCGTGCCCTTCTGGACGAACGCGCTGGTGCGCATCTACGGCTGGAAGATATTGCTGATGGGCAACGGCGTGGTGAACAAGCTGCTGACGGCGCTGGGAATTGTCGATAAGCCGCTGAAGCTCATCAACACCCACGGCGCGGTGGTGCTGGGCATGGTGTACGGGCTGATTCCGTTCATGATCCTTTCGACCTACTCCAGCGCGGAGAAGCTGGATCGGCGGCTGATCGACGCGGGGCGGGACCTTGGCGCGAAGCCGTGTAAGGTGTTTTTCACGGTGGAGCTTCCGCTGACGCTGCCGGGACTGATGTCGGGCTGCGTGCTGGTGTTCGTGCCGAGCCTGGCGCTGTTCTTCATCAGCGACCTGCTGGGCGGAACCAGCGACGTGTACGTGGGCAACCTGGTCAACGACCAGCTGCTCATCAGCCGGGATTGGCCCTTTGCCGCGGCGCTGTCGGTGGTGCTGCTGCTGGTCACGGCCATCGTGATGCTGATTTACCGCAGGGCCGGGGGCAAGGCCTCCGACATGACGCTGATGTGAGGGGAGGGCGCGCATGAAACGCAAGAAGTTCGGCGCAAAGCTGTACCTCGCGCTGGTGCTGGTGCTGATGTATCTGCCGGTGCTCGTGGTCATCGTCTACTCCTTCAATTCCAACGCCAGCCGCCAGCCGATCCCCTTCACGGGCTTCTCGCTGCGCAACTACGCGGCGCTGTTTCAGGACACCCGGGGCCTGGTGGCCTCGCTCAAGACCAGCCTGATCCTTGCGCTGATGAGCGTGAGCGCGTCGGTGGTGATCGGCACGCTGGGCGCCGTGGGCATGGTTCGCAGGAAGCTCCGCCTTGGGGGGCTGATGGAGACGGTTACGGTGCTGCCGGTGATGATCCCAGAGATCATCCTGGCGGTGGCGTTCATGGCGCTGTTCTCGGCGGCGGGGTTGCGCTTCGGCATGGGCACGCTGGTGCTGGCCCACGTCACCTTCTGCACGCCCTACATCTACCTTCTGGTGAAGGGCAGGCTTGCGGGCATGGATTTAAATATCGAGGCCGCTGCACGGGATCTGGGCGCAGGGCCTGCGAAGGCGTTTCTCACCGTCACGCTGCCGCTGATCCTGCCGGGGGTGTTCTCCGGCGCGATGCTGGCCTTCGCCATGAGCCTGGACGATTTCGTCATCAGCTTCTTCGTCACCGGCTCGAACGTCACACCGCTGCCGCTGCGCATCTATTCGTCGGTGAAGGCCGGCGTGTCGCTGCAGGTGAACGCGCTGTGCACGCTGATGCTGCTGTTTGTGTTTGTGGTCGCCGGAGTCGCGCTTCTGCGCCCCGGCAAAAAGAATAAGGAGGTATTCAAATGAAGAAACTCTGTGTGCTGCTCGCATTGGCCCTGAGCCTTGCGCTGGTGCTGCCCTGCGCCGTCGCCGAGGAGGAGAAGGTGCTCAACATCTTCACCTGGGAGGGCTACTTCGATGAGGAATCCCTTGCCCAGTTCCAGCAGGAGACGGGCATCAAGGTCAACTACTCCGTGTTTGCCAGCAACGAGGAGATGCTGCTCAAGCTCAGAAGCGGCAATGCGGGCGACTACGACCTGATCCTGGCCAGCGACTATGCCATCAGCGACCTGCGCAAGGCGGGCGATCTGCTGCCGCTGGACAAGTCCATCCTCACCAACTGGGACAACCTGAACCCCGTCTATCTGGATCAGTACTTCGATCCGGAGAACGTCTACTCCGTGCCCTACACCGCCGGAAGCCCGGTGATCGTCTACGATCCCGACCAGGTGGAGGGCGAGATCACCAGCTTCGCCGACCTCTGGGACGAGCAGTTTGCCGACGGCCTGTGGATCGTGGACGACGCCCGCGTGATGATCGGCGAGACGCTGAAGATGCTGGGCTACTCCTACAACACCACCGACGAGGCCCAGCTGAACGAGGCCTACGAGAAGCTCTGCGCGCTCAAGCCCAACGTGCGCGTGCTGAACTACGACTTCGACTACTATCTCGCCACCGGCGAGGTGAAGGCCGCCTACGTGTTCACCTGCTATGCGGTGCTGAACTGTCTGGAGAACCCGAACCTCAAGTGCGTGTTCCCGGAGGAGGGCATCGGCTTCGGCATCGACAGCATCGCCATCCCGGCGGACGCGCAGCACCCGCAGAACGCCCACGCGTTCATCAACTTCTACCTGCGCGACGACATCGCCGCCCACGTGGCCATGTGGCAGGGCTATCTCAATCCCAACGCCGCCGCCGACGCGCTGATCGATCCCGACTTCGCCGCCATGGACTGCTTCCAGATTCCCGAGGAGCTGCTGGCCACGAAGGAGTACGTGGAGGATCTGGGCGAGGGCGAGAGCGCGTTCCAGGACGTGTGGACGAACTTCAAGCTGTACTGATTGTTCATGAGGGGCCCTAGAGTGTGTTTCTAAATGCAAATCCGCAGGGATTATGCAAGAAGAATACG
>JAUNNK010000163.1 GCA_030537335.1 Clostridia bacterium | reverse complement strand
AAATCCACGCCCTGCACCGCACCGTCCAATGTGGATTGCAGATCGGAGGCAAGGGTTTCCGCCGAGGTCACGAAGCCGGAGGCGTTCAGGGTGTCCGTCATGCCCGAGATGAAGGCTTCGCCGGTGCCGCTGGCGTCCATGGCATTGATGAAGTCGATCACCGATTGCAGGTGCGCCATGTCCTCCTCGCTGACTTCCTGTCCGCTGAGGATCGCGGCGACCATCTCTGCGACATAGGTTTGCAGGCCCGCTGTCGTCTCCGGATCGAATTCCTGATTGATCCTGTTGTTGTAGTCGGCGACATTGCTGCCGATCAGCCGCCAGTCTGCCCAGGTGCCCTTGACATTCTTCGCGTAGGCAGACAGATCCAGCGTCAGCCAGTCCATGCGCTCGAACACGTCGGAGCCGACCAGATCATTGAGCCAGCCCCAGTCGTACGTGCTGAAGCCGCCGAAGGCTTGCACGGGCACGCTCTTTTCCGCCAGCGGCGCGACGGCAGATTCGATTGCCTCCGGATTGCCCGTCACCTCGGGGGTGATCAGCACATGCAACGTACCATCCTTGTCCAGCACGGCGACCTTGTCGGCGGTCAGCAGATCCTCGGGAACCGCAGATGCCGGGATCTCCACGCCGTCCTTCCAGAAGCGCGCCTGCGTATCGAACAGCGCCTGGGCAGGATCCTCGTAGACCTCGCCCAGCCGGACGATGCCCTGCACCTCAATGGGATTCTGGGCGACAAACTTCCGGTAGGCCGCCAGATCGTAGCCGAAGATACCCACGGAAACGGACAGCCTGGGCTTGACCGCATTCGTATCATCGTACTGCGCGATGTAGGCGGTGAAGTTTTGGAGCAGCTGGGATCTGTCGCAGCCGGTGGCCTCTGCAAAGGAGGAAACGATGGCCTCCACCTGATCGGGCGACAGCGCGGACATGTCCACGCCCTCCGCTTCCAGATACCGCACCACCATGGCGGTGATGTCATCCGGGGTGAGCGCTGTGGTCAGCGCACCGCCTGTGACCTCCTCATAGGCCAGCACAAAGGCGGTGATTCCCTCCGGGGTCAGACCCGTGGTGTCCACGCCTTCGGCCTCCAGATATGTGGCGATATAGGCGGTGATCTCATCTGGCTTCAGAGCGGAGACGTCCGTTCCGGAGGCCAGCTCGTCGTAGGCGCTGACCATGGCTGTGATGTTTTCGGGGGTCAGCCCGGATACGTCCGCGCCGCTGGTCTTCTCTGCGTAGGTGCCGACATAGGCGATCAGACCCTCCGGGGTGAGTGCTGCCGTGGACGCGCCTTCCGGGATTTCGGTGTACTTTGCGATGAAGGCGTCCACCTGCGGCTGTACCCGGATGGTGTTCTGATCTTCCGTGTACTGTGCGATGACCGCGTCCGTGGTGATCGCGCCGGGGTTTTGGGCAAATTCGTTCCAACGCGCCTGTGCGCCGGTCATGTCCAGATCGGTGGCGATGGTCAGCACCTCCTCTGGCAGTGCCTCGCCAAACATGGCAGTCAGACCGGGGAGTTCAGTACTGCGCCCGTTCAGGAAGGTCTGGATGGACGCAATCTGCTCCAGCGCCGTGGAGAAATCGATCTCCGGGAACAGTGCCTGCACCTCCGCCTCCGTCATGCCGCTGTCCAACAGCGACTGGATCTGCATGAGCATGGCGATGTACTCGGTCATCGCGCCCTCGTCCATGGCGGCAGTGAGGGCATTGATCTCCGCCAGAATCGCAGGCTTCTCGCTTTCAGAGGCGGCGCTGTATTCCCGCAGCTTCTGGTTCAGCACATCCATGTCTGTGGCGGCCTTTTGGATGTCCTCCTGTTCCCAGACAGGCGCGACAATTTCCGACAAAAGCTGCGCATATTCCATCGCGGCATTTCGACGATCCTCAACATATTTTGCGTTGAGCGCGTCCATCGCCGCCTGACGCTCGGCGGAGTCCTCGATCAGCTGAATGAGCGCGTATTCCCTGTCGTACTGGGAATCGATCTCGCTGTTCATGGCAGAGAGTCCCTCCGCAGCGGCGACCATGGCGTTCTCGTAGACCGTCACGTCCGCATCGCTCTGGCCACGGGCCTGTGCGCGGGCAACCTCTGCATCCAGCTTCTGTCGGATTTCGTCGAAACCGTCCTCGTCCGCCGGGGAGAGGTGATACTTGACCTCAATGGCCTCGCGGGTGTCGATGAGCTCCTGCAGCCGGATCTGATCGGCCTCACTGAAGTACCCGTTCTGACGCTTTTTTAGGAGCGCCTCGATCTCCGCATCCAGAGAATCCAGAGTTTCGATGTCGGCAGTCAGCTGATCCGCAATAGAGCCATAGCCCGCATTCTGCGCGTCCGTGCGCATCTGCGTAAGTTCCGTGCGAGTGGATTCCGTCAGTGCCTTGAAGGAGTCCGTCCATTCCGCGACGATCTCATCTGTTTCTTTCTGACCGTCCGTCCAGACAGCGATCAGGCCGTTCAGCCATTCCTGCGCGTTCTGGTTCTCTTTTACAAAACTCGATCTGTCCATGCCGAAGAAGGACAGGCCCTCGCTCTTTCCATAGAATGTTTCGGCGGCAGTGCGCTTCCATTCGTCGGCGGTCTCCTGCATGCCCTTGAGCGCTTCGCGGGCCTGCTTTGCGCCGGTGACGTAGTCGGAGATGGCATAGGTTGCCGTGATCGTCGCCGCAGCCACCGCCAGCCACACGGCAGGTGAGCTGCCCAGCACGGTCATAAAGCCCTTGAACCCGCCGCCTGCCTTTCCCACGGAGGTGGCAAACTTGCCGATTCCCGTCGAAAGCATGCCCACGCCCTTCGTCATCTTGCCGAACAGAAGCAGCACCGGCCCGGCTGCGGCGGCGATGGCGGCATAGCGGATGATCTGCATCCGCTGCGCAGCGTCCAGCTCCATGAAACCGTCCAGCAGGTCGCCCGCGCCTTCGATGAGATTCTGGATCGTGGGATTGAGGTCATCGCCGATCTGCTGACCGAAGAGAACTGCCTTGTTCTTTAGATTGGTCAGCTTGCTCTCCGTCGTGGCATAGCGCTTGTTCGCCTCGGTGGTCAGGGCGGTGTTCTCTGCCCATGCGCGGTTGGCGGTTGCCTGCGCACGACCGAACAGCTCTGTTGCGTTGGTGGCACGCAGCAGCGTGTCGCGCAGGCGCACCTCCTTGATGCCGATCTCATCCAGTACGGCGATGGCGCTTTCGCCCTCCTCGTCCATTCGGGAGAGACCCACGATGAACGCCTGGAATGCAGCGGCGGGGTCGCTGTCGAACAGCACCTTGAACTGTGCGCCGGTCATGCCGCAGACAGCGCCGAAGTCATCCAGTGCCTGACCGCCCGTGGCGGAAGCAACCTCCATCTTGATGAGCGCCTTGGAAAACGCCGAGCCGCCCATCTGAGCTTCGATGCCCACGGAGGACAGTGCTGCGGCGAAGCCAAGCACCTGCGCTTCCGTCAGACCCACCTGCTTGCCCGCACCCGCGAGTCGCTGCGCCATCTCCATGATGGGCTTCTCCGTCGTGGCAAAGTTGTTGCCCAGATCGACGATGGTAGAGCCGATGTTCTGGAACAGGCTCTGATCCGTGCCCATGACGTTGGCGAACTTGGCGATGGAGGTTGCAGCCTCGTCCGCGTTCAGATCCTCGCAGGAATTGCCCAGGTCGATCATCACGCGGGTGAAGTCCGTGAGATACTCGTTTGCAATGCCCAGCTGACCGCCGGTGGCCATGACCTCGTTGATCTCGGTGGTGGAAGCGGCAATCTGGGTGGACATCTGCTTGGAGGATGCAGCAAGAGATGCGAACTCCGTCTCAGTCGCATCCACCGTCTTGCGCACGCTGGCAAAGGAGGACTCGAAGTCCAGCGAGGCCTTAACCGCCGCCGTACCCAGCGTGAGGATGGGCGTGGTGATGTACATGGACAGGGCTTTGCCCGCCGTGGTCAGCTTTCTGCTGACGGAGTCGCAGCTTCGACCGAAGCTCTCGAGCGTCCTTCCTGCCGCAGTCCATGCAGAGCGTGCGGTCGCCAGCTGGCGGTTCGTGTTCTCGATCTCCGCGCGGGTCGTTCTGACGGCGGCATTGGCCCGATTCAGCGCGGCCTCCGCGTCGATTACAGCATCGGAGGCCTGACGAATCTTTTCCGGATCGTTGGCCTGCTGTGCCGCCTCAAGCTGCTCCCTCGCACCCTGTAGGGCGTTTTCATACTGCTCGACGGACTTTTCCTGAATCTCCAGCTTTTCCCGCAGGAACGTCAGCTTTGCAGACAACCCCGCGACGCTGGTGTCCATGTCCTTGATCCCCGCCGTGGCCAGACGGAATTTGCTCTCGGCGAGGTTGATCTCCCTGCCGAAGGTGGCAATGGCGGCGCGGCTGGCATCGATGGATCGTCCGGCTGCGTCCCAGTTGGTCTGGGCCAGCCGCAGGGACTGATTGCAACGGTCGATCTCAGCTTCCGTCTGACGGACACCTGCCTGGGCCATGTTGAGGTTCGTGTTGGCCTGGGACACCGCATCCGCAGCGTTCTGCGTCGCCTTTCTGAGCGCCGTGTTCTGCCCGGAGAGCTTCTTCACCTCCTGCACGGAGGCGCGGTACTCGCCCTTGAGCGCATCCAGATTGGCTCTTGCAGCGATGGTCGCGGAGTTGGATTCGCCCAGCGTCGAGGAATAGGTGCGCACCTGCTGAGCGGCGGCTGCGACCTGCTCCTTGAGCGACTGTTGGGCAGCCTTTGCCGCTTCCAGCCGCTGGGCGTAGTCGTTCTGGCGGTTGTAGCACTCCGTCAGCTTGTTGTTTGCAGCCTCCAGTGCGCGCTGGTACTGTCCGACCATGTCCTTCTGCAGGGAAAGACGGCGCTCCAACGTGGAGAGCTGGGTGGCAAGCCCGGTGGTCGTGCGCTCGAAGCCCTCCACACCGGCAGCAGCCAGCCTGAACTGGGATTCCGCTTCGGCGATCTGCCTGCTGACGGACTTGATATTCCGGGTGAAGTTGTCCGTCTGCAAGGACAGCGACACCACAAGATCGCGGAGGGTTTCGCTCATCGGGATTTACCTCCATGAATTACTGAAAAAAATTGTAATGATATGATGTATACCTCATGGTGCTTGGATTGCATTTCCCATAAGATTCATATTGGGTATTTATCTCAGTACATAAGAAGAGG
>JAUNNK010000162.1 GCA_030537335.1 Clostridia bacterium | reverse complement strand
GCGGCGCCAAGCTCAGACTTGCCGTTTTTCTTGGGTATTTCAATGTATGCGGTGTTGTACTGCCGCATGGTGGGGTTATCATCGCGCACCGTGCCAAACACATCCCGGATAACCTTCTCCTGCCATGGCAGCAGGACGAATGGTTTCCCGTGGAATTCGCCCTTTGTGTGCTTGAGCGCCTCAATAAAGCGCGTCACGCGCCGGGCTTTTCTTTCGTCAAATGCCAAGCTACCAGCCTCCCTTCAGCAGGGATTCCATCGGATCATCCGAGGAGGCATCATCCTTGCCGCCGCCGTTGGCGATGATTCTGGCTCGGGTGGCGGGTGTCAGGCCAAATTCCGAGCAGAAGCTCTGCATGATTTTGAGGTTCTGCTGGGCGATACTGACCTGCGGCACCTGCTGCACATAGCCCGAAGGTGTCTGGAAGATGGAACCGTGCTGGGTGATGAACTCCTCAGCCTCTTTCCATCTTGCGTATGCCTGGCAGTAGCCGGCAAAAGCAGTCAGGTCTGCCTGTGTCAGCACGCCCATCGCTTCAAGGGAGGGAGCCAGCCGCTTCCATTCCTTTTTGGCTTCAGGTTCCAGCCATGTCGGGCATTTGACCGTACCCTTGGGCGGGATCGGCTCATGCTCGTTGATCGGGCGCTTGCCCGGATTGCCTTCCAGCAGCTTCAATGCTGTAGGCTTGGGCTTTCTGCCCCGTGTAGCCATCTGGCATTCCTCCTTTCCAAGTTATCGGAGCATGAAAAAAGCACCCAGAGACTTCTGAGTGCTTGATTTGTTGTTTTATACACGTTTGCGTTTGATGAGTTCAATCATTGGTAACCGACACTTACCAGTTTTTACCGCTTCAATGAGCTCGTCGATCACCATTTCATATTCATCCTCGGTCACTTTGCCTTGGGCCTTGAGCTGATCGTACACCCAAATCGTGCCGTGCACTTCGACTCCTTCCTTAATTGCCGCCTTTCTTAGTGGCATGTCACCAGTCAAAAGAGTCCATCCTCGGGCTTTGGCAATGGAGAGAGCAAAGGTATCGTACAAGGACAATTCCGTATATCGACCTTGAAATGAGATGGCCTGCATGAACTCGTCATCTGTCACATCAGCCAGCTGCAGGCCTAAACCCAGAAGGCTGATTTTCATAGATTCCGACTTTATGAATTCATCCCGAAATGTATCACGGCTGATGAAATACTCAAAATCGAGTCGGAACGGATGATCGATGTGTCCAATTTCGTGGAAATCAATCCACACGTTCGTATCGCTGCTAATGAACAATCAGACACCCCCATAGCAAAGCTCCCGCACTTCGATGAAGGGGCGTTCGAGCAGTTCAGCTGCTTTCGATACAGTGATCTCTTCTTCAGAAACAGCACGAACGGTCAGCTGCTCAAGCAGATGGCTTACTTCGGGCTGAATACCAGACTGTTCGTCGCGGCGAAGACCTTGGGAAGCCATCCACTTCTGAGTAATCTCATAAACGGCTTTGCTGATGATCTCAGTTTGATATGCGCGCATCACGATAGAAGCCATGGAAACATTGTACTCATGCTGGATATATCGCAAGTCACTGCGAATATCTTTGCGCTTTGGTCCAAGTTCGCGCTTGATGTCTTTCTCCGGGAGTAGGAAAGCTCCTGCTATGCCGTCTACCATACGCTCTTCATCTTGATCGTCGCTGAAAGTGAAGACAAGATGCGCCAATTCATGGATGAGAGTGAAACGCTGACGTTCTGCAGGCATAGTGGTGTTGACAGCAATATAGGGACGCCCGTTTACGGTACCGCTATTTCCGGAGAAATGACGTTCTTCAATCTGAATCGGGCAGATGATGTAGCCCTTGTTCTCAAGAATGTCTGTAATGTTGCCGATAGGTCCACTGGCAGGCAACTCAAGAATTTTTCTGAGATGCTGTCCGGCAGTCTCAAAATCAGTTGCTGGTATACGTTCGTACTTCGGAATTGGGGCAAGTGCAGCTTCACCAAAACAGGCGACTACGCTGAAGAGACGGGCAAGATAGCGATCAGCATAGCCAAGAATCAGTTCCTGCATAGTTTTGGTGATACTTGCGTTCTTTCTGAACGCTCCATGTTCAATAGCAAGCTCATCGTTACTGATGGTCAGCTTAGCCAAGGTCACATGCAAAGCATCAGCAATCTTACGAAGAGTAGCAAGATCAGGAGTGCGCTTATCCATTTCGTAATTGGATACCGCCATTTTGTTCATCCCAATTTGCTGTGCAAGCTCCTCCTGTGACAAGTGACTCATAAGACGATAGTACTTGATATTCTTACCAATCATCTTGCACACCTCCTTGTGTTTACAGTATACCCCGTTTCTTTCCAAAAGTAAACACCTTAGAGAGTTAATTCGCAACTTCAACAGCTTCTGCATAAGTTATTTCTTGTCCGTCACGGAGCACAGAAATGCCATCTGTGCCGTATTCAGCGGCATAACGCATGACAATAACGGAAGCATAGCGCGGATCAAGCTCCATCGTGCGGCAGATACGGTCTGTCTGCTCACATGCCATAAGCGTCGAGCCGCTGCCGCCGAACAAATCCAGCACCACTCCATTGGGAGCAGAACTGTTCTTGATCGGGTACGCCAGCAGCGGGATCGGCTTCATGGTCGGGTGTTCCTTGGAATGCTTCGGCTTATCGAAGTTCCAGATGGTGGTCTGTTTGCGGTCGGAGAACCAGCGATGCTTGCCGTTGGGCATCCAGCCAAAGAGTACCGGCTCATGCTGCCACTGATAGGGGCTTCTGCCCAGGACAAGAGAGTTCTTGACCCAGATGCATACGCTGCTGATGTGGAAGCCGGCTTCCTTGAAAGCTCTGCGGAAGTTGAGCCCTTCTGTATCGGCATGGAAGATATAAGCAGAGCCGCCTTCCGCCATATGCGCCGCCATATTGCGGAACGCAGACAGAAGAAATTCGTAGAACTTCTCGTCTGCCATGCTGTCGTTCTGGATGGACTTGCCATCGGCAGATTCATAAGCCACGTTGTAGGGCGGATCGGTTACGACCAGATTGGCTTTCAGGCCATCCATCAGGAGGGCAACATCATCTGCATTGGTGCTGTCGCCGCAGACCATCCGATGCCTGCCCAGTGTCCAGACATCGCCCGGCTGCACAAAGGGCTGCATGGCTTCAGGGTCAATGTCGCAGTCATCGTCCTTGACATTCTTGTCATGGACCTTGGAGAAAAGATCATCCACCTCAGCTGCATCAAAGCCGGTAGCACCCACGTCATAGCCGGACAGCTGCAGATCCTGCAGAAGATCCGCCAGCGCCTTGGGCTCCCATTCGCCGACCGCCTTGTTCAGCGCGATGTTCAGGGCCTTTTCGTCCTGCGGGTTTTCGATGTGAACAACCACACAGTCGATCTCCGTCGCACCCTCTGCCACCAAAACCTTGTAGCGCTGGTGACCGCCCACGATGTTGCCGGTCACCTCATTCCAGATGACGGGATCGACATAACCGAAATCATGCAGACTGCGCTTGATCTTCTCATACGCAGGATCGCCGGGCTTGAGATCCTTGCGCGGGTTGTATTTTGCGGGCTTCAGTTTGTCAATGCTGATCCGCTGAAGATTCATTTGAGTGTTCATCATGGTCTCCTTTCTGGAGGGGTTATAAAATTGGAACCTCTGCGCGGAATCGAACCGCGATCTGCCGCGTATGAGACGGCGATTCTGCCAATTGAACTACAGGGGCAAGCATCAGCGCCAAGATGGGGCGCTGTTATTATTTTTGGGCGATTACCCCGGGCCCCGAATTTCGCGGAATTTCACGCGAGAGTGGGCCGCGGTCTCCTGAGAATCGCTCCCAGGGATTGAGGCCCCCCTGGGGGCACACGCTTCACCACGGCGAAGCGGTGCAGCTGGGCGGGGTGGAAGCCCCAGCGGGAGCCGAGCTCCGGGCGGCGGCGCACACCCAGGGCGGACTTCGGTGGTGCGCGGGGCGCCTTCGGGCACAAAACGGGCGGGATCGCGGGCAAGGCGCGGGCGCAGAGCGGGAAAAAGCCGGGCTGCCGGGGCAAAAGCGGGCGAGTTTGCCGGGAAACGGCGCACAGCGGGCGCGTTTCGGGCGGCAGCCGGGGCGCAGTGCCGGGCGGAAACCGGGAAAACCGGGCGGCTGCGGCGCGTAGACGGCGGCTTCCGGCGGGGTTTAGCCGGGAAAGCAGCGGGGCGGCGGGGCGAAAACGGCGGGTTTCGGGGCTGTGGGCGGCAAAAAGGGGCGAAAAAAGCCCCCACACGGCGGGTTTCGGGCGGGAAGCGGGGCGTGGCACGGCATACTCCGGACGGCGTGTGACGGGTTCACTCTTTTTTCCAATCCCGCGCCCCGGACGCGATCCCCTTCGCGCCTATATAGGTAGGAACCGCAGACGAAGCAGTTCGGACAAAACTGCCGCGAAAACCTTGTGCTTTTCATCGGGTTGCTTTTTTCGGCCTTCAGAGTGATGTATGTGTCACGCCGCGGGGCAAGCCCCCACGAGAGAAACGAAAAGGAGAAGCACCCCATGAAAAACCAGACCTTCGGCATCGAACTGGAAATGAACGGCATCCTCCGCACGAAGGCGGCTGCGGTGATCGCGGCACACTTCGGCACGACCCCGAGCGCTCCCGACCACGGCTGCTACCGCACGCAGACCATCTGCATGCCGGACGGCAGGGTGTGGAAGGTGATGCGCGACTCCAGCATACCCGGCCCCGACGACGAGAAGACCGAGGTGGTCAGCCCCATCTGCCGCTGGGAGGACATCGAAACGGTGCAGGCGCTGGTGCGCGCCCTCCGCAAGGCCGGCGCGAAGACCGACCCCGCACACTGCGGCATCCACGTCCACATCGGGCTGGGCAGCCACACCCCCAGGACCCTCCGGAACCTGGTCAACATCGTCAACGCGAAGGAGGACCTGCTGACCCAGGCGCTGGCCATCGACCCCGAGCGGCGGGCCTGCTGGTGCAGGCCGGTCGACCAGGTCTTCCTCACACGGCTGAACCTCACCAAGCCCCAGACCATGGAAGCCCTCGCGAAGCTTTGGTACGACTCCAGCAACTGGCAGTGGCACGCCAGCCAGCACTACGACGGCAGCCGCTACCGCCTGCTCAACCTCCACGCGGTGTGGCAGAAGGGCACCATCGAGTTCCG
>JAUNNK010000161.1 GCA_030537335.1 Clostridia bacterium | reverse complement strand
CAGCGCGAGCACCGCCGCAAGTTTCGCTCTGACCATGCTTTTCCCTCCTCAGTCCACGATCCGGGGAATCTCCCGGCCAAGCAGCTCCGCCAGCGCGTCTGCGATCAGCTGGTGATCGCACTGGTGGGGAAGGCCGGAGCACAGCGCGTAGCCCAGCAGCTTGCCGGAGGCGTTGCGCAGCGGGAAGCAGCCGCCGCAGAGGGCGAAGTCGTTCTCATTCTCGAACTCCGGCTCCATGGGGCGCAGACCCTCGGCAACCTCCACCAGCGTGCGGATGGAGCTGACGCCGCTCACGCGGCAGGTGTTGAGCTTCTTGGTCATCCACCACTCGTTGTTGGTGCTGGTTCCCGCCATCAGATAGGAAAAGGTGGTCTGGCCGCCGGTGATCACGCGGAAGGCGGCGGGCTGCTTGTAGACCTCCTTCGCGAGGCGGTTCATGATGAGGCCCAGCTTCAGGCAATCCTCTGCGGGCATCTGCTCCACGCACAGAAGCTCCTCCTGCTTGCGCAGCAGCTCCAGCCATTCCGGCTTGTAAAACAAAAACTCCATGGTACATCCCCTTTTTCAAATTTTTCCAATCTATTCTAGCATAGATTGCCGCCGGTGCACAAGGCAATCCCCGCAGAATCGGCAAAAAAATCCCATCCCGGATTTCCGGGGTGGGATTGCTCGGAACTTATTCGTCGAGGTCGAACTCCTCCTCGTCCTCGTCCACATCCTCCGGCTCCTCGTTGGTGACGAAGCTGGTGGCCGGCTCGGCGTCGCCCTTGGAGAAGCTCTCGCGGATGGTCTTTTCGATCTCCTCGTAGATCTCCGGGTTGTCGATCAGGTACTTGCGGGCGTTGTCGCGGCCCTGGCCGATGCGCTCACCCTTGTAGGAGTAGTACGCGCCGGCCTTCTTAATCAGATCGCGCTCCACGGCCAGATCCAGAAGCTCGCTGGAGCGGGAGATGCCCTCGCCGTAGAGGATGTCCACGATGCAGGACTTGAACGGCGGCGCAACCTTGTTCTTGACCACCTTGATCTTGGTGCGGTTGCCCTTGATCTCGCTGCCCTCCTTGATGGGCTCGCCCTTGCGAATGTCCAGGCGCACGGAGGCGTAGAACTTCAGGGCCTTGCCGCCGGTGGTGGTCTCGGGGTTGCCGTAGACCACGCCCACCTTCTCGCGCAGCTGGTTGATGAAGATGGCCACGGCGTTGGTCTTGGAGATCACGCCCGCCAGCTTGCGCAGGGCCTGGGACATGAGGCGGGCTTGCAGGCCCACGTGGCTGTCGCCCATGTCGCCCTCGATCTCCGCCTTGGGAACCAGCGCGGCAACGGAGTCGATGACCACCACGTCGATGGCGCCGGAGCGCACCAGCGCCTCGCAGATGTCCAGCGCCTGCTCGCCGTTGTCCGGCTGAGCGACGTACAGCTCGTCGATGTCCACGCCCAGCTTCTCGGCGTACACCGGATCCAGCGCGTGCTCGGCGTCGATGAACGCGGCGGTGCCGCCCATCTTCTGGGCCTCCGCCACGCAGTGCAGCGCCACGGTGGTCTTACCGGAGGATTCCGGCCCGTAGATCTCAATGATGCGGCCCTTGGGCAGTCCGCCCACGCCCAGCGCGAAGTCCAGCTGCAGGCTGCCCGTGGGGATGACCTCCACCTGCATCTTGCTCGCCGCGTCGCCCAGCTTCATCACCGAGCCCTTGCCGAAGTCCTTCTCAATCTTGCCCAGCGCAATCTCCAGCGCCTTCTTGCGATCGTCGCCGAATTTCTGCGTCGCGGCCTTCTTCTCCGCCTTCTTCTCCACTGCCATCGATACCGTACCTCCGTGGGTGTATTTTTCGGAATACACCGCCCTTGCCTGCGCGGGATGCATTCCGTTGCTTTCTTTCCCATTATAGCACAGAATTGCCGCGCTGACTATCGAACATATGTTTATTTTTATGTGGCAGGCAAACAAAACGAGCTGCCTCAAAACGGATAGAATGCTTTGAGGCAACCCTGAATCAGCGTAGGGCGGGATGCCCTCATCCCGCCGTTTAAATATTGTGCGCCTGCATCAGATGAGCCTTGCATAGCGGGAGGAGACCCAGCCGACGATGCCGTCATAGTTGACGTAGTACCAGAGAACGCCGCGGCTGTCCGTGGAGGTCTGGTTCAGGTAGGTGGCGTACTCCCCATCGTACATGGTGTCCAGATTCTTGCCGGTCAGCTCGGGGGTCTGGCGGACGTTCACGTTGCCGCCCTCCGCCTGCACATAGTGCTCTCCACTGTACAGCGTGCAGTAGCGGGAGGAGACCCAGCCGACGGTTCCGTCGAAGTTGACGTAGTACCAGAGAACGCCGCGGCTGTCCGTGGAGGTCTGCCCCAGATAGGTGGCGTACTCCCCATCGTGGATGACGTCCAGGCTCGTGCCCGTCAGGCTCGGCGTCTGACGGACATTCGCGTTGCCGCCCTCCGCCTGCACATACCAGGTCAGGGCGGAGCTGCCGTAGAGCTTGCTGTATCGGGAGGAAACCCAGCCGACGATACCGTCGAAGTTGACATAGTACCAGGTCACGCCGCGATCGTCCGTGGTGCTCTGACCAAGATAGGTGGCAGTCTGCCCATTCGACATGGTGCCCAGATCCTGACCCGTCAGGCTCGGAGTCCTGCGGATGTTCACGGAGCCGCCCGTCGCCTGCACATAGGGCTGCACGCCCCAGTCCAGACCGGAACCATCGTCGTAAACCTTGCTGTATTTGGAGGAGACCCAGCCGGTTCCATAGGAGTAGTACTGCACCTTGTACCACTTCATGCCGTTGCCGTCATAGGCATACTCGCCGGTGTAGGTCACCGTCTCGCCGCGAACCAGCGTGTACAGGCCGCTGTAGCTGGTTCCGGGGCCGGAGCGCACGCTCACGCGATCACCCGTCGCCTCCAGATAGCTCGCCGCCAGTGCGGATGCGGGCAGGATCGCCAGCAGCAGCGCCGCAACCAGCGCCAGCACGACCATTCGCTTCATCATCTTGCTCCCCTTCATTTGCATATCCTCCTGATTCCTGTCGCGTTGTAAACCAAGTTCCGCTGCATAATTCCGTTCTTATGCTGTTTTGACGCAGATTCGCCGCACATGGTTCCCAAGATTCGGAAATATTCGCGAAACGCGGCGCGCATCCAAAGCATCGGGTGCGCGCCGCGCGGGCAGATTTGTATTTACTTCAGGGAAGCGCGGATGACCTCGGCGGCCTCCATCTCCAGCCCCATGTCCCACAGCATGGAGCAGGACAGGTACTTGTCGCGGATGTCGCGCGCGCCCAGGTAGGCGGTGATCACGTCATCCGTAGAGATGTTGTCCAGATCGGAGGGCTCCACCGGCATGCCGGTGGCCTTCATCGCGGCATAGAGCTCGTCGTAGGAGGGCAGCTCCTCGTCGATGATCGAAAGGATCACGTCCCAGTTCTGCTGGATGTTGGCGATGCGCTTCTGCAGGCGCTCGGGATCGTTCTTCTTCTCGCGGTTCTCGATGCGGATGATCTCGTCGGCAGCCTTGCCGAAGATGCGGCGCACCTGCTTCTCCCAGGCCTCGTAGCTATAGGCTGCGGCATGGGCCTGCATCCTCTCCGGATCGGGCTTCAGCGTGCTGATCCACTTGTACAGCCGCATGGTCAGCACCGTGCCCACGCCCACCAGGATGCCGTGCAGGTCGTAGGGCTGGCCGCGATCCAGGGCCATCATCTCCCACATGTGGGAGAAGTAGTGCTCCAGACCGCTTGCCGGACGGGAGCAGCCCGCGAAGGCCATGCTCAGGCCCGCCAGCACCAGGCCGTCGGCAACCGCCAGCACCGCCTCGGGGTCGCGCTGCACCAGCTTGTCCGCGTTGGCCATGATCTTGCGCAGCGCCGCGCGGGTCAGCTCCGCCACGGCCTCGCAGTAGTATTCGCCGGTGATCAGGTGGGTGATGCGCCACTCGCAGATGGCCACGTACTTGGCAACCATGTCGCCGAAGCCCGCCCACAGCATGCGCATGGGCGCCTGGGCCAGGATCTCCGCGTCCAGCAGGATGCCCTGGGGACACTGGTTGTTCAGGGAAACCTTTACGTGGTCGCGCTCCATGGAGGAGGTGGCGGAGGCGAAGCCGTCCATGGACGGCGCGGTGCCCACGATGGCGTTGACCTTGCCGGATTTGTAGGCGATCTCCTTGCACAGGTCGTTGATCACGCCACTGCCCACGCCCAGGATGAGGTCGCAGCTCATGTCCAGGCGCATGATGGCGTTGCCCAGCGCCCACTCGTCCGGGGCGGGCTTGTCCACGGGCAGGATGTGCAGCACGTAGGGGATGTTTGCCTTTTCAAGGATGCCGCAGACCTTCTCGCCGGCGGCCTTCCAGGTGCTCTGGTCGCAGAGCACGAAGGGCTTCTTCGCGCCCAGCGCTTCCAGCATCTCAGGAACGCAGTCGACCACGCCGATGCCGGTCTTGATGTAGCGGATGTTCACCGCGTGGTGCTTGCCGCACTCGCAGTCGAAGCCCCTAGGATCGATCAGCTCCGCGATGGACTTGTTGGAAAGATTCAGCATAAGGAATACGCTCCCTTCAAAAAAGGGGCGGACAGAGGTGTCCGCCCAGTATGTTTATATGGATTACTTGTGGCCGATGACCGCCTTGATGCGGCGCACGCCTGCGGAGGAAGCCTCCTCCTTCTTGATCGTGAAGGACACCAAATCGCCGGTGTTGCTGGCGTGGGGGCCGCCGCAGATCTCCTTGGAGAACTCGCCCATGGTGTACACCTTGACGCGCTCGCCGTACTTGCTCTCGAACAGGCCCATTGCGCCCTGCGCCTTGGCCTCGGCCACGGTCATCTCCTCGCACACGACGGGAGCCTTGGCCTGAATCGCCACATTCACCAGGCGCTCGACCTCGGCCTTCTCCTCCTCGGTCATCTTGCGGCCGAAGGAGAAGTCGAAGCGCAGACGCTCGGCGGTGATGTTGGAGCCCTTCTGGTGCACCTCGTCGCCCAAAACCTTGCGCAGGGCAGCCTGCAGCAGATGGGTGGCGGTGTGCAGCTTCGCGGTCTCTTCAGAGTTGTCGGCCAGGCCGCCCTTGAAGCGCTGCTCTGCGCCGGCGTGGCTGTTCTCCTGGTGCTTCTTGAAGCGCTCCTCGAAGCCGGCCTCGTCCACGGTCACGCCCTTCTCGG
>JAUNNK010000019.1 GCA_030537335.1 Clostridia bacterium | reverse complement strand
AGCGATTTTTCTGTAGCAGTCGCGTCTCTGAAAGAGCCGCGACCAGCCCGGACGAATCCTGCGGATTCCAGTCCGGTGCTGCCGGCCGCTGCAATACATTGCAGTGCGGCCGGTGCATCAAGCAAAATCAGCCCCGTGGGCGACGTACACGCCGCCGCCCACGATTTTACAGGAAAGCCTGCGGCATCGCCGCTGGTTTCCAGATCTATCTGAGGTGATCCTATGCCGAAACTGGAGCCCTATTCCAGAAAACTTGATTACAGCTACGCCCTGGGCGTATTTCCGGCCCTGATGCTGATGGAGGCCCAGCCCCAGCGCGCGCTGCGGCTGCTGCTGCACCCCGACGGCCTGAAGAACGAGGGCGTGGTCAAGCTGCGCGAGATGTGCGCCGCGCGTGGCGTGCGCGAGGAGATGGCCGAGCGCGTGCTGCGCAGGGAATCCAGGAAGGACAACTGCTTCGCGGCGCTGGTGTTTGAAAAGTTCGACTCCGACCTCGATCCCAGCGCCTGCCACGCGGTGCTCTGCCAGATCTCCGACAGCGGCAACCTGGGCACGGCCATGCGCTCACTGCTGGGCTTCGGCATCCGGGACGTGGCGCTGATCCGGCCCTGCGTGGACGTGTTCGAGCCCCACGCGCTGCGCGCGTCCATGGGCGCGTTCTACAAGCTGCGGGTGCACACCTACGATACCTTTGCGGACTATCGCGCTGCCCATCCGGACCGGCCGCTGTTCCCCTTCATGCTGGACGGCGCGATACCGCTGAACGAGGCCGCGCGGTGCGCCAAACCGCCATTCTCCCTGGTGTTCGGCAACGAGCAGACCGGTCTTCCCCCGGAGTTTGCCCAGCTGGGCCAGAGCGTGATGATTCCCCAGAGCAGCGAGATCGATTCGCTGAACCTGGCGGTGGCTGTCTCGGTGGGCAGCTATGTATTCCTGCATGGAGGCGAATGAAAATGAGCGAAACTACCTATTCCTATGACGAAATCTATGCCCAGGCCCGCGACGCAGCGCAGGAGCTGCTGGATGAAAACCGCGAACACTTCAACCCGGTGCGCCTGCTGGTGGTGGGCGGCTCCTCCAGCGAAATCGCCGGCGGCAGCATCGGCCACATGAGCACCTACATCTACGGCGAGGCCGTCGCCAGCGCAATCCTCGATCTGGCCGCAGAGCGCGGCTTTGCCCCGGCGTTCCAGTGCTGCGAACATCTGAACCGTTCGCTGGTGATGGAGCGCGACGAGGCCGAAAGGCGCGGCTACAATATTGTATGCGCCGTTCCCCGTCCGAAGGCCGGAGGATCGCTGGCCACCGCCGCGTGGAAGCGCATGCACAGCCCCGTGCTGGTGGAGGCGGTTCAGGCCGACGCGGGTCTGGACGTTGGCCTTACGATGATCGGCATGCATCTGCGCGCTGTGGCGGTGCCCATCCGCCTTGCGCATAAGCGCGTGGGCAGCGCCATTGTGACCGCCGCGCGCACCCGTCCGCGGCTCATCGGCGGCGCCCGTGCCGCCTACACCGAGGAGGACTGATCCGAGACCGTCCTCCCCCACTGCATCGATCTACGAAAGGAGTGCGGCGCCATGTTTGCGCGGGGTATATCCATCCTGACCGGTTCCGCCGTGGATCCCGGAAACATCCCGGTTCCCCGGCCCAGTGACCTGCTGACCGACCGCTGCAACCAAGCGGCGCTGCGCGCCCTGCAGGCGGAGGCCGAATTCATGCCGCCCTCGGAGCGCATGCGGGAGCCGGAGCGCTACGTCCGCATCCAGCGCGCGCGCCGCGAACAGCTGGAGGCCTTTGTGTGGGTGGAACCCAACGACGCGGCGCTGGAGCGCATGCTCGACCTGATTGGCATGATCCTGGAGGAGGGGTGCTGGGCGGAATGCGGCGGCTTTGACGATCCCTCCCACCCCACCATCGATCTGCAGGCCGCCGAGACCGGCGTGCTGCTGGCCTGGATGCTGCGCCGCCACCGCGCCGCGCTGCGGGAGGCCGCGCCGAACCTGATGAGCGCCATGATCGGCGAGGTGCGCCGCCGCCTGATCGCACCGATTCTGGCCCACGACGACTATCCCTTCACGAAGGGGCGCGGCGCATATCCCGCGCTGATCCTCTCCGATCTGCTGCTTTCCTGCCTGCTGATGGAGGGCAGTCCCTCCCGGCGGCAGCAGCCGGTGAAGGCGCTAATGCACCTGCTGGACCGCATCAACGCCACCTCCCCCGACAGCAACCGCTCCCTTCAGGAGCGCCTTGCCGACGCGTGCGCGCTGGCGGATCTCACCCGCCTGCTGAAGCGCCTGACCCGGGGCGAGCTGGATCTGACCCGGGAGGCCCCTGCGGACAAGCGCCTGGACGACGTGCTGATTCCCTGGATCGCCAACGAGTATTTCGTCGATCCCGCCGGGTCGGGCGTCCAGACCCGACTCTCCGGCATGGACTTCTTCCGCCTGGGCTATTTCCGCCGGGATCGGGTGCTGTGCGCGCTGGGTGCGCAGCTGCTGCGGCAAAGCGACAGACCTGCGTTCAGCGTCACCGGGCGCGTGCTCTCCATGGAGTACGTGCGCGCCGCCCAGGATGAGCTCTCCACGCCACCCCGGCTCAAGCGCGCCGCCAGCGAGGATGGCCTCGTCATGGTCTCCCGCATGGACGGCATCTTCGCCGCGCTGACGGGCGTCGGCCGACGTGGAAACGCAGGCGACGTCACGCTGTTCTTCAACAGCCTGCCCGTCCTGGCCGACGTGGGCGGCGAGGTGCACAGCCTGCCCGAAATCGACGGCGTGGAGCCGCTGAAGCGGCCCCGGGCGCCGCTGGCCTGCGACGCGGACTTCGGCGATGGGCGCGATCTGATGAGCGTGGATCTCACGGACGTCTACCCGGAGGAATGCGGCCTGGCCGCCTGCCAGCGCACGCTGATGGTGATGCGCGGCGAGGGCAGCGTGCGGCTGGTGGACGCCTTCGAGTTCCTGCGTCCGCCCCGGCAGCTCTGCTTCCGATTTTTGTGCATGCAGCGGCCCATCCCCCTGCACGACAGCGTGCGCCTCGGCCCGATGACCCTCACCTGGGACGGCGAACTCACCCCCGAGGTGGAGGAGCTGCGCGACATCGCCGGGCGCTATCTGCTGCGGCTGAAGCTGGAAAACCCGCCGCGCCGTCTGATCTGCGGCTTCCGCTTCGAGCCGAACTGAGGATTTGGCAGGGCAAGCGGTTCCGTCGGTGCGGCCATCCATACTTTCGTTTCCGAAGCAACGGATAAATTCAAATCAGGAGGTAACCGCGATGATGTTGAGACCCAGAGAAGTCGTATGCAAATGGGTGGATGCTTTCAACAACCATGATGTAGAGGAAATCACAAGCCTTTATCACGAAAATGCCACAAATCATCAGGTGGCCAACGATCCCGTCGTTGGAATCGAAGCAATTCGCGCAATGTTCACGGATGAGTTTGCCACTGCGGACATGACCGCAATTGTGGAGAACATCTTTGAAGATGGCCAGTGGGCCATTCTGGAATGGAAGGACCCGCTGGGCCTGCGCGGTTGCGGCTTCTTCCATGTTGTCAACGGGAAGATTCTGTTCCAAAGAGGTTACTGGGATAAACTCTCATTTTTGAAGCAGCACAATCTGCCCATCGAATAGACGATCGCCGCTTCCCAGCACCGCCGGACGCTTCCTGCTGCGGCTGAAGCTGGACAATCCGCCGCGGCGGTTGATCTGCGGCTTTCGTCTGGAGCCGAACTGAACCGATTGCAGAACCCCTTGCAGCCACAGAGTCCTGCTCCGCCGTAGCTGTTCCTGATTTCTGTTTCGGGATAGGATGATATGAAAGGAGTCCGACAAACCGGATTTTGACGAAAGGGAGGGTCAATATATGAATTGCCCGTATTGCAGCAAAGAAATGGTAGAGGGTTACATCTACAATGGAAGTCAGCCTGTACAATGGCTGCCAAAGGGTGTAATGCCATCAAGAATAAACTTCAAAACAACAGACAAGGGGATTACCTTGAAGAATAAATTCTCGTTCTTCAAGGCGTCTGGATATAGTGCGGAGGCATTTTACTGCGATCAATGCAATATTGTAATTGCACCAACGGAATAAATCCCAGTTTATCGGACAGATCCGGGAGCAAGAGCATCCCAACACCTGCGCTACGGCGATCCTTTCAGTGCAAACGGCGCGACCGCGAAGGTCGCGCCGCATTTTTTCAGCATCCGATGTGGTTGATCATGTTCGCAAGATAGCCTGCGCCGAAGCCGTTGTCGATGTTCACCACGCTGCAGCCGCTGGAGCAGGAGTTCAGCATCGACAAAAGCGCCGCGAGGCCGTGGAAGGACGCGCCGTAGCCCACGCTGGTGGGCACCGCGATCACCGGGCAGTCCACCAGGCCGCCCACCACGCTGGCCAGCGCGCCCTCCATGCCGGCAACCGCCACCACGCAGCGCGCATCCATCAATTCGTCCATGTTGGACAGCAGGCGGTGAATGCCCGCCACGCCCACGTCGTACAGCCGCACCACGCGGCTGCCCAGGGCCTCGGCCGTAACCGCCGCCTCCTCCGCCACAGGGATGTCGCTGGTGCCGCCGGTGCAGACCACCACGTAGCTTGCGCCGTCCGGCTCCGGAACCTCCCCCGCGATGCCGATGCGGCACATCTCGCGGTAGTCCAGCGGGTGCGTGCGCATCACCTCCGCCGCCTTTTCGGCGCTCAGTCGGGTGATCAGCGCCGTGCGCTGGCCCGCGGCCTCCATGCTGTCCAGGATGCCGCAGATCTGTTCCGCCGTCTTACCCTCGCCGTAGATCACCTCGGCCGCGCCCTTGCGCAGGGCGCGGTGGTGGTCCACCTTGGCGTAGCCGATGTCGGTAAACGGCTGGGTCTTGAGCGCATGCAGCGCCTGCTCGGGTGCGATTTCTCCCGCCTGCACCTGCCTGAGTAGCTCCAGTGTTTCCTTTTGTTCCATTTCATGCCTTTCCCCGGCGCAGGCCGGACGCGCGTTTTTCTATCCCTGTTATACCACATGTTCGAAAAAAATGCAAATCCTCCCGCACGGGCTGGATTTTTGTGGATATTGTGGTATAATAATCAAACCAGATTGCGCGCAGGGACGAATATGTGGCGTTTTGACTCCATGCCATCCGTCCGGATCGCCGCGAATGCATCCCCGCACGTCCTGCGGAATATAAACCATCATCCGGAAGGGAGGCGTTTGTATGCTCGATGAAATCTACGCAAAGCTTGCGTCCTCCTCGCAGATCGCGCCGATCATCATCTCCATCGCGCTGATGCTGTTTCTGGGCTTCGCCATGACCCGCGTCACCAAGCGGCTGCATCTGCCAAACGTGACCGCCTACATCGTGACCGGCATTCTGATCGGCCCCTACTGCCTGGATCTGATCCCGGCACGGATCATCGACGGCATGGACTTCATCTCCGACATCGCGCTGGCATTCATCGCCTTCAGTGTAGGCGAGTTCTTCCGCCTGTCCACGCTGAAAAAGAGCGGCATGGGCGTGATCCTGATTACGCTGCTGGAGGCCTGCATGGCTTCGGTGCTGATCTTCATCGTGTGTTACTGGGTGCTGGGGGTGAACCTGCCCTTCTCCATCGTGCTGGCGGCGCTGGCCTCGGCCACGGCCCCGGCATCCACCATGATGACCATCCGTCAGACCCACGCCCAGGGCGACTTCGTGGACACGCTGCTTCAGGTGGTTGCCCTGGACGACGTGGTGAGCCTGGTGGCCTACTCCATCGCCATCTCGGTGGCGATTTCCTCCATGGGCGCAGGCACCGGCGAATCCCGAAGCATGCTTATGGAGATCGACAAGCCCCTGGCGATCAACCTGGGCGTGCTAGGACTGGGCGGACTGTTCGGCGTGCTGCTCAAGCTCCTGCTGGGCAAGCGCTCCACCGACAACCGGCTGATCGTGTCCATCGCGCTGCTGTTTGCCTTCTGCGGCGTCTGCGCGCTGCTGGACGTGTCGCCGCTGCTGGGCTGCATGTCCATGGGCATGGTGTACATCAACGTCACCGACGATTCCAACCTGTTCAAGCAGCTGAACTACTTCAGTCCGCCGATTCTGCTCTTGTTCTTCGTGCACTCGGGCCTGGGCTTCCGGCTGGACGCGCTGACCAGCGCGTCGGGCTCCATCGGCTCTGTGCCGCTGATCGCCATCGGCGTGGTGTACTTTCTGGTGCGCATTCTGGGCAAGTACATCGGCGCGTACCTGGGCTGTCTGATCGCAAGAAAGCCCGCGCAGGTGCGGGACTACCTGGGCCTTGCGCTGATCCCCCAGGCGGGCGTGGCCATCGGCCTTGCCGCGCTGGGCGCGCGCACGCTGGGCGGGGAGACCGGCGAGCATCTGGAGACCATCATCCTGGCCTCCAGCGTGCTCTACGAGCTGGTGGGCCCCGCCTGCGCAAAGCTCTCGCTGTACCTCTCCGGCTCCTACTCCAATAAGATCGAGGATCTGGCTCCCGTTTCGGAAACCGACGCAGACGATCAGCCCCGCAGCGAGGCAGAGATCCTGATTGAGCGCATCCAACGCATCCAGAAGGAGCTGCCGGTGCACAGCGAGCCGGAGATGAGTGAGGATGAGGAAGCCTTCACCCAGGCCGCACTGGAGCAGAGCGAGTACTACCACAGCATGAACCGACGGCGGCTGCTGAACCGCCGCTGAATCCATCCATGACAGGAGGGAACACCCATGATGAACCTTCACGATCCCATCGCCATGCTGCTGGGCAGCTGGGCCGCCGAAATCAACGTCTGGTCGGCGCTGCTGCGCATCGCCCTCGCCATCCTGTGCAGCGCCATCATCGGCTGTGAGCGCGCCACCAAGCGCCATGCCGCAGGCCTTCGCACCTTCATGCTGGCCTGCCTCGCCAGCGCCATCGCCATGATGGTGGATCAGAGCCTGGGCGGCAGCATCCCCATCGTCTCCGCCGCCGCAGTGATCGGCGTGGCCATCATCAGCAGCAACTCCATCCTGTACAGCTCCCGCAGCCAGATCAAGGGTCTGACCACCTCCATGGGGCTGTGGGCCATCGTGGCGCTGGGGCTGGCCATCGGCGCAGGGCTGTACGCGCTTGCGCTGATCGGCTTCGGGGCGCTGCTGTGCTGCCTGTCGCTGTTCCCACCCTTCGAGGCCTATCTGAAGGATCGCTCCAATCACTTCGAGGTGCACCTGGAGCTGAAAGAGCGGCGCAACCTGCAGGACTTCGTAGCCACCATCCGCCGCCTGGGCCTGCGCATCGACGACATCGAGTCCAACCCGGCCTACCTGAACTCCGGGCTGAGCGTATACTCCATCTCCGTGACCATCACAAGCCCCGAGCTGAAAAAATACAAGCGCCACGATGAAATCATCGAAGCGCTTCGATCCCTGGATTACGTCTACTTCATTGACGAGCTCTAATTCTGCGGCGCGGCTCTCTTTCGGCGGTGACGCGCGGCGCAGGGCCTTGCCAGGCGGCTGCCCCGGTTCAGCTCCGGCAAGCGATACACCGCGAGGTACACCAGCCAATACAGCGCGATTCCCGCGAAGATATCCAGCAGCGAGTGCTGCTTGATGAGCACCGTGGAGGCGTTGATCAGCATGCCCAGCGCCGCCACGCACCACTTCGCGCAGCCCGATGCGCTCCGGCTGTCGAAGATTGCGATCACCGCCGCCAGCGTGCCCACCACGTGCATGCTGGGGAACACGTTCGTATTCGTGTCCGCCGCATAGATGGCGCGCAGCATCCATGCCGTCAGGTCATCGCCCGGCACCTCTGCGGGCCGCAGATTCTGCCCGCTGGGAAAGATCAGGAAGATCAGCATGCAGGCGGTCATGCCAATCACAAATGACCGCGCGTAGCGCACAAAGGAGCGCCTGTCCCTGAAAAGCAGATAGAGCGTCGTGCCCAGCATCAGCGGATACCACAGAACGTAAATCAGCACGAACTGGCGCACGAAGGGAATCCTTGCGTCCAACGTGCACCAGGAGACCAAGTAGTTGTCCACGACCAGGTGCTCCACCAGCGCAAACAGCAGCAGATAGATGGGCAAGTACAACAGATACCAGACTTCCCGGCCCAACTTTCGCCTTCCTTTGTCCATCGATCTCACTTCCTTCTCCTGAGTTGCCTTCATTGTAGCCTCCGAATATGAAGCGTTCATGAACTTGCGCGCGACCTGAAATTGTGCTTGCAGGCCGGGCGCGCTTTACGTTATAATACATATGAACAAAGGAGGGATTCCTATGCTTTTCATGGGCATTGACGTGGGCACGCAGGGCGTGCGCTGCGTGGTATCGGACGCGCAGGGCGGCGTCGCCGCAGCCCACTCCGTTCCCTTTGAGACCCTGAACATATCCGAACATCCGCTGTGGTACGAGCAGTCCCCCGCCGCGTGGGTAAATGCCGCCGAGACCGCCATCCGGGCCTGCACCGCGCAGATTTCCGACCCGGATTCCATCATTGCCATCTCCATCGACGGAACCAGCGGCACCATCGTGCCCCTGGACGCAGAGATGCAGCCCCTGACCAACGGCATCATGTACAACGACCCCCGCGCAAAGGATCAGGCCGCGCGCATCCACGGCGCGATGGGCCACATCGAGCGCAAGCTGGGCTACAAGTTCGGCGCGTCCTTCTCGCTGCCCCGGGTGCTGTGGGTGCATGACGAGCTGCCGGAGATCTACGAAAAGACATACATCTTCGCCCATCAGGCGGACTACATCGCCGGCATGCTCTGCGGCGAGTACACGACCTCAGACTACAGCAACGCCCTCAAGACCGGCTACGACCTGATCGACAACCGCTGGCCGGAGGAGTATGCTGACGTTTTGGGCCTCGACCTTACCAAGCTGCCGAGGATCGTGTCCCCGGGCGCGCCCATCGCCCACGTGACCGTCGAGGCCTCCGCACGTCTGGGCCTATCCACCCGCACGCTGGTGGTAGGCGGCTCCACCGATGGCTACGCCTCGGCATTGGCCGCGGGCGCGGTTGCCCCGGGGCGCTGGGCCTCCATCATCGGCACCACCTTCGTGCTCAAGGGCGTGACCGATCGCCTGGTGATCGATCCCAATGGCTCCAGCTACTCCCACATGCTGCCGGGCGGCGAATGGCTGCTGGGCGGCGCGGCGAATTTGGGCGGACGGGTGCTCAATCAGGCCCGGGGCGAGAGGAGCTTCGACGAGATGAACGCAGCCAGCGAAGCCCTGATCCCCACCGGCGTGCGCTGCTATCCCCTCACCGGTCGCGGCGAACGCTTCCCCTTCGTGCTGCCGGACTGCGAGCCCTTCTATCTGGGCGACGTGACCGGAAGCAAGCTCTACCCCGCCATCATGGAGGGCGTAGGCTACGCCGAGCGCCTGTCCCTGGATCACATGATCGCTCTGGGCTGTCCCGTGGGCGACACCGTCTATACCACCGGCGGCGCGTGCAGGAGCGCGCTGTGGCTGAAGATCCGCGCGTCCATCCTGAACAGGCGGCTGCTGGTGCCCGAGGTCGTGGACGCGGCGATGGGTTCCGCGCTGCTGGCCGCATCCGCATCCTTCGGCTCTCTGGAGGCCGCTGCGGGCGCGATGCTCCGCTATGCCACCGAGGTGGAGCCCGATCCCGAGCTTGCCGCGCGCTACGCCGAAATCTACGCCCGCTACCGGGAGGACATCAAGCGAATCTATGCTGTGGAGGTCTGAATGAGCATTTACAAGGATTGCGACGTCCGCGGCGTGTATGGCCGCGAAATCACCGCCCCGGAGTGCCGCCTGATCGGCCGGGCACTTGCCACGATGGCCCCCGGAAAGATCCTGCTGGGCGGCGATCTGCGCCTGTCCACGCCGGAATTGAAGAGGGCGCTTATGGAGGGCCTGCTTCAGTCCGGCGCGGAACTTGTGGATCTGGGAACCATCCCCACGCCGGTATTGTACTATGCGCTGAAGCACAGCGATGCCGTGGCTGGAGCCACCGTCACCGCATCCCACAACCCGCCGGAGTACAATGGCGTGAAGTTCATGATCGGCAGCGAACCCGTGACCCGAAAGGTGATGGACGCGCTGCACCAGATTGTGCTTGAAAAGAGCTTTGCGGAAGCACCGGGCACGCTGACCCACTGGGACGTGACGCGGGACTACCTGGGCAGCCTCGAGAAGCGCTTTTCTGCGCCGAAGCCGCTGCACATTCTGGTGGATGCTGGCAACGGCGCGATGAGCCGCGTGGCCCCGGAGGCCTTTCGCCGCGCAGGCTACCGCGTGACCGAGCTGTTCTGTGAGCCGGACGGCTCCTTCCCGAACCGCTCCCCCAATCCAGCGGACTACAGCTGCCTGGGCAAGACCAGCGAGGCGGTGCGCGCCTGCAGTGCGGACCTGGGCGTAGCCTTCGACGGCGACGGCGACCGCGCAGTGTTCCTGGACGATCAGGGCAGGCCGGTGCAGAACGAGAAGTCGCTGGTGCTGTTCATCCGCGCCCAGCTGAAGGATCGTCCCACGCCGGTGGTGTACGACCAGAAGTCCTCCTCGGTGATCCGCGAAGCCGTGCTGGAGATGGGCGGCACGCCGCTGCCCGAAAAGAGCGGCCACGCCTTCATCAAGAAGCGCTTCCTGGACAACGGCGCGGCGGTTGCCGGCGAGGTCAGCGGCCACTTCTTCTTCGGCGAGCTGGGCTACGACGACGGCCTGTACGCGGGGCTCCGCATGGCGGAGCTGGTGGCGCAGTCTGGAAAGCCGCTCTCAGAGCTGGTCGCGAACATCGTCTGCCCGCCGATCACCCCGGATCTGCGCATGGCCTGCCCCTACGCCGAGCAGCAGAGCTGGCTGGATCGCGTGGAGGCGCTGGCCCGCAGCCTGGGCGCGGAGATCAGCCACCTGGACGGCGTGCGCGCCGACTTTGCCGACGGCTGGTTCCTGATGCGCAAGAGCGTGACCGCCGAGCAGATCACGCTGCGCGCGGAGGCCCGCACCCGGGAACGCCTGCAAGCGCTGCTGGATCAGGTGGCAGACGTGCTGCCCGAGGCCGCGCGGGACGCGCTGAAGCTCTGATGCAAAATGATACCCGCGAACCATGTGATTCGCGGGTATCATTTTATTCGCCCTCCATGCCGATGACGGCGCTGAAGGTTTTGAAGATGATCTTCCAGTCGGTTGCAAAGCTGCGCTCCCGGATGTATTTGAGATCCAGCTCCAGCCACTCATCAAAGCTCAGGTCGTTGCGGCGAGGCTGCACCTGCCAGTAGCAGGTCAGGCCCGGGCGCACGTACAGGCGCTGGCGCTCGTAATCGTCGTACTTCTTCACCTCGCGGGGCAGCGCAGGTCGCGGGCCGACGATGCTCATGTCCCCCTTGAGGATGTTGATCAGCTGCGGCAGCTCATCGATGCTGCACCTGCGGATGAAGCTCCCCACCCGGGTGATGCGGGGATCGCGACGGATCTTGAACACCGGGCCGTCCATCTCATTCTTGTCCAGCAGCGCGTGCAGCTTCTTCTCCGCATCGGGCACCATGGAACGGAACTTGATGAAGCGGAAGGGCTTTCCGTTCAGGCCGATGCGATCCTGCACGAAGAACGGACTCGCGCCGGGGCTGTCGATGTAGATCACCAGCGCAAGCAGCAGCATAAATGGCCAGAGAACCAGCAGCGCAAGCAGGGAAAAAAGGATGTCCTGCCCTCGCTTGGCAGCACAATACAGCCGCTTGCCCGTCTGCACCTCTCGCTTGTCGAGCATCGGCTGCCGCTCCAGAACCCGGCGTTCCCTGCGCCAGCCCGGTGCGCGCATCTCTCTGTCTTTCGTTTCCAATCTTTGCTACCGTCCTTTTTTTCTAAAACAGCGCCAATTTGAATTATAGCAGAGAACTTCAGGTGCGTCAATTCACCGCCCCGCTTTTCACAAAATCCTCTCCTATATTTCTTAAAAATATCTTCAATGCGCGCATTTTCGCAATCTCTCCCGGCAAGCGCGCGAATGATCCTTCTGTATAATATAAATGAATTTCTTCCGTTATTAAAGTTAATTCTATTATACCAATATACCCCAATCATGTCAGCCGCCCATGCACGCTCATTCGCACAAGTTGGAATACTTTTTTTCAAAAACGCATATATGTGCAACAAATCCATATTCAAGTCGCAAAATTCAAATTATATTACGAACAATCTCATCTATTTTCAGTTCCGAAGGACGGACCGCCACCCTGCATGGTCGGATTGCGGACAGCGAGCGCGGCAATCGCACAGGAATCCGTCCGCACCGCAGCGCGAAAATCTATGCCGGTTGTCGATACATTAATAAAAAATAGATGTTTACGAACGGTGGAAATGGTGTATAATACATATGTAATGCGCAGAGCAATCTGCGGCCAATTGAGAAAGGAGCAACGAACCATGAAGTATGTATGCAATATCTGCGGTTGGGTCTATGACGAGGACGAGGCCGGTGTGAAGTGGGAGGATCTGCCGGAGGATTTCACCTGCGAAATGTGCGGCGTGGGCAAGGACGAATTCACTGCGGAAGAATAAGGAACACAGCGGGAGGTACATAAAATGAAAATTCGCATCAACAAGGATATCGTTGAATTCACGCCCGAGCATGCCGCAGAAGCAGCGGAGCTGGAGGCCCTCTGGGTCAAGATGGGCAACTGCGTGGGAGAGACCAAGTCGCTGCAGCCCATCGGCGTCTACGTTCCCTCCGAGAACAAGACCGCGTCCTTCCACATCGAGGGTCTGAGCGAGCAGGAAAAGGCCAGCATCCCGGTCATCCGCGCGCCCTACGACACGGACGTGTACTGCGTGACCTGCAACCGCACCGAGCACGTCAAGGCCGGCGAGCCCATTCCGTTCTGCTGCGGCAGGCTCATGGAGATTCTCGACTGAGACAGCCAACAAGCGCAAAGGATCCCAGGCGCAATTCTGCGCCCGGGATCCTTCTTGTTTTTTGGTTCGCAGCGGGCTGCGGTTCATCCATGCGCGACAGGCTGAAAGCAGGCGAAAGGCAGCGCGCTCATGCGATTTCGCGCTTCATCTCCGGCTTTCGGCAGAGCAGGCTGTCCCTGCGGAGGAAGTAGTAGAGCAGACCCGTCAGGTCCGCCAGCGCCCAGCCGATGGGCACCGACCACCAGACGCCCCTTACGCCGATGGCCGGTATGGCCGACAGCGCGTAGGCCAGCGCCACGCGGGTACCCAGGGAGATCACGGTGAGCACCACGCTCATGCCGGGTCGTCCCAGCGCGCGGTACAGGCCGTACAGCAGGAACAGGCAGCCGATGCCGCAGTAGAACGCGCCCTCGATGCGCAGATAGCGCACGCCCTCGGCGATGACCTCGACCTCGCCCGCCTCGGCAAACAGCCCCATCAGCGGCCGTGCGAAAGCGCACACCAGTGCCGAGACCGCGATGCTGAAGCCCGTCGACGCGAGGATCGCGCCCTTCAGCCCGGCGCGGATGCGCTCCCAGCTGCGCGCGCCGTAGTTCTGGGCGATGAAGGTGGAGAAGGCGTTGCCGAAGTCCTGCACCGGCATGTAGGCGAAGGCGTCGATCTTCACCGCTGCCGCGAAGGCCGCCATGACGGTGGCGCCGAAGCTGTTCACCAGTCCCTGCACCATCAGGATGCCCAAGTTCATCACGGATTGCTGTACGCAGGTCAGCAGCGAGAATCCGGCAACCTCGCGCACGCACACGCTTCGCACCCGCAGGCTGCGAAGGCAGCGGATCCGGGGATGGCGCAGCCAGGTATAGACGGCGATGCCCAGGCCGGAGACGTACTGGGCGATCACCGTGGCTTCCGCCGCGCCGGTCACACCCCGCTTCAGCCCCAGCACGAACCAGAGATCCAGCGCGATGTTCAGCAGCGCGGAGATTGCGAGGAAGCGCAGCGGCGCGACGGAGTTGCCCAGTGCGCGCAGAAACGACGCAAAGTAATTGTACAGGAAGGTGGCGGCGATTCCGCAGAAGATGACCCGCAGGTACGCGTGCATCGGGCTCCAGACCTCCTCCGGCACCCGGAGAAGGACGCAGATAGAATCCAGAGCGGCGAAGGCGAGGACATTCAGCACGAGTGTCGCCCCGGCGATCAGCACGAAGGAGGCGCGGATGCTCTCCCGCAGCCCCTCCTCGTCGCGCTGGCCGAAGCGTATGGAGAACAGCGCCCCGCTGCCCATGCACAGCCCCAGCAGAATCGAGGTCAGAAAAGTCATCAGCGTGAAGGACGAGCCGACCGCCGCCAATGCGTTCTTTCCCAGAAACCTGCCGACGATCAGCGTATCCGCAATGTTGTAGCACTGCTGCAGCAGGTTCCCCAGAATCATGGGCACCGCAAAGCGCAGCATCGAGCCCATGACCGGCCCGCGCGTCAGATCCCTGTCCATGACATCACATCCACATCGTAATTAATAGATTTCGTTTCGTAAGTATTATAGCAACACGCCTTGCCAATGTCAATCGCCCATTTACATTTCGATCAGGAGGACGTATAATGATTCCAGATAGGAAGGAGGGATGCGCCATGTTTCTGGACGGACTGGACGCGCTGGACCAGCAGATCGTACAGCTGCTGATTGAAAACGCCCGCAGCTCCTATTCGGAGATCGGGCAAAAAATCGGGATTTCCCGCGTGGCGGTAAAAATGCGCATACAGGCGCTGGAGCAGCGGGGGGTGATCGAGGAGTACACCACCGTCATCAACCCGCAGAAGATTGGCGGCGCGGTGTCCTGCTACTTCGAGATCGAGACCCAGCCGGACGCGCTGCCGGAGGTGGAGCAGATTCTGAAGGGAAACGAGGTCGTCACGCAGATCTACCGCGTGACCGGCAGGAACAAGCTGCACGTGCACGCGGTGGCGGCCTCCGGCGAGGAGATGGAAGCGCTGATCCGGGAGGTGATCGACCCGCTCCCAGGCGTGATCGATTGCAGCTGCAACATCATCCTCTCCCGGATCAAGGACATCAAGGGCCTGCGGCTGTGACAGCACAGCCGCCTTTGCCGGAGTGCGCGGCGGTTCACACATGACAACGCAGCGATTGCATGACTTTTGCAATCGCTGCGTTGCATTGGGTGAGGCCCGGCTATCCCCTGCCGTAGACCTCCCAGGAGATCAGCGCCGGGAACTGGGCGGGTTCATCGTACTTGACCCAGTTTTCAATCCGCGCCCAGCAGATGTTATGCCGTCCAATGTCGATCAGCTGCAGCGCATCCGTCTTTTCCAGCGGAAGCAGCTGGGACGTGCCGTCCGAGAGCACCAGCGTCGCCTGCGTCCACCAGGAATCGTGGGGGAAGTCCGCGCGGATGCAGACGCCCATCCGGTCCACCTCCACCATGCGGCCGAAGTCCAGCGTGATCTTCGCATCCACGGCAATGTCCACACCCCAGGAGAGGTAGGGCCACTCTCCGTGGCCGTGATTCGCCCGGCAGCCGTCGATCACGTTGCGCGCCGCAAACACGGATTCACCCCGGGTCTCGGCGTTCGCGTGCACGTGGGGATACACGCCCGCGCAGTCGTGCAGATCCAGCGGATTCCGCGCCAAATCGCGGTATGCCTCCAGCTCAAACGGCAGAGCAACATCCGCGGAAAACATGTGGCGCTCCCCGCAGAACGCTGTCGGGGCGTAGGCCGACCGGGCCTCCCCGAAGGGAATCGGATAGACGAAGCGCCCCTCCGCCAGATAGACCTGCGCGCCCGGAACCGCCGCATCCACACGGATGTTCAGGAAGCTCTCCGCGTCGCAGGCGATGCAGACGCAGTCGCCCGGCTGATAGACGCGGTCAAAGACCAGAGCCGCATTGCGCGCGCCCTCCTGGGAAAACAGCACCGCGCCCGCCGCGTCCCTGAGTTCAATTCGTATGCCCATCGTCTCTCCCCCTCTCAAAAGCGAATGATGCCCTTTTTCAGGATCTTGCGATTGAGCAGCCGGTCGTAGGCCTCCACCGCGTCCGCAAAGTCAAAGTAGTCGGAGATGAAATCCTTGATGTTCAGCGCGCCGGAGCGAATCCACTCCATGACCTGCGCATGGGCTGCGCCCTCCTCGCGCTTGCGCGGCATCTGCTGGTAGATCACACGCCAGTTGTAATCGGCCTTGCTGAAGTCGATGGTGATTTCCTCCTTCTCCGGCACACCGTAGCACAGCACCGCGCCGCGATCCTTGATCAGTCCCATGCCCTGATTGACAATGGACGGGAAGCCCGCAGCGTCCAGCACGTAGTCCACGCCCTCGGGATAGCGCGCGCGCACCGCCGAACGCAGATCCTCCTCCCTGCTGTTGATGACGAACGCCGCGCCGTTGGCCTTCGCCTGCTCCAGCTTTTCGGGGATGATGTCCGCGGCGATCAGGTTCTTCACGCCGCACAGGCTCAGGAACTTGATGTAGGTGAGTCCCACCGGGCCGCAGCCGATCACCACCACCGAATCCTCCGGCCTGATGCCGAAGTAGCGGATGCAGGAGAGCACCTCGCGGAAGGTGACGAGCATCGCCGCGTCGACGGGATCGACGTCGTCATCCAGCACGGTCTGGGCAAACGCGCAGTCCGGGGCGTCCGGCGCCGCCGGATCGCAGACCACTGCGTACTCGCTCATCGCGCCCCAGCCCGAGCCCAGCCCCGGCAGGTTCTCCGGGTCGGGATCCACGAAGGGCAAGAGCACCCTGTCCCCCACCTTGAACGTGGTCACCTTCGCGCCCACCTCCACGACCTCGCCCACGCCCTCGTGTCCGAGCATGATGGGATACACAGACTCCGGAAAGCCCTTGAAGGTTCTGTGGCAGAGCTTCACATCGGTGCCGCACATGCCGCAGGCGATGGTTCGCACCAGCGCCTGGTATTCGCCGTAACGCGGCTTGTTGACCTCCCGAATGGACAGCGCGCCGTTCCTTTCAACAACCAAAGTTTTCATCGTTCTGATCCTCCCTGTATCGTTGTTTTTTGTCATCATCCGCGCCCTTCAACACCTCATTTTTTTGCGCGGTACATTGCAATTTCCCCAAAATATGCTATAATGAAATTGGTAAAGATCGATTGTTTATTTTTTTGCCGGTTCATTAAATCGATTGCATTACGAGGAGGTAGACATCATGCAGACGCCCCAACTGTTCACCCTGCTGCCCGAGGAGTGGGTGGCCACTCCCGACGGCATGACCATCGACAAGGACGGCAACCTGATCCTCTCCTGCCCCAACTTCGCCAACATGGATCTGCCCAGCTGCGTGCTGAAGATCACGAAGGACAAGCAGATTACCAAGTGGTTCGACGTGCCGCTGAATCCCGAGACCAACGAGGCGCGCTCGATGGGCCTGGAATTCGGCCCGGACGGCGACCTCTACATGGTCGACAACGCCGGCTGGACCGGCCGCGCGGATCTGATCCGCACCGGCCGCATCCTGCGCATCCACTTCAATGAGGCGGGCGAGTACGAATCCTTCAGCGTGGTCGCGGATCACATGGAGCATCCCAACGGGCTGCGCATCCGCAACGGCCACATCTACGTCACCCAGTCCACGCTGGAGCTGGTCAAGACCGAGTCCGGCAAGCTGATGAGCTGCGTGTACTGCTTCGCGCTGGACGATCACGACGTCCACTGCACGAACACCCTCGCCGACGAGAACATCCTCTGCACCTTCATCACGGAGAACCCGAAGTGCCAGTACGGCGTGGACGGCATCATCTTTGACCGCGAGGGCCGCCTGATCATCGGCAACTTCGGCGACGGCTCCATGTGGCGCATCTATCTCAATGCGAAGGGCGACAAGATGATCGACAAGGAGCTGTGGTGCGTGGATCCGGAGAACCTCAAGACCACCGACGGCATGACGATGGATCCCTACGGCAACATCTACGTGGCCGACTTCTCCGCGAACGCCATCGGCAAGGTCTCCCCGGACGGCAGGATCACCCGCATCGCCCAGTCGCCCGACTGTACCGGCTGGGAGGGCGGCCTCGACGAGCCCGGCGAGCCCTGCTACTGGAACGGCAAGCTGGTCGTCTCCTGCTTCGACTGCGTGGTCGACGAGGAGAAGGTCAACACCGCCCACGAGATTCCAGCAACCATGTCCCTGCTGGACATCGAGCCCTGACCCCGTCCGCTTCTCAGCGACATGCGCTTTCGCGCATGTCGCTTTTTGCGTCTCGGTGTGCTTCCTACGCCAGGATCTCCGCGATCTGACGCATCTGCTCCGTCGTCAGTGGTCCGAAGTCCATCGCGCCTGCGTTGTCCTGCACCTGCTGAATCGTGCGGAAGCCCGGAACGGGCACGGCTTTGGGGCTGCGCGCCCACAGCCAGGCGAGGCAGCCCTGGGCCAGCGTCCGTCCGCCGGAGGTGAGGACATCCCGGATGGAGTCCAGTCTGCACATCATTTCAGCGTTGGGCTTGCCGTCGATGAAGTAATTCATCCAGGCGGGCGCATTCTTGCCGCGCAGGTCGTCCTTGGCAAAGGAGCTGTTCTGGTTGTACTTGCCGGTCAGCAGGCCCATGCACAGCGGCGAGCGGCAGATGCTGACCATGTCGTGGGCCTCGCAGAGCGCAAGCATGTCCGCGTAGTCCTCGAAGATGTTCTCGATGTGCATGAACGCCGCGCAATGCTCGCCCTTCGCGAACACCTCCGCGCACTCCGGAAGCTCCGTCGACCAGCCATAGTAGCGGATCTTGCCCGCCTGCACCAGCGCCTCCAGCGTCTCGCGAACCTCCTCCGCCGCATCCAGCGGATAGCTGCCCAGGTGGAACAGCAGCAGGTCGATGTAGTCCGTCTGAAGGCGGCGCAGCGAATCCTCCACGGATGCATACACGTCCGCGATGGAGCGCATGTTGCCGGTGGTGCGCTTGCTCGCCGGGTCGCAGAGGATGCCGAACTTCGTGGAGACGACCACCGAAGCGCGCCGCCCTTGAATCGCCCTGCCCACGACCTCCTCGCTGTGGCCCGCGCCGTAGATGTTGGCGGTATCGATGTAATTCACGCCCAGATCCAGCGCCGCGTGAATGGAGCGTACGGACTGCGCGTCGTCCACCTGGCCCCAGCCCAGCGGCGTGTCGCCCTCGTACCAGGGGCCGCCGATGGCCCAGCTGCCCAGGCCCATGCGGCTGATCTTCAGGTCCTTGCCCAAGAGTATTTTTTCCATATTTTCTTCCTCCATCGGACGCCGGCGCGGCTTTCGGCAAATGAAAGCTGCCGGCAATCCGGGTTCAATTTGCATTTTGCAAACCCCGATTGTCGGCAGCGCGTAAGTTAAAATTCAGTCCCTGTAAATCCGCAGCCCCTCGCTCTGTGCAATGCCCGCGTCCAGCCAGGCGGAATCGCGCACGGCGATCTCCTGCTCCAGCATCACGTTGGCCCAGCTGCCCTCCGTGTTGGACATTCTCTCCTTCAGGAGATCGAAGCAGCACTTGCCCAGCTCGTAGGGATCCTGCACCACGGTCGAGATCGACGGTGTGGCGTAGGAGGCGATGCTGATGTTGTCGAAGCCGAAGACCGCGACGTCCTCCGGCACGCGCCAGCCTGCGCGCAGCGCGACGGAGATGACGCCCTGCGCCACCATATCGTTGGAGGTGACGATGACCCACTTTTCATTCTCCGAGCGCCGGTGCAGATGTCGGGAGAACAGCTCGAAGGAGGTCTTCATCTTGATGTCCTCGCGCTTGATCTCCAGCAGGATATCCACATCGCTCTCGGGAATGCCCAGCGACTTCACGCCGTCGCAAAAGCCGTTCAGGCGCATGTCCAGGTTCTGCTGCGTCGACAGACCCTCGCCAAAGTAACTGAATCTGCGATAGCCCTGCCGATACAGGGCGTGTACGAGATGATTTACCGTTTCATAGTTGTTGAATTCCACGCAGGGGAAGTCCGGCACAAAGCGGTCGCCGAACACGATGGGCACGTTCGCCGCATTGGCCAGCTGATAGATCGCCTCGTCGTTCGCGCCGCCGACGAAGATAATGCCGTTCACGCGGCGCTCGATCAGGGCGGCCACGCTGTTCTTCAGCACGTTCATGTTGAACTGGCCGTTGGCCGTGAACACCGCGTAGCCCTCCTTCTGAGCGCAGTCCAGGATGCTGGCAATGCTCTGGGCATAGTATTCGGAGGTGATGTCCTGAATGACGATGCCGACAATCTTGGAATCGGAGGTGCGCAGCGCCCGCGCGTTCTCGTTGCGATGGTAGTTGAGCGCCTTCATCGCCTCCGCCACGCGCCTGGTGGTCTCCTCAGAGATCGGCGCGGTACGGTTGATCACATGGGAAACGGTGCCCGCCGATACGCCGGCCAGGCGCGCCACATCATAGATGGTGCTCCGCTTTTCGCTCGCCTCATTTTTTGCACTGGCTCTTCTCGCCATCTTTGACCCTCTCCTACCGGGTACGTCGCCCCGGATAGTTTTATCGGTTCAGAGACGCGGCAGCCGCTTCCATCATGATAAAATGTGCCTGACCCTCGACGGAGGTTCCCTCATGCTCAAAATCCGGCGAGCCGGCGCAGGAGAGAAGGAGGCCGCTTGCATCCACGCGCGCTTCCACGGCCCTCCGGGCCCTGTCCGCCGCGCACAGGTAGCGCTCATCAACCATCTTACATAATACCATTTTATAGATGGAATATGCAAACATTTCCGTCGATTCCGATTCGTAAAAGCTTTGTAAATCGTCCAGTATGTCGTGGAAGAAGCCGTTCTCCGCCTGATGAGGCAGCATTGCCTCCACCAGCGCGGCAAAATCAGCCGCGATCTTCCGCCAGCGCGCATCGCCGCGCGCCTTGAGCGCCATGGCCATGCGCATCAGTCCCACCAGCGCCCAGCCGTTGCCCACGCCCCAATAGCACGCCCGTGAAAAGCTTTGGCTGCGCTCGTCCCACTTGTGATGAACGAGCCCGGTTGCTTCGTCGAACAGCCGCCTGCGGACGGCCTCGTAGTAGCGCACGCCCTCATCCAAATAACCCGCCTGCATCAGCACGTGGGGGCCCATCGCCAGGCTGTCCGCCCAGACCTCTTCGCCGCCGAGGAGGTGATACCGCGCGCCGTCCGCCGAGGCGGGAGCGTCGTGCAGAAGGTAGTCCACGTTCCGCTGCGCCGCGCGCAGGTAGTGCTCCTTACCGAGCAGCTCCCCCGCCGCGCGCACCGGCTCCACGCAGACCGCGGGATCCACGATCGCCGGCGTGCCCTCCACATCACAGAGCCTGCCGTCGGCGTTCTGGCGCACCACGCAGTCCCGCGCGAGCTGAACCATGGTGTCGGAATCGCCGCATTCCAGCATGGCCTGCGCGGCGATTCCCTGTTCCCAGCACTGTCTTGCCATGCAAAGCATGGCGTGCTTCACTCTCTCCAGCATCTTTCTTTACGCCTGCAGGCCGTTGCCGCGCAGCGAGTCGATGTAGACCGCGAAGATCAGTACCGCGCCCTTGATGACCTGCTGCCAGTATGCCTGCACGTTCAACAGCGTCATGCCGTTCACCAGCACGGAGAGCAGCAGCACGCCGAACAGCGTGCCCGTAACCTGGCCCTTGCCGGCCACGCCGCTACCGCCGAGGATGACCGCCGCGATGCCGTCCATATCGTTGCCCGAGCCGTGCTTGGCCATGGCCGCAGCCGTCTGGGAGACGGTGATGATGCCGCCCAGCGCCGCGGTCACAGCGGCGAGGATGTGGGAGATGAAGCGGATCTTTGCGGTGTCGATGCCAGCCAGCTGGGCAACCTTCGGATTGCCGCCGACGGCGAAGACCTGACGGCCGTAGGTGGTGTACTTCAGGATGTACCACACGATGACGTAGATCACGGCCATCACGATCAGGCAGAAGGGGACGCCCAGGATCTTGCCGCTGCCGATGAAGGTGTACACCGGGTCGCTGATGCGGATGTAGCGGCCGTCGGTGAGCAGGTAGGCGCCGCCGCGGAAGATGAACTGCGTGCCCATGGTGCAGATGATGGGGCTGACGTGCATCTTGGTGATGATGAACGCATTGATGCAGCCGCCGACCACGCCCACGAGGATGGTGATGAGCATGGTGATGTACGGATTCCAGCCGATCTCATACAGCATGCCGAGGATCATGCCGCAGAACGCGGAAAGCGCGTACTGGGAGACGTCCAGGCCGCCCAGCAGCATGGCGACGGTCAGACCAGAGGCCATCGTGCCCATGATGGAGGCATAGGTGCCGATGTTCATGATATTGGTAAAGGTGAAGAAGTACGGCGAGGAAAGGCCAAAGATCAGGCACAGGATGATCAGCGCGATGATGGTGCTGATGTTGCCTTTCATCAGTTTCTGCAAGCCCTTCTTGAGGGCGCTGTTCGTGTTGTTCGCCATTTGACCGTCAGCCTCCTATTGCGTACTTGAGCAGGGTTTCCTGGGAGAAGTCGTCTTTGAGAATTTCACCGGTGATCCTTCCCTCGTGAATGACGAAGATGCGATCCGCCATGGACATGATTTCGGGGAGCTCGGAGGAGATCATCAGCACCGCCTTGCGGCTCTCGCACAGGTCGTTGATCAGGTTGTAGATTTCCACCTTTGCACCCACGTCCACGCCGCGGGTGGGCTCGTTGAGGATCATGAGCTTCGGCTCCGTGTTCAGGCCCTTTGCGACGACCACCTTCTGCTGGTTGCCGCCCGACAGGGTGTCCACCGGGGCCAGGATCTGGGGAACCTTGATGTTCAGCTTGCCGACCCAGCCCTTTGCGATCTCCATCTCCTGCTTCAGATTCATAATGCCCTTGGGGGCGAATTTTCGTAGGTTAGCAATGGTGATGTTGTCCTTGACGGAGGATACGGCACAGATGCCGTCACTCTTGCGCTCCGCCGGTACGTAGGCCACGCCGCTTGCCAGCGCCTCGCTGGGCTTTCTCGGCGCGTACTTCTTTCCGTCGATCACCATGTCCGCGCGCTCGTACTTCTTCATCGCCATGATGCAGTCGCAGATCTCGGTGCGACCCGCGCCCATCAGGCCGAACAGGCCGACAACCTCGCCCTCGCGCACATCAAAGCTCACGTCCTTCAGGAAATCCGTCTTCAGGTTTTCCACGCGGAAGATTTCCTTCCCGATGGAGATGTTGCCGCGCTTGGGGTACATGTCCTTGATTTCGCGGCCGACCATGTCGCGCACCAGTTCCTCGGTGCAGGTCTCGCTGATCTTCCTGCGGGCGACGTTTTTGCCGTCGCGCATGATCATCACGCTGTCCGCGACCTCAAAGATTTCGTTGAGCCGGTGCGAAATGTAGATGATGGAAACGCCGTTTGCCTTGAACCTGCGGATCAGGCGGAACAAATCTTCCGTTTCCGTGTCGCTCAGCGCGCTGGTCGGCTCGTCCAGCACGAGAATCTTCAAATCGCGGGTGAAGGCCCGCGCAATCTCCACCAGCTGCTTCTGCGCAACCGAGAGCTGTTCCACCGGCGTCATGGGATTGAGGTGCTCCAGTCCGACCTCCTTCATGATCGCCCTTGCGTCCTCCGCCATCCTGGCGTAGTCGATCTTTTTGGCCCTGCCCTTCGTGGGGACGCGGCCGATGTACAGATTCTCAGCAATGCTCAAGGCGCCCAGATAATTCAGTTCCTGATAAACGATGCCGATACCAAGAGCGATTGCTTCCTTCGTATTGTAGCCGGAAAGGCTCTTCCCGTCCACGGTGATGGTGCCGCTGTCCGGCTTCTGCGCGCCGGAGAGGATCTTCATCAGCGTGGATTTGCCCGCACCGTTTTCGCCGATCAGCGCCAGCACCTCGCCCTTCTCCAGGGTGAGATTGACATGATCGTTGGCCACGATGCCAGGGAAGGCCTTATAGATATCTTTCATCTCAAGAATATTCATAGCGCCTTTCACCTGCCGTCTTCATGGATTGGGATGGATGGGGAAGCGGGCCGAGGCCCGCTTCCGATTCATTGTTGAATTACAGGGTCGACTTGTACTCCGCAACGTTCTTGTAGGAGACGACGGAAACCTTGGTGTACTCGGACTGGGCAACCTCTTCGCCCTTCAGGATGCGCAGCGCCATGTCCATGATCTGCTCGCCGTAGAGGTGAGAGTTGTAGGAAGCGGTGCAGACCCAGGCGGTGTCGCCGTCGGGATGGGCCTCCAGGTTCTCCAGGGAAGCCGGATCGGCGTTATGGGAGACGATGATGCAGTCGGCGGTGCGGCCCAGGGTCTCAACGGCGTTGTTGATGGCGTAGCCACGGTCGTCATTCTGGCCCACGAACACGATCTTGTGAGCGTCGGGGTTGGAATTGAGCCAGTCGCGGGTCATGGTGCCGGTCTTAACGTCGTCCGCCAGGGAGTCGATCCAGATCTGGTGATCCTCGTCAACGCCGTACTTCTCGGCCAGAACGTCCACAACGCCGGTGCAGCGGGACTTGATGGTGTCGCCGCTCTGGGAGTCCCACAGGGAGACGATGTACTCGATCTCGCCGCCGAGCTTCTCATCGACGAACTCGCACGCGCCCTCGCCCAGAGCCACGCCTGCGCCGTAGTTGTCCACGCCGAAGAAGTATGCGCCGTCATACAGGCAGTCCACGGAGATCATCGGAACGCCCTGCTCTGCGCAGCGGGCCGCCATCTCGGAGCCGGTCTCTGCCAGAACGTTGAAGTCGATGACCATGTCCACGCCCTTCATCAGGAAGGCTTCGATGTTCTGCGCCATCAGCACCGCGTCGCGGTTTGCGATGGTCTCTTCAAACTTGACGTTGTTCGCCTCTGCGGCGGCCTTCAGGCCATTGGAAACGGTGATGAAGAAGTCCTCTGCCAGCTGCATGTTGGAATAGCCGATGTAGTATTCCTCTTCCGCCATTGCACACGTCATGCCGACGCATGCGATCATCAGTGCGATTACCAGAGCCAGGATCTTTTTCATTGGGTGTTCCTCCTTTTAAATTAGGGTACTGATTATGAATTCGTACGCACCGGGCCTGAGGGACGCCGCCGTCACTCCACCGGCATTGCAGATTTCGCCGGTTCCCTCTTCACCCCGCACCGTACGGATTGCATACACATTTTCTGGCAGAACGAGCCTGCCGGTCGCGCCCTGCGGAACCACCGCACGCAGGCGCACGTCTTCGCCCTCAAACTTCCATTCGAGTTCCGTCTCTCCGTGAATGGTCTGCACCACGGCGTGCATGCCGCCAATCTCCCGATCCAGCACCGGCTGCATGCGGATCACGTCGTAGCCGTTCTCCTCCGGCGCAAGGCCCGCCAGGCCGGTGAGGATCCACTCGCCCACGGTGGCCAGCCCGATGTGATCGAAGGCGTTCATCGCGTGGGGATGGAAGCGCTTCTCATAGATTGCGTCCCAGCGCTCCCACACCGCCGTCGCCCCGCAGTCCGCCATGTAGCCAATCGATGGAAACTCACGTCTGCGGATGAAGGCCGCCGCCTCCTGATCGAGTCCCAGCCTGCGCATGCCCTCCAGCGCCACCGGCGTGGTGGCCGTGCCCCAGGTCACGCCGCCGTTCTTCTCCATGTCCTTCAGAACCCAGTCGCGGGCCGCAATCAGCTCGTCGCCCTCCAGCAGGCCGAAGGCCGCCGCCGCCAGGTAGCCGCCCTGGGTCGCGCCGCGCAGCAGCTTGTTGCGGCCCAGGAAGAAGGTGCGGAACGCCGCGCGGATCTTCCCGTAGGCCTCCGCGTAGTGCGCCGCGCGCTCCGTCTCGCCGATGCCCAGGGAGATTTCCTCCATCATCCTTGCGGAGCGAGCGAACCAGGCCGTGCCCAGCAGCGTCGGATCGCAGGTGCCATAGCCGTGGTCAAAGTCCGAGCGTCCATCGTGGCCCAGATCGAGCCAGTCGCGCGCCGTAGCAAAGCGCAGGCAGCGGTCGGAATTGCGCATGGAGTAGTCAAAGTAGCGCTCCAGCGCCGGATATGCCGCGCGCACGCTCTGCAGATCCTTGTAATTGCGCATCAGCAGCCACGAAATGTGCAGCGCCATGTCCGACTGCAAATCGCCCATGAACGGCACGATGTCCTTCATGATGACCGCCGGGGCGATCGCCCACATGCCGCCGTCCTCCATCTGTCCGTCCAGCGCGTCCTGGAGCCACTTGCGCAGGAACAGCGCATTGTTGTTCAGCGCACAGGCGGTGTGCATGAAGAAGTTGCCCTCCGCGCCCCAGCCGAGGCGCTCGTCCCGGGCGCACACGTCCGTGGGCATGTCGTAAAGGTTGGACTGCTCGGTGTTGCGGATCAGCTCCAGCACCTTGTTGACCGTCTCGTTCTCCGATTCCAGCACCGTCGCATCCGGCAGCGCGCTGGAGATCGCAACGGCCTCCAGGGAGAGCAGCTCCACGTCCTTCAGGCCGAATACATGCACGTAGCGGAAACCGTGGTAGGTGAACTCCGGCTGGAAGGTCTCGATGCCCTCGCCGGAGAGGATGTAGGTATCGTGCGCCTGCGCGGAGCGGTTGCCGAAATAGTGCAGTTCCGTCCGCGCCTCGTTCAGCTCCTCCGCATGGTCAAATTCGATCCTCGCGCCTCGATGTCCCTGCACCTTCGCGCAGATCACGCCGGAAAAGCAGCAGCCCGCGTCGTAGATCGCTTCGTCTTCATTGATTTGCAGGATCTTCTTTGCCGGCCGCCGCCAGTGCTCCACGATCGGCACGCCCGGATGCGCACCGGGGATGTGATCGTGCTCCGCGCCCAGCGCCACCGGCGACCATGCCGTGCCGTCGAAGCCCGCTTCCTTCCAGCCAATCGGCTCCAGCGTAGCGTCGTAGCCCGCGCCGTGCATGATGTCCGCGTACAGCCACGGGCCGGTGCAGCCGCGCCAGCCTTCGTCCGTAATCACAATCTGCGTCGAGCCGTCTGCGTACTCCACGACCAGCTCCGCGCTCAGCCGGGGCTTCGCGCCCCACCACTGGCGGGGGGTCAGGCCGATGTAGCCCGCATACCAGCCATCCGCCAACACCGCGCCGAGCGCGTTCGCGCCGGGAACCAGCCGGTTCGTCACGTCGAAGGCGCGGTAGTAGACGCGCTTGCGGTAGTCGCAGTTGCCCGGAACCATGTGCCCCTGCGTCGCCTTCGCGCCGTTGAGGTACATCTCGGTCAGGCCCATGGCGCTGACGTAGAGCGTCGCGCGCTCAATGCCGTCCCGGAGCGCAAATTCCGTCCGGAGCAGCGCGGGCTTGGGCAGGAAGGGATGGTTCTCGCCCTTCATGAAGTCGTCCGCGCAGTAGTAGGGGACGCTCGGGTCGTATGCGTCACGGCCCTCGTCGTAGCCGATCCACTTCGCCGCCCAGTCCGCCGCGCGGATTCCCTGCTGCCAGGACGCGATTTCGCTCTCGCAGGCAGCACCCTCTCCGTCCCAGACGCACACGCGCCAGTAAACCCTCTGGTTCGATTCGGGCGCAGCGCCCCCGTAGATGGCGCGGCTCTCTTTTCCGCACACCCGTCCGCTGTCCCACAGATCGGGCGCATCCAGCAGCGCGGGTCGGGTCGCAACGCATATGCGGTATGCGGCCTGGGCGTCGCCTTGCACCACCCACTGCAGCAGCGGATTCTCGCTCCCGATTCCGACGGGATCGCACTGATAATCACAGGAAAGCCGGTTTATTCTCAACGCCATGCAAGCACCCCAAGCAAATCATTTAATCGATTTAATTAAACCTCTAAAAACAGGGCTTCGCACGATCGAAAAGCATTAAATCGATTGAATCCCCGGTCCAACAAAAGCATCCAACTGCCGGATCAATATTGCACAGTTGATGCTTGGTATGACACTATATTACTCTTTCCAAATCGTTTTGTCAATAGTCCTTTTCTGTTTTCTTGATATTTGTGCGAATCGCTCATATTTTTGTGACATTTGTGCCAACAGTTAACGCCGACCGGCAATTCGCCTGGAGCCCAGCAGAAACAGCCCGGCGAGCAGCTGGATTCCGGCGTTGAGCGCAAAGAAGCTGCGCACGCCGATGGCCTGCAAGAGATAGCCGCCCAGCGCGGCGGAGAGGATGTTCACGCCCGCATACGCCGCGTTGACGACTGCCTGGGTGCTGCCCTCCAGACCCCTGGGGGCAATTTCATAGATGTACTGATGCCTGCATGTCACGTAGATCGCGTAGGCGAAGCCCTTGAAAGCCTGGCATACCACCAGTACCGGTAGACCGTGGCCGAACGCATACAGCGCGTACTGCGCGACAAAGAGCATGGAGCTTGCGACCAGCATCGCCGCCAGTCCGCGCCTGCGGATCAAGCGCCTGCACAGCAGCAGCATCGGCACTTCAAACGCGCCGGACAGAAAGGTGAACGCGCCGAAGCTCGTGCTCGCCAGCCCGAGCTCGTTGAGGACGTATACGGTATAGGAATTGGACCAGCCAAAGGGAATCTGGAACAGGATCTCAAATACCAGATAGCTGACGACCCCGTAGGTCAGAATTCTGCGGAACTGCATGTCCCGGAAGCGCATGCGGGGTGCATCCCGATGGGCGCACGCTTCCGCCCCCTCGGGAACCGAGTGGGCCGCCAGCGCCGCACAGAGCGCAAACACCGCATAAAAATAATAGACGCTGCGCACCGGCAGACGCCGGAGCAGCGGCACATACGCCAGATTCATCAGCGCGAAGCCGATGGACGCCCAGATGCGCACGGAGCCATAGGAGATTTGCAGTCGGGGATTCGCGTTCACGCGCACCAGCCACATCTCCACCAGCATGTTCGCGGGCATGATGAAGAAGTACAGAAACACCAGCAACGCCATCATCGGCAAACGGGAGGAGCCGTACCTCGCCAGCAGCGGAATGCCCAGCGCGCAGATCCCCGACAGGCCGATACACAGGATGAAGCTCCTCCGCACAGAGCGGATCCGGTCCGACACCGCGCCCCAGAAGGGCTGGGAGACGATGTTCATCCCGTTGGTCAGGGCGGTAATCAGGCCGATCTGGCCCGCGCCAATCCCAAGCGACTGCAAAAACACACTCAGGAAGTTCGCCGATGCAAAGCAGCAGTTGTAGAAGATTTCCGTGAATGAAAGCTGTATCCGCGTCCTTGTGTTCTGACGCATATCGTTTCTCCCCTATCTCATCGCCCACAGCAGACCGTTGCGCATCAGCGCAAGCGCCTCAGGTGAAGCGTCAAACACGCCGTCGCTGTGGCCGATGGAGCTGTAAAAGATGCGCCCCCGGCCCCAGCGGCGCGTGTACGCGACTGGCATGACGATGTCCTCCGCGCCAATGTAGGGCGCGCCCGCGTCCTCCGCAGCGGAGAACACCGCGTCCGCCAGCACGTGCACCGCCGGATCGACATGGAGGTAGTACTGCTCTGTGAAAACCTCAAAATCATGCAGACCCGCCGTGATGGGTGAGGCTGCGTCGCGGATGCGCACCCTGTATTTCCGTAAGAACATCTCCTCGGTGGAGCCGTTCACCGGCGTGCAGTGCACGAAGGGTTTGCCCGGATGCGCCACCCACTGCGCGCCCGTCAGAAACTGCCAGAGCACACTCTCGCGAAAGGCGTCGCACATGCTGCCGTGGCAGCCCGCGATGCCGAGGCCCTCCTCCACAACGTCCACGAGGTTCACGGCGAATTCGTCCGGCAGCGGGGTTCCGCAGTAGCTCCACACCGGAACCAGGAGATCGAAGCGCGCAAGGTATGCCTTCTCCACGAAGCAGTCCGGCGATCTTTCGACCGTTACGGCACAGCCCTCCCCCTCGAGTATCCCCCGAAACCGCCGCGTCAGGCCCTGTGGATCGTGCCCGCTCCAGCCGCCCGAGAGAATCAATGCGCGCTTCTCCATGCCGTCAACTCTTTCGCATTCATTTAATCGATTTAATTATACGATTGATCTTTCCTTTTGTCAATGGACAACCAATCCCCACCCCGCATGGATCTGCAATCAGGCTCCCTCGGATGCGACAAAAGCCATTGCCAATGGATTTCATCAGCAATGGCTTTTCATATGGAAACTTACGGGCAAGTCTTGTTCAAACCTGCAATCCAACCGGAACACAATCAATAATGCGTCCGACCGCGCCGCTTATCAAATCGTTATCACGGGGCCTCTCTGAAAACCGAAAGCCCCTAAAAACAGGGGCTTTCGAGCAGTTTTTCAGCTTATTCCCACTCGCAAAATGAAACTTAATTCTAAACGCTTTTGTTTGGGAGATTTGATATCATTTGATTTTTCCTGATACCTATTATCCTTATCCTATGGGCTTGCCGAACTTTTGCTATCATTTGGCTATCAAGGAAATGGCTATCAACGGTAAAATTAGATTGGTTTCTCTGGTGGTTTACAACTACATTTTACCACGAAAGACAGGGAAATGCAATAACCTTCCTCGCTGTGGTGTATCAAGTGATCTTACTGAACATATGGCGCACCTTGTCCAGGCGGCTGTTTGGACGGCGGGGCTGGATGACCGGCTCGCCGACAGTGGCCTGATACCCTTTCAGTTCCGTCAGGCATACGCTCCGCCCGTTGGTGTAAAAGGCCAGATCAGTACGGTATGCCTGTA